>ONPL01000085.1 GCA_900319705.1 uncultured Pseudomonadota bacterium | reverse complement strand
TCATTCTCTCATAACGTAGTTCATTCACTTTTCAGTGAAATCACTTAGACTAAGCAAAAGCCATAATTACCTTAAAGGTTATTATGGATCGTTTACTTTGATAACTGCGGCAGGAACCTGATAACTACCCGGTCAGACAGGCCGGATCGAATGCATACTCTCCGCACAGATAACGGTAGATCTCCCGTCCGTAGGGACTGTTGCGGAAACTGCTGTATTTGTGTTTGAGCTTCTCCAGTCCGGACGGAGGGATCTGCGACAGACCGGTCTGCGTAAACAGTTCAAAATCCTCCCGCAGTGCAGCCGCCAGCCGCCTGCCGATCATGGAACAGACCAGCTCCCAGAACTGTTCACCGCCGGCGTCCAGCGGGCAATCCCGGTATGAATCCGCCAGTGTCGCCATGGTAATTCTGTTCAGATAAGGTTCACGCATCGGATTGACCGCATGTCCGGCCAGATGCGGTTCAAGACTGGAGGGACGGCCGGTAAAGGGTTTAAGATAGAGAAAATCCGCCATTTTTTTCCCGTCATTGACCGGATAGTTGTCCCACAGGAATGCTTTACGGCGGAACTGTTTTTCAAACCATTCCAGGTGCTCCGCGCAATAGGAGGATGAGCAGACCTTTTCGCCGGTCCAGAAAATGTCAATTGCCGGATCAAGTCCCCCGGCATATTCATTCCAGTAGTTTGCCGGTCGCGCCCCGAACACCTTTTCCAGAACCGGATCTGTGCTGTAGTAGCTCGGACATACAATCATACGGGTCTGCGTGGACAGTTCAGTTGCAACCAGCTCCGCTATTTTCAGCTGGCAGACTGCCAGTCTGTCACGATCATGATTTTCAAGATCGTCAAAAAGCAGGGCAAAATAGTCAAGCGGGAGCGCATCCCTGATGGATCTGATCCGCTCCAGCAGCAAAGCAGGATCAGAGGCAACTGCTGAGGCATCACCTGCCGGTGTATAGCCGATCCCGAACTTTATGCCGCAGCCGGCGCACCTGCGGGCAAAATTCTGCAACGTACGGGTATATTCGGAACTCCACGGACGATCCCACTTCTTTCGCAGATTCGGATCATTTTTAGGTGCGTATATAAAGAAGCTGTAGCCGTGCTGGCGGAGAAATTCCGGATAGGTTCCGCGGGTTCTGAAATTCCACGGTCTGCCGAAATATCCCTCGATAATGCCGCAATTGTTCATCGTTAGTCCTTATATTCAAAAAAAAGAAATCCCCGATCAGCGACCGGAGACTGGTACAGTGCTGTGCGTACCGGCTGACTACATCGGTTCCCGCACAGGAGTTTTCACTGCTGCAGGCACCGCCGGGGAGGTACCGCCGAGACTCGGAGCCGCACCCTGTGCCGCCGAAATAGCGTTTACATCCTCAGGTTCGCCGTTCTCAAGCTCTTTCATCAGCTGTTCAGTAGAGCCGGCCGTAACAGTTCTGCCCCTGGCAGCTGTGTCTTTCTTCTGCGGTTCAGGTTCTTTCTCCGCAGCAGCTGCCGAAGCGGAGCCATCAGGTTTGACGGAACCGGCTATACCGGAGGATTTTTTTTCTTCTTTCGGTGCGGCTGAGACTGGATCGGAATCGTCATAACGGTAGTTGAGATCCTGCTCGAAACTGTGCTGCACTGAAATGACCACACGGCGGTTTAGAGAACGACCCTCTTCAGTGGCATTGCTTACAATATGCTGTTTTTCACCCATTCCGTTTTTTCGCATCAGTTCAGCGGCAATACCGCTCTGCTCGATATATTTTCCAATGGTGTCTGCCCGCTCTCTGGAAATCTGACGGTTGCGCTCCGCCGTGCCGAAACTGTCGGTATAAGAGTCTATTACCAAATCTTCGATACCAGGATCATAAGCCAGATAGGTTATCAGCATGTCGAGACGTCTCTTTGAATCATCTGTAAGTTCATTTGATTCAGGTTTAAAACCAACAATGGTGAATGCCACATCAGCAAAGGAATAAGGTAACAGCTTCGTAATGCAGGTTTCAAACTCGCGGTAGCTGCGCCGGAAATTAATATTGTTGACCGTAACCTGCAACTGTTTGCCGAGGTAGAGCGGATCGTTGTAAACCATGGCGATATTACGGCTCTGTGACAGAGCACTGATAACATTCATAGCATCAAGACCCTCAATTTCACCCCCGAAATACTTGTAATTTTTCAGATCTGCAATTTTTTCATCAGGGATCCCCGGACGGTAGTTCGGGGCAACCGCTCTTACCTCAACCATACCCGACTGCACCGGCTCCCTGGTTGATTTGAGTCTGAAACTCATATTCTGGTTTTTGCCGGCCGCCGAGGTGAACATAACACTGCCGTAATCGGGGATCTTATGCTCCAGAGTGCATCGCAGCGGGCTGTTTTCCACCAGTTTCCATTCGGAACCGGTAAGCGGAGCCTTAAATTCAATTTCAGCGGCGGACACCCCTGCTGCAGTCAGCACAGCCGCAGCCGACAGAAACAATTTTTTCAAATCCACTTTGCAATCCTCCGATTTCAGCACTTTCCGGAACTCTGCAGCCCGGATAAAGATTTTAACTGACAGTATACCTGCAATAGGTTCAAGCAAAAAACGTGCCTGTACTGAAACCGCAGTCCTCTGCCAGACGATGGTTCATTATAGAACATCAGCGGCGGCAATGTGACAGTCAGGATCTCAAAATTATATTTTTCCCGACCTCTCAGCTGTCAAAAAAACTGTGGGCAGATCCCGCATATGGTATAATCACTCAAAAAAATCTGTACAGGAAAATCAAAAATCATATGATCGAAAATTTGAACCTTGCAACCACGCAGATCTGTGAAAGATTCAGAGGATATCTGCCGGTGGTGGTGGATGTGGAGACCGCCGGATTCGATCCGCAGAAAAATGCCCTGCTTGAAATAGGAGCCTACTTCATAGATCTCGACGAAAACGGAGTTTTCCGGGTGGGTGACAGTCTTCATTTCAATGTGAAACCCTTTGAAGGTGCTGAAATAAACAGCAATTCAGTGCAGTTTATCGGGATCGATCCCTTCGATCCACTGCGTGAAGCCGGAGATGAGGCGGATGTCATCAAGGAATTCTCCAAGGCCGTATCCAAAAAGGTAAAAGAGAAAAAATGCACCAGGGCGATCATGGTGGCCCACAATGCCCACTTCGACCACAGTTTTATCATGAATGCAGTAAACCGGTGCAACTATAAAAGATGTCCGTTCCATCCGTTCTCAAGCATTGATACCGCATCGCTTGCCATGGTGCTGCTCGGACATACCGTACTGTCAAAAGCCTGTGAAATAGCCGGGATCGAATATGATACCACCCGGGCGCACGGCGCCCTGTATGATGCCGGAGTTACCGCAGAGCTGTTCTGTAAAATGCTGAACAGCTACGGGGAAATGCTCATCGCACTGCAGACAAAAGGCACTGACAGTGAGTAAAAAAAGTACTATAGACGATCCGGACCGTCTGCTCATCAGCATCAGACGAGATCTGCACCGCCACCCGGAACCCGGCTGGTGCGAATTTCGCACCACCTCTGTCATCTTCAGTTATCTGAAAAGTTTCGGCTATCAGATCAGTATGCTCGACCGGCTGATCAATACAGATGAAATTCTGGGTGACGGTTCCGATCACTGCTCAGAAAAAAAACGTGCTGCTGCCGAAGGGGCTGACGCAGAGCTGATAGGACCGCTGCGCTGTACCGGTCTTATCGCCACCATCAGCTCCGTACTTCCGGGTCCCGACACCGGTTTTCGCTTCGATATCGATGCGGTTGCCGTGGGTGAGTCGGACTCACCGGATCATACACCGAACCGGCTGGGTTTTGCCTCGGTGCACCCCGGCATCAGCCATGCATGCGGCCATGACGGTCACACCGCCCTCGGCATAGTGCTGGCAAAATACATATCTGAAAACATCAGCCGTCTTAGAGGGAAATTCACCCTGATTTTCCAGCCCGCTGAAGAGGGCTGCCGCGGAGCATGGAGCATCAGAAATCTTGCACAGATCAGAAATCTCGACCGTCTGTTTGCCTTTCACCTCGGGATCTGCGCCACCAGCGGGCAGCTGGTACTGCATCCTGATCACTTCCTGGTTTCAAACAAATTCAGGGTTGAAATACACGGACGCAGCGCCCATGCCGGGATCGAGCCGGAAAAAGGGATCAACGCACTGCACTGCGCCGCAGCGGCAGCCGACCGCATATTCAGACTGGCAGAAATCCGCCCGTCCGCCCGGACCAATCTCGGCTGTTTTACCAGCCTCAACGCTCAGAACGTAATCTGCGATTATGTCTCATTCACCGGAGAGTGCCGTGATGTTACCGACAGCCTCAACGCTCAGCTGTATCAGGAAATCTGCAGCATCATACAGGAGGAATGCGCACGCTTCGGCGCACGGTACACCATCACCCCGACCGGCATTGCACGCGCCGTCGTCAACAGTCCGCAGCTTGACGAACCGGTATGCCGCGCTGCCGCGGAATGCGGACTTGAAATCATTGATTCCGCCCCGTTCAATGCCTGCGAGGACTGCGGTCATCTAATTGCGGCGGTACAGAACGAAGGAAATTCCGCAGGATACTACGTGCTCGGCAACAAGATCTGCGGCCGTCACCATTCACCGGATTTTGATCTGGATGAAAAGGCACTCACTGGCAGTCTTCATTTTCTGTTCCGCCTGACCGAACTGATCGCAGGATCTGCTGAATAGAATTTCCGATAATCCGTACCGCTCCGGCGGGGCTGTTAAAAGGGCCACGATACTGGATCTTTCAACATTTTTCCGCTATTATTCCATTTAATCTGCAGCGGCCGGAGAGCAGTTCCGGCGCTGCCGCCGTGTTCACAGTTCCGGAGCGAAAGATGGAAGAGACTTATTTTTCAGTTGGTTACAATTCCCCTGTTCAGATTGAATTTACTGATCTCACGGAAAACCCGGACGAATCAGTGCTGGGAATGGAAATCCCGCCGCTGTTCCGTATTTCGGATACCATGGAGCATCTGGATCCCGGAACAACCAAGGCTCTTAAGAAATACGGTACCGAATTCTCCCGTCTGGTGGATCAGGTAAACTCCTATACCGATAAAATAAACTCCATACTCTGCTATCTGATGCACCGGGAAATCGACGGGAAAAACGAATTTACCACCGAGACCGTCAGCGGCGCCGGCTTTACCGTAATCTCCGGCAGCAGTGAATTCAGACCGGGCAGGATCGTCCGGCTCAGACTGTTCTTTCCTGAATACGGCATCGCCATCTACTGCTACGGAAAAATTGAATCAGCAGATCCTGACAGCAGTCGCGTCGTAATAGAATTCACCACCATCAGGGACAGTGACCGTGAGCGGGTTATCGCGGCGGTTACCAGATATCAGCAGCAGTTGCTGAGGAAACGTGCGGAGGAGAAGGCAAACAGCAATGTTCAATCCTGAAATAATCAATGCAGACGGCAGCTGCGTAAGCATCGGTAATGCCTACGGCTGCGCGGTTCCCCTCTACATCAGCGAACTGTACCGTTCAAAAAAACAGCAGTATCTTGTTATCTGCCGGGATCCGGCAACCGCAAACCATCTGCTTGACGATCTGAAGTTTCTGCTTCCTGGGGAGCAGATCCTGAGTTTTTCCGATTACGAAACCCTGCCCTACGATTCCTTCTCGCCGCAGCAGGATCTGATTTCCAACCGAATGGAGGCTCTGTTCACCCTGATGCACACTCCGTGCTGCATCGTGATTGCCGCCGTCGGTACCCTCCTGCAGCGCACCGCACCGCGCAGCTATATTGAAAAACATGTTTTCGTTCTGAACCGGGGTCAGGAAATATCCATGACCGAAATAACCTCGACTCTGACCAGAAACGGTTATCTGCGGGTATCCCAGGTTTACGGCCAGGGCGAGTTTGCCGTGCGCGGCTCTCTGATCGATCTGTTTCCTTCCGGAATGAGCAGTCCCTACCGTATAGATTTTTTTGATGATGAAATTGAAAGCATCAAAATCTTCGATCCGGAATCACAGCGCACCGGGGAGGAAACCGGACAGATCAGACTGCTGCCGGCAAGAGAATTCCCGATCCAGAAAACCGATATCGAACTGTTCAGACAGAACTACCGCGAAAACTTCGGCGCCAGCCTTGATCCCGCCAGCATCTATCAGCAGGTTTCATCAGGTCATATTCCTGCCGGAATTGAATACTATCTTCCGTTTTTCTATCAGGAAACCAGCTGTGTTCTTGACTACCTCAGTCCCGACGCCCGCATTATCGGGATCCATCAGATCTACGAACAGGCGGAATCATTCTGCACCTATGTAAAACAGCGCTACGAAACCGGCAGCGGTGAGAACAGCGACGATCGCCCGAAACTCAAACCGGAGCTTCTGTATTTTTCACCTGATAATTTTTTCCACCGAATGAAGAATTTCCGTCAGGTTAAAATTTCCGAACCGCAGTCGGGACATGGACTTAATTTTGCCATCAGCCGTCCGGAGGATCTGAGTATCGGCAGTCAGTCACCGAAAATGTCCAAACTCAGAAAATGGCTCGACCTAAATCCGCAGCTGCGGATCCTGTTTTCCGCCTATTCTGCGGGACGGGTCGACACGGTGTGCGAACATCTAAGAGAAATCGCCATTCTGCCGGTGCAGTGTAAATCGATAGATCAGTTTGTCTCCTCCGGCGAAAAATACGGGATCGTCGTAACCTCCCTGGATGAAGGTATCGTATTTTCAGATCCGGCCGTGGCGATCATCACCGAATCAGAACTGTTCGGCAACACCTACATCGCCACCCGCCGGAACAACCGGAATGTACAGGCTGACGCCATAATCAGAAATCTTGCCGAACTAAAGCTCGGAGAGAAAATTGTCCACTACAAATACGGGATCGGCTGCTACCGGGGACTTGAAATACGGGAAATCAACGGGATCAACAAGGAATTCTTCTGTCTTGAATATGCTGACAACGCCAGGCTGTATGTTGAAATCACCGAACTTCACCTGATCTCGCGCTATACAGGCGGAGCCAATCCTCCTTTGAACAAACTCGGCAGCGACGCCTGGACCAAAAACCGGGAGAAAGCCCAGAAGAAAGTCAGGGATGTGGCGGTACAGCTTCTGGATATTTACGCCAAACGCGCCACCCGAACCGGATACCGCTTTAAATTCTACAAGGAGGCCTATAATAAGTTTGCCGCTGATTTTCCTTATGTTGAAACCGAAGATCAGAAACGAGCCATTCTTTCGGTAATCACTGACATGACCCAGAATAAAACCATGGATCGCCTGATCTGCGGTGATGTGGGTTTCGGAAAAACTGAAGTTGCCGTAAGAGCGGCCTTCATCGCAGTATCAAACGGCAAACAGGTTGCAGTGCTGGTTCCGACCGTTCTGCTGGCGGAACAGCATTATGAAACCTTTAAAAACCGGTTTGCCGGAGAGGCGGTCAATATAGAATCCCTGAGCCGCTTTAAAACCGCATCCGAACAGACCAGGATCCTCAACGATCTGGCCGA
Organism: uncultured Pseudomonadota bacterium; assembly: GCA_900319705.1. Lineage (GTDB taxonomy): Bacteria > Pseudomonadota > Gammaproteobacteria > Enterobacterales > Succinivibrionaceae > UBA2804. The sequence goes on along the minus strand of ONPL01000085.1, from coordinate 1,810 downwards.
CGGTAAAATCGATATTCTGATCGGAACCCATAAACTCCTAGGAAAATCAGTAATATACCATGATCTCGGTCTGCTGATTGTCGACGAGGAACACCGGTTCGGCGTAAAACAGAAGGAAACCATCAAGGCCATGCGCGCTGATGTTGATATTCTGACCCTCACTGCCACCCCGATCCCTAGAACCCTCAACATGGCGTTCTCAGGACTGAGGGATCTTTCACTGATAACAACGCCGCCGGCCAAACGTCTTGCCATAAAAACCTTCCTTAAACAGATGGATTTCGGGATCATCAGAGAGGCGGTAACCCGTGAACTTAAACGCGGCGGTCAGGTGTACTATATCCATAACGAGGTTACAACCATTGAGAACCGGGCGGAGGAACTGCGCAATCTGCTGCCGGAAGCCAGGATCGAGGTTGCCCACGGTCAGATGAATGAGCGCAGTCTCGGACTGATCATGAACAATTTCTACCGGCAGAAGTTCAACGTGCTGGTATGTACCACCATTATTGAAACCGGGATCGATATTCCATCATGCAATACCATCATAATAGAACGTGCGGATAAATTCGGTCTTGCCCAGCTGCATCAGCTGCGCGGACGCGTCGGTCGCTCAAGCCACCAGGCCTATGCCTATCTGCTTACACCGCCGCCGAAACTTATGTCGGCAGACGCGGTCAAGAGGCTGGAGGCAATTACCATGCATGAGGATCTCGGTGTCGGTTTTGCCCTTGCCAACCACGATCTGGAAATACGCGGTGCAGGCGAACTTCTCGGGGACGAACAGAGCGGACAGATTGCTGCGGTCGGTTTTACCCTGTACATGGAAATGCTCGGCAATGCAATAAATTCACTCAAGGATGGCAACGATCAGTCACTCAGTGATCTGTCCTCCAGAAGCACGGAAATCAATCTCGATATCTCGGCTTTAATCCCTGCTGATTATATCAGTGATATCAGCACCCGTCTGATTTTCTATAAAAGACTGGTATCGGCTTCAAATCCGGATGAACTTCAGTCCATAAAAGCTGAAATGATTGACCGTTTCGGCCTGATCCCTCCACCACTCTCAGATCTGTTCGAGATCCACAAGATCAGGCTCAGAGTTGAACCGCTCGGCATTGAAAGTATCGCAATGACAAATGTTACAAGATTTATTAAATTCAGGCCGAAAAACGCAATCAACCCGGATAGGATTGTGAAACTGCTGATCTCATCTCCGAAAGACTATCAGCTTGAAGAGCTGAAATTGAAAATACTCCGGAAGGTTGAACCGCAGGAACAGATCAGATTCATCAATGATCTGCTCAGCAGTCTGACGGACTAATTACTGTTAAAAAAAATGTAAAAACTCCTAATAGACCGGGAAATTTTATTTTTTGAAATTTTCATTACACGGCATGAGTTTATCTAAACTTCATTCAAAATAATAAGAAATGGCTCTGTTGAATAGTACGTGTTGTGATGGAAACTCCATACTATCCGTCTGTATCAATTTTTTTTGAGAGGGGGATTAATATTGTAGACTGCCGCCTCCGGAAAAAGTTAAGTGTTGATATTTCGGATGTGTTGTCGATAGATAGTTTATGCTGTAATCCATATCAAAAAGAAAGATGTTGGCGGTTGACGATTAAGAGGGTTGTGGGATAATGAATTTGATAAAGCCTTTCTTCGTTTAAATCACTTTGTGAACAGCGGATCGGAGAAAGGCTTTTTTCAGCTGTGATGAATAATCGTATTCAGAGGTAGAACATAATGTTGAAGTCTATAGGTATCGGAGCGGAATCGTTTCATGAACTAATTGAAAGCC
>ONPL01000025.1 GCA_900319705.1 uncultured Pseudomonadota bacterium | reverse complement strand
CTAAAGTAATGTTCATCAATGTAAAACATATTCCTAGTGAATGAAGTAATTTTACCGAACAGTTTAGGATCTGCATATTTAAATTCTGCAGTATGTGATTTCAAATAATCACGGTTGCAGGAATAAAACCCGCTGAAAAGTTGAAGTTTATTTTCATCCCACAGTTTCTTTTGATATTGAAGAATATCAGCATGGTTCCTGAAAACGTCGCCACTAGGAAGTACAATAACTTTATCTCTAAGGGACAGTACCGCATCATAGGTTGCCTTTGCTTCACCTGTAAACAATCTGCCCTGCCGCTCTATTTCCGCCTCATTCTCTGAGAAAAATTTCATAAAAGCTTCCAAATCACTTTTATAAACACCGGTTAATCTATTCCGGAAATCCGCGGTGGATTCATACATATAACTGCCGATTTTAAAATTTTCCTCACCGGTAATACTGTAGCCAAATCTCAGAGCCTGACTGTATTCATCAAGCGGATCCGAAGATATCAGTTTTACATTATTCTCCAGAACCAGTAGCAGTGCTGAAAGTGTATCATTTGCCAAAATTCCTGAAAGCTGTGTTTCTGCATAGGTTTTGAGAACTTTTTCAGAAAGCATCGGTACAACAGATTTGACCAGTTCAGGATCTTTATTATGCACAGCTGCAGCAATAACTGCTTTTGCATAAGATGTCAGCGAATCAAAATGATAATTCTTCCAATAGACGGAAGTATTTCCTGATGACAAGCTGTACAGAAGACTGTATAACTGTGTAATACCCTCAGTTTTACTTCCGGAAAGTTCCTTCTCATATTTTTCACACAGTTTCAACCTGCTGTTATCGCCGTTCTGCTCGTAATGTCTGGTCAGGAAACCTCTTCCAAGTTCCTTGATTCCCTTCTGCCAGTTGTTAAAAAAATATTCAGCAAGTTCTCTGTTGGTATAAAATTTTTTTCCATCAACAAAATACGGAATTTCAAAATCTCCTTTAACAGCTGAAACAGCTTTAAGACCTCTGCCGGGTACCGGCTGTTTTTCTCCCCGAAGCCACTTCGAAACCTCCCGGTAACTCCAGCGCCGGTTTGGATTATCAGGATCACTCCTGTTAGACAAATCCTTGTAGGTAAGTCCGTCAATCAGATCTCTCAATTCATCCGGGAAATTATCAGGATACGGGATCTGCTGGATCTGAGCGTACCTCGCAATATCTCTTTCACTTATACTGCTGTTCTGGAACGGGGTATATCCGGTATACAGTTCGTAAATACAGATCCCCAGAGAATAATAGTCGGAATATATTGAGAAAGCTCCGCTCACGGTTTCAGGAGCCGCATAGAAAGGAGTTTTGCCGGTCTGGGTAACCACAATGGTCCGGCCGTCGGTTTCTGTGCTGATCCCGAAATCTATAAGCACCAGATTCTGATCCTCCTCATTCACAATGATATTGGCAGGCTTCAGATCTTTATGAATTATCCCGATTTCATGGATCGACTTGAGACTTTCAAGCAAAGACGGAATAATGGCACTTTTCAAATCTTCAAGACTGAATGTTCCTCCGTTCCGTACGAACGTATCAAGACTGTCTCCGCGGTAATAAGGCATGACAGTATAGGCATATCCGTCAATTTCTCCGCAGCATATGATCCTGGCAACATTCGGACTGTTGAGAGAACTTAACTTTTCCAAAACACCATGCTTTACCGAATTTCTGCGGCGGTAGAGTTTTACAATGCACTCCCTGTCCGCATCATGGGTATCAGATGCGTAATACAGCAAAGCCTCTCCGGAATCTGTATTCATTTTCTGACCGACAAGGATCCGGTTCTGCAGCATCATACCGGTTAGTTCAGGCAGATTCTGATCAGAGGCTGAACTGTTTATTTTTGTTTTGATCTTATTGAAAATACTGATCCTGGTTTTTCCTGCATCCGCCATACAAATTCTCCAATCTTCCTTCTACCGGTTTCAACTGTCCTGATTATTCATCAAATCGACAATAAGCAACTGCAAACGTCCCGGCAAAAATTAAGATCGCCTAAAAAACTTAAACGATCCCAATCCAGCTATCTACATTCATCCGGCACTGACCGGCAGACTAAAATACGGTTTCCAGTTCAGGTATTTTACTCTGTTTGTCCTCCGGCAGAGTCTCGAACAGTTCATTGGCACGAACCAGTTCACTCTCCTGACGGCAGATATAGTAATCAATCAGAGCTGTTCCGCTGAGACCCTCTGCGGATTTTCCGCACTGGGCGGTGATATTTTTATCCCACTCCTGCTGCTCAGCCTTGAATTTGGCTGTATTGTCACAGCTGGCAAGAACCGCTTTAAAATAATCATGAGCAAATTCATAGTTCAACTCTTCATAGGCGAGCCGGTACTCTATGTAGGTCTTCTCAGGCATGGAAACAAACTCTACTTTTTTCAGGTAGTCTCCATAAAAACAGCTGTTGGAAGTAGCCGCAGTCACACGGTAGTTATCCCTGGTTCCGGAATAAGTCAGGATCAGACTGCCGCAGTCCTCCTCGTTCATCGGACATACAATCCGGTTTTCACTGCGGGTACACTCCACCGGCACATCCACACTCATGGATTCATCCAGGATAAAACCCTCCTGGCCGAAATGAATTCCGCCGGAAACAAAGAGTTTTCCATCTTTGGAGGTTATATTGAAAATTCCGTGCAGATGATCGGCATATTTTCCCTCATGGGTGATCAAATCAGCCATCGGCTCCATCAGATAGACATCGCCGTTTTTTACTGCAACCCTGCCGACAGGATCATCATCGGCGCCGAAAGCCTGACCGGCCGCAAACAGGCAGCAGAACATCAGGGAAAATTTTGTTAAATTACTGGAAAAACTATTCATAGCAGAAACCACCCAAACCTCAGCAGGAAATAAAACCACAAGGATATTTTATACCCTAATCTCTTCTCAAAAATGTGATATGAACAGACTAAACAAAGCTAAATCTGATTTTTCTGTCTAAACCTGCATTTATCATTCTTAAAGCGCGGAAAACCGCCGGTGGAAAATGGAAAACGATACGATGCCGCGTGCTGTTATCCAACGGGCAATAATGTTAAAATAGAACATCTGAACAACAGCCGGAATTTTCCGGTAATTATACATAAGGATTATTAATGAAACAGCTTCTTGACTGCCTGCCGGCCATCATCTTTTTTATATTTTTTAAAATATACGATATTTATGTAGCCACCGCAGCCTTGATTGTGGCATCGATTCTGCAGATTGCCTTCGACCGTCTGGTACTTGGGAAATTCAACAAAATGCACAACTGGCTGTTTCTTATTCTGCTGCTGTTCGGTTCACTTACCATTGCCTTCCAGGATCCGGTATTTCTCAAATGGAAGGTGACAATCACCCAGTCCATTCTCGGCACAGTGCTGCTGGTAAGCCAGTACGTATATAAAAAGCCTCTGATCGGGATGCTGTTTAAAAATCTGAACATTGAAATCCCGCAGAAGGTGGTTAACCGGGCAAATCTCGCCTGGGTTGGATTTTTCTTCTTCATCGCAGTACTTAACCTTTTTATCGCCTTCTGGCTTCCTCAGTTCATGGAGGATCAGGACAAGGCTCTTGACTACTGGGTCAACTTCAAGGTCTGGGGGATCATGTGTTTAAGTTCGATGGTGGTAATCTACACCGGTATGCTTGTTTCACCGTATATCAATGAGCAGGATCTGCAGACAATTCTGAAGAAAAAGGATGGCAGCAGCCAGAATGAAGAAAACCGTCAGTGAAGTTCAGAAAGAAACCCACCGGCACGTAAAGAACATACAGAATAAACAAAATAGCAATTTATTTAGGAGAACAAAATGTGGTATTTGATATATTGTGAAGATCTACCCGGCACCGCCCAGTTAAGAGCCCAGGCACGTCCTGCACACCTGGCCCGTCTGAAAGATCTTATAGCACAGGATCGTCTGATCCTGGCAGGTCCGCACCCTGCAGTCGACAGCGAAGATCCTGGTGACAAGGGAGTAACCGGAAGCACAGTGATTGCAAAATTCAACGATATTACCGAAGCACAGAACTGGGCCGATCAGGATCCGTACAAGCTTACCGGTGTATACGGAAAAGTTACCGTTAAACCTCTGAAAATAACAGCTAAACCGGAAAAGGCATTTTTCTAGTTCATCTACGGATTACACATTCCAGAATACCCGGATCTGTATCCGGGTATTTTTTTACACAAAAAAATACCGCAATCACAAAACTGCGGTATTTGAAGGTTAAGTAACAACAAGGAGTATAAAAAAGCTGATAGAAATGGTATTACTGGTCAGCCAGTTCCTCCACAGGAGCGTCAGGCGCATTACTGATCACCGATTCAACACCGCCTATGCAGTTTGCCATTGTTTTATAACCTTCACTCACTGCGATAATCTGTCCGTTTTTAGCAGTAAGATTGAAACGGAATTCACCGGCTTTATCCTTGAACACCTGGAATTTCGGATTTTTCTGCTTTTCAAAATTTTCAACAGTCTGATCTTCAACCTGTGCCACTGCAGAGTTTTTCTTAACGCTTTCAATACCGTTCATGCAGGCATCTTTTGAATTGTAAACCTCGGAGGTTGCAATAACCTGTCCGTTGGTTGCCTTAAGATCAAACTTGATACCAGTCTTGGTATGTTTTACAACAAACTTGCCCATATATATATACATTTCCTCACAACACATTGAAACTCTTAAGATAATAAGTCAAATATCAGAAATATTCAAAATATTGCTGTTATAAATCAGATCTGGATAACAAACACAATCTTCTCTTTAATACACACCGCGCCAGTTTTCCAGCAAACTGAGTGCATGTCTCCGTGAGCAGTGCTACGGTAGATTCTGTTCCCACCATTTCTGATTTCTCAGACAGCTTTCTACAATATCGAATCTTCTGAATGCCGCCGCCATGGTTCTTCCGTCTATTTCCGAAATAGAACATCCTTCACCAGGATTGAAATACTTCTCAAGAACATTTTTCAGCTTTTCTTCAGCCCATGAAACCAGGTTGACCTTCTCTAATTCAAAATAGGTCTTAACTCTTTCAAAATTAGTATGTGTCAGACTGTCTACGTCAATCTTCAAATCGTGCAACAATCTTATTCCAACCATGCATGAAACGAAATAATTACTGTACGCACGCATTGCATTTAGATCTTTATCTTCTGCTGTCCGTTTTCTAACCGCATCACAATACCTGAAGATAATGACAGCAATTATCATCTGAGCTGCATTCAGATTATCAAATATAATTTTGTAATATCCTCCGAACATCTCTGATTTCTTATATCTTGCAAGATGAGGAGCTCTTCTCCAAATAGACAAAACAGCTTCTGCAGCAACGGTTGATGGAATTATATTTGATGAGGTACTGTTATCTCTTTTCCTTTTGTATATATATCCCAAATCTTTAGCACTAAGTTCAAGCATCTGCTGCACCGAATCATTCGATTTCAGATCTCGAAGATCAACCGGATTCTGATGATTGGTGGCATAGGTTATTTCTTTTACGATCTCATCGTCATCTGCGCTGACTTCATATATTCTTACCAAAACATACGCATCGCTAACATCGAGATTTTCATTTTCAGATATAGTTTGAAGCAGTGTACGACACGTCTGCCCGCCATTAATAATCTGCAAACCATTGAGTTTGACAATCCAGTCTTTCTCCTGCAGGGCATTATAGCTGAACTTGTCACAAACCATGGTAATACCGTTATTGTAAAAAAAGAAGTTGGAACTCTGACCGCTTTTGAGACAATCCGCAATACTATCGTTTATTTCATTTTTCCCAAGATATTTTCTTATGTTCCTTTCAAGTAATGAATCACCATATTCTTTCATTAATCTGACAATTTCAGTAATTCTGACCTTTCCTATTATTACGCGCTTGTAGTTAAAGTTTTCCTGAATAGAAAGACCGGCCATATTTATACTCGTATCTATGGGATCCTTCCTTTTTATATATCCCAGTATATCCTGAGTTCCGAAATGCTCAAATCTGACCTGTTCCTGATCTCCAAATGCATTTTGTATATACAACTGCGCCTCTTCGTTCCATCTATCACCATTGTTCAGCATTACAAAAGTTACATATGGGATAAAACCGTCAAGTATAAGAGAACGTATTTCGTCAACAACATGCCTGCTGCTTTCATTTAATAACGTCTTGTGTGCCGGATCAAATATTGTTTTAACAGTATTTACCGCCTTTTCAACTGCATTGGATGGAAAGTTGGTATCTTTGCTCAAATCTCTTGTATACTTTGATTGAAAAAGAACCACATTTACCTGTCCGTCATGAGCCTCTTCAATAAATGCAGCATCAAATCCACCATCATTACCGCCATCTGTAATGAAGGACATAGACTCAGTAAGGTCTCTATCGAGATAGGCTGAAACACCTAAAAGAAGAAAGCATTTGGATTTTCTTCTGCCTTCGTCATCATTTGAAAAATAGTCTGGATTATCATTCATAATCCTGCCTATTTTTTGATCAATAATCTTTTTCGATATATTAACCGGCATATCTTCTACTATCTTTGCTACTACATACACATTCAGTACGTGTAATTCTACAGTATTTCCCGCAATCACCTGATACAGTTCACCAAATCACGGGCCAGAACGTTCTTTAATCAGCACTCATGCAAACACAATTCTGCACCCTGCCTGCGCGGAGGTCACGCAGACAGGACGCCGCAACGGATGATTGCGGGTTTTGGAATTCCGCAGATCAGTCCTTCAGGTGTCTTTCAGCAATCTGAATCATCTTCACATTGAAACTTTCAACCGGAGTCAGCGGGGTTTCGGGACGGTTGGCTGACAGAGCGACGCCGTACCAGTCCCTGCTGTTGAAATATTCGATGAGTTTTCTGTTCTGGAATACGTGACCGTGTCTTGCATAGAGTTCATTGCGGATTAATTTCAGCACTTCAGGGGAAAACTGCAGGAAAAATCCCGGTGAGTACAGACTGCTGCTCAGATAGGCAAAGCGAGGTTCTGTATTGTCATTGCTGCGGTAGCGGATCCCCGGCTGTTTACGGATCTGCTCATAATCAAGCTCTTCAGAGGCACCGCTGAATTCACGGAAAATTATTCCGTTTTCGGTTACCTCGGCCAGATAATGTTTGCCGTTGTAGTCAAAGGCCGGGATTATCTCCTCAAACATTCCTTCATGCAGCTGTGAAAAAACCGTCTCACCGTCCATCGTGAGATCCACTCCGGTGCCGTTCGGCCTGATTACCAGCAGGGCGTTGTCAGACTCTCTGATATAACTGCCGGAAATATAATCGGCAACCTCTGCATACCCCTGGGCGGCAAAACCAGACGGACTGTCAGGATCTGCTTTCGAACCAAGCGGAAGCAGCGCATCAATCATTTCACCGCCGGCATTCCGGAAAGCAATATAGCTGTAGGATACAGTTTCAGAAACCGGAACCTGCTCTACAGTAACCGTGGCATTCTCAGTCTCGGTATACTGTTCGATCTGACGGTACCTGCCGTCTCCGAGATATTTCAAATTGAGTTTGAATCCGCCCTCATGAAAGGATCCGCCCTCGGCTTTTATGTTATGTTCTGCATCTTCAGTACCAAAGATATAAAAGGTATTCCCGTTGTGCCATGCTGTTTTCTCCAGCATTTTTGAAGGTGATTCATTTCCGGCACAGATCCCGGATTGTGCGCCGAATGCAAATAAAGCCCCCAGTGTCAGAGCCGACGCAACTTTTGCAACAGTTTTCAATTCAACCTCCCATAATCAATAATCCAATAATCTCAATGTATCCCACACATCTGCGCAAATTCTAACACATCCGGGGAAACATCCGTGACCGGAATACGGAAATTCAGATCTGGCGCTCATTTTGTCTGATATTCTTTTTTGTAATTAATATGACAGTATTTATACATAAAAATCATTTTAAATAGATTTATTGAATTAAACATTAGCAATATGTTAATATTATGCGAAACATTGAATATTTTTACATTCTCCTCTATGCGGACAGCTGACAGTAGATCTACCGGGTGACTACAGATCCGGCAGAAATAGGCTCCTACAGCAATATCAGCGTCTCATAAAAACGGAGGAGAAATTTACGGCAGCCCGGAACAGGTTTTCAGGGCAGCCGGCATGACGAATAAGGAAAAATGAAAACTAGCAACACGCGGATCTACAAAGGGATCCCTCTGGATATCAGAACAGAATTAAACAGTTATATCGTACTTGATACTGAAACCACCGGTCTCAGTCCGGTCAACAACAGAATTATCGAGGTGGCGGCAGTAAGGGTTGATCATGGAGAAATAACCGGGCAGTTCCAGACCCTGGTGAAACCGCCGCTTAATCCCTACGGGCAGCTGGTGCCGTACCAGATTACCAGAATAACCGGGATTGACGCAGGAATGCTTAAAGATGCCCCCTCCTTCGAAGAGATCGCCGATGATCTGATCGAATTCATCTCCGATCTTGCGGTAATCGGTCACAATGTCAATTTCGATATAAATTTTCTCTATGAAAGCTTCGAACGCTGCAACGGTTATCATTTTTCCAACAACTTTGTGGATACCCTGAGCGCCTCAAGAAAGCTGCTTCCGGGAATAAGCCATTCTCTCGGGGATCTGGCGCAGTATTTCAACGTGGTAAACAATCAGGCCCACCGGGCGATGTCCGATACCTTAACAACCTACCGGTGCTATCTGAAACTCAGGGAGATGGCGCTGCAGAACGGAGCCGTCACTGCGGCGACGCCGTACCGAGCCAGAAGTTCCGGCTGGTTTTTCTGAACCTGCGCTGCATAACTGTTTCATCAGCTTTTATGCAGCGCGGTGTAGATAACCTCTGCAAGCTTTTCACCAATTCCCTTCACCTTGGCAATCTCCTCTCTGCTGGCACTGGTGATTTCATTGATCCCGCCGAAATGATTGAGAAGAGCGCGGCGTTTCTGACTGCCGATCCCCTCGATCTGCTCCAGCCTGCTGACAATTTTATGGGCACTGCGCTGTTTGCGGTGGTTGGTAATGGCAAAACGGTGTGACTCGTCACGGATATGCTGGATCATCAGGAAGGCCTGTGAATCCACCGGCAGATGGATCTCCTCCCGCGTATAGCCCATATGCAGCGTTTCAAGACCGTGCTTTCTGCCTTCCCCCTTGGATATGCCGACAATGAGAGGATTATAGCCGGGGAATTTTTCCCGTGCCTTCTGAATCACCTTCTCCCCCTGGGAAAGCTGACCGTCACCTCCGTCGATGAAAAGAATATCAGGGAAATTATCAGAGGAGTCAGCATGAAGAAATCTGCGGTGGAGAACCTGATCCATGGCGGCGAAGTCATCCCCGGCGGTTATGCCCTCGATGTTGAAAATTCTGTAGGCACTGTTAAGCGGGCCTGAACGGTTGAACACCACACATGAGGCCACTGTTCTTTCACCGAAGGTATGGGAAATATCGTAGCATTCCATCCGGTTGACGGAACCCTGCTGAAGTCCGAACAGCTGTTCAATCCCTTCAATGCGCTCCCGCTGCAGATCCTCCGACTTGATTCTGCTGCTGATTGCCGTTTTAGCATTCTCATCAGCAAGACTGAGAAACTTCGCCCTGCTTCCACGCACCGGATAGACAAACCTGATCCTGCGGCGGCATACTTCTGAAATGGTGTTTTCCAGCTGCTCATCAAAACGGTATTCCGGAGAGACGGCAATCTCAGCTGGAATACTGAATGACATTTTCTCGGAATAATACTGTTCAATGAAAGCCTGCAGGATTTCCTTCAGATCCTGATCATAGCTGCACTTTAAAAAGAAATTTCTGGTTCCGATCATCTGACCGTGGCGGTGATACATGGCATTGACACAGGCCATGCCGTTACGGTACTGAATACCGAGGATATCGGTATCAGGACTGTTGTAGTCATCCACCACCTGCTGCTCCTGCACCTTGCGCAAGGCAAAGATCTGATCACGGATGGTGATGGCCCGCTCAAATTCACAGTTATCGCTTGCCTGCTGCATCTGTCCGGTAAGACTGCTTATAAGCTCATTATACCGGCCGCTCAGGAACATGGCGGTAAGTTCTACATTTCTGCGGTACTCACTGTCGGAAACAAGCCCGCTGATGCAGGGACCGAGACATTTTTTGATCTGATACATCAGACACGGACGTGAGCGGTTTCTGTAGGTGGCTTCCGAGCACTGGCGGATAGGAAAGATATTCTGCAGAATTTTAAGACTGTCCTTTACCGCCGAGGAGTTCGGATAGGGACCGTAGTAGGTTCCCTTGAGTTTCTTGGCACCGCGGTGATAATAGATGGCAGGATACTGATCATCAGTAATAAGAATATACGGATAGGATTTATCATCTCGCAGCAGAATATTGTATTTCGGCCGGTTTTCCTTAATCAGATTCTGCTCGAGGATCAGTGCATCGGATTCCGAGTAGGTAATGGAGAACTCTATATGATGAATATTTCTGACCAGAGCCCTGGTCTTTTCAGAACTCAGATCTTTGACGAAATACGAATGAAGACGGTTGGAAAGATTCTTGGCCTTTCCAACATAGATAATCTGATCTTTTTCATTGTACATCCGGTAGACACCGGGAAGCTCGGGCACAGTCTTCAAAAAAGCGGCGGAATCAAACCTCCGCTCTGCATCCTGCTGATCCTGGATCTGGCTATTCATCGACGAGTTTATATCTGATAGCCATTCTTGTCAGTTCAACATCACCGCTGATTGCCAGTTTGTCGAATATTCTGTAACGGTAGCTGTTTACTGTCTTAGGACTGAGACTCAGCTGCTGGGCGATTTCATTAACCTTTGATCCCTTGGTGATCAGCAGCGTTATCTGAAGTTCTCTCTCAGACAGATTGTTAAACGGATTCTCATTATCCACCGGTGAAACTGTACTGAGAGCCATCTGCTGGGCAATTTCCTGGGAGAGATATTTTCTGCCCTTGTACACGGTGTTGATTGCAACAACCATTTCCTCAAGACTTGCATTTTTAGAAAGATAACCGAAGGCACCGGCCTGCATTACCTTGGTCGGAAAAGGATCTTCAGTCTGTGCTGAAAGAACCAGAATTCTGGCATCTGGACGGATGCGGAGGAATTTACTGGTAGCTTCAAGACCGTTCATTCCAGGCATTATCATGTCCATCAGAACCACATCTGCCTCGTTCTTGCGGGCCCACGCCACTGCATCCTCGCCACTGGCAACCTCACCTGCAACCTTGATATTCTTTACATCCTCAAGATATCTGCGGATTGCAGTTCTAACAAGTTCATGATCATCAACTAACAGAACATTAATCAATCTCAATCCCTCTCTCTATTTTCTGTTTTATTCATTATTTATAATAATAATTCAGTCATCAACAATACATCGTAATATTATAAGAGATCATAAGCAAATAGTACGGATCAATTGACAGATATTTGATCTGTTACACGCAAAAAACCCGATTGTTAAATCGGGCTTTTTAAATCATGCTACAGGCATCACTGCCGCACCTTGCTAGTCATTCAGACCGTCGTTGCTTGCATACTGCTTGAGAGCATATTCATTGAATTCAATCTTAGAATCAGCTCTGAGCTGTTTCTTCAGCAGTTCAAAATCTCTTACCGAGTTCAGCTGTTTGATCTGGGAGGATGCCATTGAAGCATCAGTCTCAGAGATTTCACCGGAATAATTGGTTACCTTGCCGAGCTGAGCCACATACTTGTGTCCGTCAAGTCCGTCGATAACAGCGGTGTTAACACCGGATGATGCCTTAGGCATTGCAAAAATTCCGTCAACAACTGCAGAATCAAAAGAAGAATCAGTACGCTTGAGAGCAGCTGAATTCTTTTTAACGATCTTGTTCTGGGTTACAAAGGCATCAACTGCACTCTGATCACCGGCCTTCAGCAGTTTTTCAAGTTCAGAAGCCTTGGCGGAGGCGATCCCGTCAGCCTTGTCGTTTCTGAAATCCTTCTCCAGCTGTTCCTTAACCTCTTCCTGGCTCTTGGTGTATTTCTCCTTGTATCCGGTCACATACACTACGGCTACGGCATCAGGAGCAATGGAAATAGGTTCGGATGCAAGAGCCTCCTCTCTGAAGGCAGGATCAAACACCAGCTTCTGCAGCTGAGGGTTGTCAAACGGAACCACTGTGGTGTTTCTGTCAAAGAAGTTGGAGCTCTGAACCTGCAGACCTACCTCCTTCGCAATTGATTTAAGATCATCAGGCATTTCGTTAATCAGGGTTGAAAGCTGATCCATCTTCTCAGAGTAAACATCATCAACCTTGGTTTCATTAATCTTGGAGATAATCACATCCTTCACACTGTCGAGCGGCTTGAGCTGATCCTCCTTGGCTTCAAGGAATTTGATCAGGTGATATCCGTACTGGGTGTCAATCACGCCGGAAACCTGGTTGGCGGTTTTCATAGACTTAACGGCATCTTCGAATTCCTTTTCAAGAGTTCCGTACGGCTGCCATCCCAGGTCACCGCCCTTGGATGAAGTAAGAACATCGTCGGAATATGTTTTGGCAACAGTTTCAAACAGTTCACCGCCGTTAATCTTGGCAAGAGCCTCTTCAATCTTCTTTTTAGCCGCCTCTTTCTCCTCAGGCTTTGAAGCGTTGACAAAGATATGTTCAACGTGGTATTTGCCCTTTTCGGTGAAGTTTGAACTGTGTTCCTCATAGTATTTCTGGATATCGGCATCAGGTACCTTCAGATCCTTGGCCAGTTCACTCTTTGAAAGAACGATATAGTCAACCTTTACCTGTTCAGGCTGTACATAACGGTTGGAGTGTTCCTTGAAGAATTTGGTCATCTCCTCATCGTTTAAAGTAACATCTGCAACAAAATTATCAGGTGAGATATTGTATACATCTACAGCACGTTCCTGTTTCTGCAGAGCCAGGAATGCCTGGTTCTCGAATGGAAGCGAGAACTGCGACGCTCTGAATGAATCAGTATAGAGACTCTGCTGCATTCTGAGTTTCTGATCCTGCGCAAACTGGCTTGCAGATGTATAACCTACTCTGGTAATCACGTTCAGATACTGCTCATTGTTAAACTTGCCGTCAACCTTGAATGCATCAATATCCTTGGTGATAACCTTCTTGATCACGTCATCGCTTACCCGCAGACCGAGTTTCAGCACACGCTGATCAACAATCAGATTATCCACCATGTTGGAAAGAACCTGCTTTCTCAGCATAGGAAGGAAGGTAGGGTTTGCGGCAATCATTTCAGCAAAATGTTCACCGGCCTGTCTCTGTATTTCCTGTTTCTGCTCACGGTACGCACGATCAAAATCCATCGCATGAATTGCAATACCGTCAACCTCCACAGGATCAGTATTAGGCTTGCGAACAGCGTAACCACCGATACCCGCCAAAGCAAAAGATACCATGATGATTACAAAGATGATCTTAGCTGTAAGGCTTTGAGCACCCTGTCTCATCTTATCCATTAACATATTGATATTCCTCTATATCTTATTCACTAATCTTTAATTTAATAATATTCAAAAAACAAATCGTTATTTTAAGGTATTACCGCATACAGCTATCAGGGCAAAGCCCGTTTTTGTGATCGAAATCAACATTACAGACTGCAGCGGTACCGGCCTTTTATTTTATAACCAGAGCAAGAACCTCCGACAGATCGCTCACAAAATGGAACGTCAGGCGCTCTTTAATCTGATCAGGAACCTTTTCCAGATCATTGCGGTTGTCCTTCGGCAGAATAATCTGGAACACTCCCGCATTGATTGCACCCTGAAGTTTCTCCTTCAGCCCTCCAATCGGAAGAACACGACCAAGCAGAGAAATCTCCCCGGTCATGGCAAAATCAGATCTGACCTCTCTTCCGGTAATTACGGAATACAGGGCTGAACATACGGCAATACCAGCACTCGGACCGTCCTTCGGGGTTGAGCCGTCAGGGAAATGAATATGAATATTCAATTTATCAAGTCCGTCCAGCTGCTGCTCGCTCTTTGGATCCTTCTGCCGTGTCAGTACTGCTTTAACAGCGGTAAAGGCAATTTCACAGGATTCCTTGATCACATCACCGAGTTTTCCGGTAAGCTTAAGTTCCCCCTTTCCTCGATAGCTGCATGCCTCGATCGGAAGAAGATCACCGCCGGTTTCAGAATAGGCAAGTCCGTTAACCAGTCCGACACGATCCTCGGACTTTTTATTGATAATATTCTTGATCGGTCCGAGATAGGCAACCAGATCTGAAGTATCAATGCTGATCGGCTTTTTCTTTTTACCGTCGGAAGTATCAATTTTAACTATTGCCTTGCGGTAGATCTTGTCAAGTTCACGCTCCAGATTACGCACACCCTGCTCTCTGGTATAGTCCAGAATAATATGTCTTACCGCATCATCGCTGAATGTAATCTCGTCATCGGTCACAAAATTCTCTTTTACCAGTTTAGGGATCAGATATTCACGGGCGATATGGAATTTTTCATCATTTGAATAGCCGCAGACATCCACCACATCCATACGGTCAAGCAGCGGTTTCGGAATGTCGGTTGAATTGGCAGTGGCAACAAACAGCACGTTGGACAGATCATACGGAAAATCCAGGTAGTGATCAGTAAAACTGCGGTTCTGTTCAGGATCCAGCACCTCCAGGAGCGCTGCAGACGGATCGCCGCGGACATCGGAGGACATTTTATCGATTTCATCCAGAAGAATAACCGGATCATTGGTCTTAAGACGAGCCATTTCAGAAATGAATTTACCGGGCAGCGAACCGAGATAGGTTCTGCGGTGACCGCGTATTTCAGCCTCGTCCCTTACACCGCCCAGACAGATCCTCACATAATCCCTGCCCACAGCCTCGGCTATGGATTTTACAAGAGAGGTCTTACCCACTCCCGGTGCACCGACCAGACAGAGGATCCTTCCTTTTACCGAACCGCGACGGTTCTGCACGGCCAGATATTCCATAATCTGATCCTTGATCTCCTTCAGTCCGTAGTGATGGCGGTCCATAACCTCCTGCACACGATTGAGATCGATGCTCGAAGTCTCCTTCGGGAACCACGGCAGCTTGATAATCCACTCCATATAATTGCGAGAAATAAGAGATTCCGGTGACGAGTACGGAATATTACGGTATCTGGTATATTCAGTAAGAGCAATGTTTTTCACCTCTTCCGGACACTTAAGATTTTCAATCTGAGCCTTAAGTGAGGCTTTATCGCTTGCTGTCACCCCGTCCGAACCCAGATTCTCTATTTCATTCTGAATGGTACGCAGTTTCTCCTGCAGCATGAATTCAGTCTGGCTCTTGTTGAGCGAAGTGGTAAGCTTATCCTCTATATTGTTTGAAATCTCCCACTTCCTGTAATTGATATTGAGGCGCTCGATAATATATTCACCGAAAGCCGCATGAGACAGCCCCATGGCAGCATCGGTAAAGAATTCGGGCTGTTTCATGCTTGCCCGCATTAATCTCAGGAAGGTCTGAATCTTAGGATCTTTGGAATTCTGTGAATAAATGGCCGGCAGAATGAAAATAGCGAATGCGGCACGATCAACCGGATCATAGATATTTTCCATATTGCTGCTGAGGAAATCGCTCGGATTGAGCTGCATCAGTCCGCTCTGGGCAACTTCGGCAAACTGTTCGTAAAACAGATCCATCATTTCCTTTTCGCCGCCCTCAATACCGTTCAGAAACTGTTTTGATCTCTGTCTGGCCACTGTGGAGATTTTTTCGTTCTCAATGCGGTTGTAGGTTTCACAGATCATTTCGATCAGTGCAGTGATATCCTTGGAATGCTGAACAAAGGAACCAGGCTGGAGAAGTTTATCCTGCTCCTTTGAGAAGTTCAGACATTTCTGAAGATCAACCTCCAGTGTCTCCCGGAATTCTGCATCCTTGTTCCACAGATCTCCGCCGTCGACGGAAACCCTGGAAAGAGCCCTGGCCCGGATCTTCAACGCAGAAACATTGAAAAAATCGCCGTTCTGTAAATCATCATAATCCGCGAATTCCAGTTCCTTGCCGTTCTGATCACAGACCAACCCCAGGGCCTCGCACAGAATACCGTTGAACAGGATATTTCCGTCATCATCAACACTGTATTTAACGACATCCTCCAGTTCAAAGGTATAATCCCCCGGATACATAATAACTTCATTAACCTTTGACTTATAGAACACCAGGAAATATTTTTTTGAAGGAATTTTCGCTGCTCTGTCGATATTATGGCGGACAAAGGAAACAGACTCTTCGTCAAAATCCTCAACGGAATCGCCGGATGCTACCTGTTTCTCCAGAGAATCACAGAGAGTAATTTCACCGCTCTGGCCTGGAAACAGAATATTGGAGGATGTGCCGGAAACAAGAACCCACGGACACAGGTTTCTTTTTCTGAATGCAGACTTCTTACTGCTTTTTTTGCTATCTTTTTCCATAATTGAATTCTAAATTATCCCGGGTTTTACGGACAGTAATCCGGGAGTCGGGATCAGGCGGAAAGCCTACTGCCGTCCGCCCGGTATTTTTAATTTATGATGCGTTCAGTTTCTGATCTCTTGTAAGGATCGGCGGGATCTTGCCTTCGGCAACTTCCTTGGTAATTTCAACCTTCACAACACTCTTGTCGGACGGGATCTCATACATGGTATCTAGCAGAATATCCTCAACGATCGCGCGCAGACCTCTGGCACCGGTTTCCTTCTCGATGGCCTTGTCGGCAATAACCTCGAGTGCCTCCTGGGTAAATTCCAGTTCAACCTTTTCAAGCGCAAAGAGGCTCTGATACTGTTTCACCAGTGCATTCTTCGGCTGGGTCAGGATCGAAATCATGGCATCCCTGTCAAGTTCCTCAAGTGCGGTAACCACAGGAACACGGCCGATAAATTCAGGGATCAGTCCGAATTTAACCAGATCCTCAGGTTCAACCTGTGCATAAAGCTTGGTTTTGTCATCCAGAACTTCACCGGCATCAAGGTTTGCATTAAAGCCGATCCCGGTATTGATATCCAGACGTTTCTCCACAATCTTCTCGAGTCCTGCAAACGCACCGCCGCAGATGAACAGAATCTTTGATGTGTCTACCGGAATAGTTTCCATAGTAGGATTCTTTCTTCCGCCCTGAGGTGGTACATTGGAAATGGTTCCCTCGATAAGTTTGAGCAGAGCCTGCTGAACACCTTCTCCCGATACATCGCGGGTAATGGAGGTATTTTCGGACTTACGGGCAATCTTGTCTATTTCATCTATATAGATGATACCGCGCTGAGCCTTGACCGGATCGAAATCACAGTTCTGTAGCAGTCGCTGAAGTACGTTTTCAACGTCATCACCCACATATCCGGCCTCGGTAAGTGTTGTAGCATCACTGATGGCAAACGGAACATCCAGGAATTTTGCCAGAGTCTGTGCCAGCAGGGTTTTTCCTGAACCGGTCGGACCGATCAGCAGAATATTGGACTTGCAGATTTCAACGTCTGACTTTTCAACATTGCGAAGACGCTTGTAATGGTTGTAAACAGCAACAGACAACACCTTCTTTGCATGATCCTGACCGATTACATAATCATCAAGATGCGCACGAAGTTCCTTCGGTGTAGGAAGTTTGGAGCCCTTCTTTATTTTACCGAGCGATGCTTTCTTCTGCTGCTGTGCTCTCTGCTCTTCAAGCAGCGAGTAGCAGTTGTTTACACAATCAGAACATATGCAACCTGAAATGCCCTGAATCATAATAATACTGGAGTCCTCTTTGGCAACTCCGCAAAAATCACATACGGGAACTTTTTTACTACCATTTTTGTTGTTAGTCATAATGTCTGTGGCAAGAACCTCACGGCTTCATCAACCGTGGCAGGATCGCCACTATCCCCCCTTTCTAAATTCACATAAATCATTCCCACTCGTGGATAATAAAAACCACAGCGGGCCATCCTTTAATTAACACAGTTCTTAAAGTTCAGAACACCACACGGCTTGGTGCATGCTGTTTTCATACAAGTGCATCCGTAGAGATCTGGAAAAACCTTATTCTCTCTTGGTTATCACTTCATCGATCAAACCGTATTCCTTTGCCTCCTGGGCATTCATAAAGTTATCACGATCAGTATCAATCTGGATCTGTTCCAGCGGTTTACCGGTGTGGAATGAAAGAAGACTGTTAAGACGATCCTTGGTCTTCTGTATTTCACGGGCATGGATCTGGATATCGGAAGCCTGACCTCTGAAACCGCCCAGCGGCTGATGGATCATAATGCTTGAATTAGGAAGAGCAAAACGTTTACCCTTCTGACCGCCTGCAAGCAGGAATGATCCCATAGAGCATGCCTGACCGAGACAGATTGTCTGCACATCAGGTTTGATAAACTGCATGGTATCGTAGATAGCAAGACCGGCTGTTACAGAACCGCCCGGAGAATTAATATAAAGGAAAATATCCTTGCTTGAGTTCTCTGCTTCAAGAAACAGCAACTGGGCCACAATCAGATTGGCCATATTATCCTCAACTTCACCGGTAACGAAAATAACTCTTTCCTTCAACAGTCTTGAATAAATATCGTACGCACGTTCGCCTCGGGATGTCTGCTCGATGACTGTAGGAACCAGGGTATCTACTATACTTTCCATTGACTTCTATCTTTCCTATACTCTTTTTTATTCTTCCGCTTATTACGCTTTTTCTAAAGACAAAAAACGATTGTATTATTTTACACATCTTGCAGCAAATAGGCAAAAATAATTACATTCATATGAAACGAAAAAAAACGATCGGCGGGAAGCAGTGATTCGAATAATGCACCGCAACCGGCGGTGCATCAGGTTGAACATTTGTCAAAAAAACTAATCGCAGAGTTCCTGTTTAAGAAGTTCAATCAGGTTTTCAGCCTCCTCCTTATTCAGGGTAACCCCCTTGCCCATCTTTTCATGCTCAGGAGCCCAGTCCCTGATATCAATTTTAGGTTTGCTGTTGTTCCAGGAAATGATATTAACCTCCTTGGTCCAGCCGTTTTTAGAGGTGGAAAGAACTCCGATGTGCTTTTCTATACTGTAGTTAATGTCCGCCATGTGACGTGCTCCTTATTTAATAATCTGATGAACAGTATAAGACAACAACAGCACCAGATCAAGTAAAATACAAACTTATTTACATTATTCGTTTTTTATTTTATTTTAATAAATAATATTTATACCACATGATATATTCTGTCATATAATAACGATAGAAATTCAGGCATAAAAAAAAAGGCAGTCTCTCGACTGCCTCCCGTCTATTTATTTTTTATCAATCTCAGATTATCTTGCCTGTGCAGCAAGTGTATTGAAATCAATCTTGTTTTCCTTAACATTTGCCTTGCTCAGAACGAAATCAACAACTTTCTGTTCACGGCACTGATCTTCAATCTGATTCTTGATCTTTGGATTTGACAGGTAGTACTTAACAACTTCATCAGCATCTTCATATGCAGAAGCGATTTCCTGAACCTTGCTCTTAAGATCATCTTCAGTAACCTTGATTTCATTATTTTCAATGATTGCATCAACAATGAAGCCGTACTTGTATGAAGAGGAAATAAGATCCTGGTAGTATTCCTTGCCAAGCTGATTAACAGCATTCTTCTGACTTGCAGCAGCCTTCTTCTTGGCTTCTTCAAGAGCTTCCTCAACACGCTTGTCAATAAACTTAACCGGCATTGCAAATTCATGAGCTTTGAGCAGAGCTTCTCTCACTGCAGCTGCATTCTTGCTGAGAACCAGATAATTCTTTTCTCTTTCAATGTTGTTTCTTACTTCAGTCTTGAAGCTTTCAAGAGTCTGATCCTTTGAACCTACGCTCTTGAAGAATGCTTCATTCAGTTCAGGAAGGTTCATCTTCTGAACTTCTTTGATTTCAACATCAAACTTACGAACAATCTTGTTATCGCCTTCACCGGACTCATCAGTGAAATCAAATTTTTCACCTGCTTTCTTGCCGATGTATTTTTCTGCAACAGCCTTAGGAGCAGCAAATAAAACAACAACACCGTTATCATTCACAATTGGATCTTTTCCTTCCTGGGTGATGGTCAGTTTAACCTTTACCTTATCATTAGGTCCGATCTGATAGTCATCCTCGGCAGGGGTGAAAGTACCGTTCTGCAGACGAATCTTTTCAATTACGTTGTCTACATCTGCGTCTGAAACGTCACAGGTGAGTTTTTCAATTTCAAGAGTACCGAGATCAACCACGTTAACCTTAGGGAATTCCTCTGCAACAACGTCATATACAAAATCCTGACCCAGTTCGGCTTTCTTGATATCGATTCCGAAGTTAGGAGCAAGTTTAAGTTTACCTTCTTCGAGTGCTTTCGGAGTGTTTTCATTAACAATCTTTTCAACAGCCTCGGAGAAAGCTGAAGAACCGTACAGTCTCTGAATCATCTGCTGAGGTACGTGACCCTTTCTGAAACCGTCTACTTTTGCCATTTTGGCAATTTTCTTCAAAACTTTGTCATATGCAGCAGTTAAATCTGCAGCAGGAACAGTTACAGTAAAAACTCTTTCTAATTCAGAGGTATTTGCAATAGAAACTTGCATCATTTGCCACCTTAAAAAAATTTATCTAAAAAATGGATATAAAATATTACTGTATTATATTGATCTGATGATTTTTAGTCTAGCAAAAAAAATATTTTTTGACCTTGCAGAAAGAAGAGAAACAGGGCACGGAATTATTGCCGGAAGTCCTGAAAAATAGCGGCTCCGTGCCCCGCAGATCCGGCGGTACTACCTGATAAAATTGGTAAATTCCTTTTTGGCCTGTTCCGGCAGTGCTATCCCGGCAGTTCTGCCTGCTTCAATGCATTTCATCAGCCATGCCATATTGCGGCCGAGTACCCGCATGATCTGCAATCCCTCCTGATCCTGTTTTACCTCGTCAGGAGTATTTCCGTGAACAATGTTCCAGTAGCGTGATGAAACCACCGGCATTTCAGCGTAGGTGAAATATTTGTTGAGAACATCCAGTGTTGCAGTGGTACCTCCGCGTCTTGCAGAAGCCACGGCACATCCCGGCTTGAGCCTGAGATCCTTTTCCGCAGCCACAAACAGACGGTCAAGAAACATAAGAATTTCACCGCTCGGGCTGGAGAAATAAACCGGAGAACCCACAACCAGTCCGTCTGCACTCTTGATCTTCTCATGAACCTCCGATACCAGATCCCTGATATCCCCCTTCATAACCTCACTGCCGATCTGGATAATTTCTGTTTCAATTCCCGCTTCATTCAAAGCCGCAGCAACTTCGGAAAGCGCCGTGAATGTGCAGCCGCTGTTTCTTCTGCTTCCGTTTAAAAGTAATACTTTCATGAACAAACCCTGTATATCTGACCATATTATTCCGCCTTACCTCATTCCGGCGGCGGTAAAAATTCTAGGTTCTGTTGATTACAGCAGAACCAAATCCTACTGTTCAAGTATACCAAAAAACAAAAAGTTGATCCTGTTTAATGTTACCGGTTAAGCAGGAGCTGTACAGCATTCTCCGCTCCTGTCAAATATTGGACGAAAAAATGCATTTCATTTGATTTTTGCCCGTTCACAACTTATAATCTCATCATGCCGTGCCGCTGTAGCTCAGTTGGTAGAGCAATTGATTCGTAATCAGGAGGTCGCCAGTTCGATTCTGGCCCGCGGCACCATTGACGGCATTGATATCTATAAATCAACAGCAGGCAGTTCTGCATCATACAGATACTTCGGTTATCTGTCATATAAACAGGAACAACATAGTGATCCTTAATAATTAAGGAACAGTTCCACAGTTCATGATAGTAAGCAGACATAAAAAAAACGGAAACAGCCTTCACTGTCTCCGTAAACGCTCCATAATAACCTTTGATGCTAGTTAAGATTGTTTAAAATCAACAATCCAGCCTTTTCGCTTTTCAATAAGACTTAACTTTTTATAAGAAATACCACTTGAAATAATATTTCCATCAATATCTTTAACAAGGTAGAAGCCACTCTGTCTCCGACCGTATATAAACCCTGTCTGACTGTTTATCCTGACTTTATCAAACAGTCTGAATCCGTGAATCATGTAAGGTGATTGATTAAGTTTCCTTATGCCGCCTTTTAAAGTTTTAAACTTATGTA
>ONPL01000176.1 GCA_900319705.1 uncultured Pseudomonadota bacterium | reverse complement strand
TGCAGAACTGCAGCTTCCGTACTCAACAATAGCAGTTGAACCTAATAAAAGTACAGGAATGCCGGCTGTTGATTATGAACGGGATCTGGCATCAAGCACCCTGAAATCCATTATCGATTCTGATGATGAATCTGTATCACAAAGAATATATCAGAAGTTTATTCTTCCGCAGAAAGGAGTTGATAAACAGGATTCCAGATATAAGCTGCTCATAGGGAAATTTATCCGTGATTTCAACCGCTACCAGAATACCGGCAGTGACATTGCCTATTTACATTTTGACGGTAACGGGATCGGTCAGACCATTATTAAAATAAGAGATGCCCAGAGTAATCTTGATGATTACACGAAGACTATGAAAAACTTCTCGAAAAGTCTGAGTGAATCAACACAGGAAGCTGCTCAATATGCGTTTTCCGAGGTTTACCAGAAAGTACAAAACGAAGGAAAGGAAACATTTATATTCCGCCCTCTCGTACTGGGTGGTGACGATCTTACCCTGATGATTGAACCTAAATATGCATTCGAATACTGTGTTAAGTATACCCAAAAATTCAGGGAGCTTACTAAAAATAAACTTTGTGCTTCAATTGACAAAAAAATTCTTAATACTCTAGAGTCCTCTGTCAAGGACGGTTTAACAGCGAGCGGCGGAATTCTTTTCAATAAAATAAAGCATCCAGTATCGAATACAGGAGCTATAGTTGAAGGTCTGGCAAGCAAAGCCAAGGATTTGACCAAGAATAAAGACGGACTGCAGGAACTTTCTCAATTCAAAGGAAGATCAGCAGTTGCATTCTACAGAATGTCAACATCTTCGCAGGAAAGTTTTGACACAATTATGTCAAGGAGCAGAACGTTCAAATGTCGGATCCCAGGAACTGAAATTGAGCAGTTCAGTCTAGGCGGCGGAGTATACTTTATAGATTCAGATATTGAATATCCGAACATTTCAAACTTCATGAAATTCCTCGAGCGTCACAAAGAAATCAATCCGAAAAACAAGGACTATTCATCAGTAATTTCAACTTTCAGAAAAATGATGACATCACTGTCTCGCAATGATTTCTACGAGGCAAAACGTAATTATGAAATGCTCCGGAATAAAGTAAACTCCGATATCAAGAACGAGCTGTACAAACTGTTTACTCTGACGGATTCAAAAAATCACCAGTCTGATAATTTTGAAGTTAATGATAATTTTTATTACCGGGTAGTTGATGCAGACAATAAAACACTATACCTCGAATCACCTCTTGCTGATTTACTGGTAATATATCATTTTATGTACGCAGACAGCGACTGTGATGAACAAATAGCTGCTGACAGTAACGGTATATAACAGGAATTCGATATGAAAACAGTAAAAATCAAAATTTCATTATTAGGTTACTGGTATATAGGTACCGGTCATGAAGCCGGAGCTTATGCCGATTCCATTGCTTTAAAGGACAGAGACAATCTTCCTTTTATTCCCGGCAAAACATTGAAGGGAATGTTCAGAAATTCTGCTCAGCTGTGCTGTAACAACAGTATTCTCACAGAAGATGAGATGGATGTACTGTTCGGAGTTCCGGGAACATCACTTGAGCGTCCATGCGACAATATTGACCTAGATAATGACGAACTGGCAACATCCGGTATTCTGTTTTTCAACAATGCAGAACTGACCGGTTCTGAAAAAAATGAAATAAAAGAGCAGGATTTAAGCCGACACCTATACAAAATCATACAGAGTACAGCCATCGATAAAAACGGAGTGGCTGCGGACAAATCTCTGAGATCCTGTGAGGTTGTCGTTCCTCTGAATTTTATTACATCAATCAGTTATGAAGATAATCAGAAATTCAATGATACTTTTGAATCAGAGGATAAACTGAAGGAATTACTTAAAACATTGGCTTCATTCATAACTGAAATCGGTGGAAAACGCAGACGCGGATTCGGCAGATGTCTTGTGGAGGTGTTATGAGAACATACTATTATGCAGAGGCAGTAGATAATCTTGTTATCAGCCGGGATCACGCTGTAACATTCGAAAATGAAACCCTGGATTATATACCGGGAAGTGTAGTACTTGGTGCTCTTGCATCCGAGATTTATCAGGATAATTCCTGCAGTGATGATGAAAAGTTCTCCCTGTTTCAGAACAACAGCTCTAACCGGTTCAGTAATGCCTATCCGTTAAAAGTTACATCCAGCGGAAATTCTGTCCATGGTGAAACTGTACTCCCGACTCCGCTGTGTCTGCATTATCCTAAAAATAAGAAACCGGTAAAAGATGAACTTGTTAATAAATGTGCAGGTTCGGATGATGACTCAATCCAGTACAAACAGATGCGCGGCGGATATCTGTCGGCAGATATGCAACAGTATTCAGTTACCTGCGGCACTATAACCAGAACATCTATCGATTTCATGACTCAGACTGCTGATGAAGGAAAACTCTTTAACCAGAAATATGGATTTGCCGAAGGCGACAGGCTGCTGAAGGCTTTTTCCGATACTCTGGCCCGAATCTTCGGGAAAGAAAACTGCGCCCATGTTGCTGCCGATCATTTCTGTTCTTTCTCAACGGATGACGCGCTGGAAGCGCAGCTGCAGGAGCTGTTCGGGGCTGTTGAAAACTTAAACGGCGGCAGAACAATGCCGCTGCGCGTCGGGATTTATTCGACAGCCATTGAAGACGTTCCTGTCAGCTATGCATACGACAGGGCCAAAATGGCCTGCCGGGCACTCCCGAAGTCCGACCTCTCCGCTTCCAATTACTACAGCAGGGAACTGCTGAATACCGTCAGAAGGCAGCAGTACATTGTAGCCAATATTGACAGGGCGATCGCTGAAGGATGGATTAAGGTCTATTACCAGCCCATTGTCCGGGCTGTAAACGAAAAGATCTGCGATGAAGAAGCGCTGGCCCGGTGGATTGACCCGGAGGAAGGTTTTCTGTCGCCGGGCGAATTCATCCCGTATCTGGAGGACGCCGGGCTGATCTACAAGCTGGATCTTTGCGTGCTGGATCAGGTGCTGGAGAAACTCCGGCGGCAGAAGGAAGACGGCGTGGATACGATACCGCATTCCATTAATCTGTCCAGATCGGACTTTGCCGCCTGCGATATCGTGGAAGA
>ONPL01000141.1 GCA_900319705.1 uncultured Pseudomonadota bacterium | reverse complement strand
GAACATCCGAAGGTAACTATTTGAATTTATTTGCATAAATTCATTCTCTCATAACGTAGTTCATTCACTTTTCAGTGAAATCACTTAGACTAAGCAAAAAGCCATAATTACCTTAAAGGTCATTATGGATCGTTTACTTTAATTTCTCTAAAAACTGAAAGCTTGATACATTTGTTGCCATGATATCACAAATCATGAGGAGTTTTCTTTCAATGCTGGAAACATTTCCCCTTCTGAATTGCTGAATATGTCAATCTCAAAATCTGTAATATTAGTCTCAAAACGTTATCTACTTCTTAAAGTTCAAAAAAATGATCTTGTATAATTAAGGTTATTTTATTATTAAAAACTCAGGGATGAGTATTGATTACCTAAGGATAATTTATGGCTTTAGATATGACTGAACTGCTCCAGTACAGTGTGAGCAACAATGCATCCGACTTACATATGTCAGCCGGATTACCACCGATGATCCGTATCGATGGCGATATGAGAAAAATCGATTTGGAAGCGCTTCCTGATAAAGAAGTGTTCAAACTGGTTTATGATATCATGAACGACCAGCAGAGAAAGGAACTCGAAGACAATCTGGAGTGCGACTTCTCATTTGAACTTCCGGGAACAGCCCGTTTCCGTGTGAACGTATTCCACCAGAACCGCGGTATCGGTGCCGTATTCCGTACCATTCCCAGCAAGGTACTTACACTTGAACAGTTAAAATGCCCTTCAATTTTCAGAAAAATTGCAGAAGCACCTAGAGGCCTGGTTCTGGTAACAGGACCAACCGGTTCCGGTAAGTCAACCACTCTGGCAGCTATGATTGACTATGTAAATGAAAGTTTCCACGATCATATTCTGACAATTGAAGATCCTATCGAATTTGTGCACACTTCAAAGAACTGTCTGGTAAATCAGCGTGAAGTTCACAAAGATACCCACTCATTCAACAATGCGCTTCGTTCCGCACTCCGTGAAGACCCTGATATCATCCTCGTCGGAGAATTGCGTGATATTGAAACCATTCGACTTGCTCTGACCGCCGCAGAAACCGGTCACCTTGTGTTCGGAACTCTGCACACCAACTCAGCATCTAAAACCATCGACCGTATCATCGACGTGTTCCCTGGTGCTGAAAAAGGTATGGTTCGTTCCATGCTTTCAGAATCACTGAATGCCGTAATATCGCAGACTCTGATCAAGAAAATTGCCGGCGGACGTGTGGCAGCACATGAAATCATGATTGGTACCCCAGCTATCAGAAACCTGATCCGTGAAGATAAAATTGCGCAGATGTATTCCGCAATTCAGACCGGCGGTTCCGTAGGTATGCAGACTCTTGATGCGTGTCTGAAACGTCTGGTTGTAACCGGTGTTATCAGTGCACAGGATGCCCGTGCAGTTGCAAAAGATCCTACGACAATTTAACAGCTTTAAGGAATAATTTTATGGCAATGTTTGAAGGTGTTTTCAAGATTGATAAATTCTTAACAATCATGAATGAAAAGGGTGGTTCCGACTTATTTCTGACTACCGGTCTGGAACCTTCCATGAAACTCAATGGAAGAATTGTAAAAATTGATCAGGTCAAACTTACCCAGGATATGGTAATGGATTTGATGAAGGAATGTTTTTACGATCGTCCTGATCTTGAAAATCAGTTTAAAACAACTTTCGAAGCCAACTTCGCTATCCAGCGCCCGGTGTTGGGAAGATATCGTGTAAGTTGCTTCATGCAGACTGGTGTACCAGGCTTTATTCTGCGTAGAATTGTAAGTGAAATTCCTACAATTGAGCAGTTGCAGATCCCAGAAATTTTAAGAAATCTAGTTATGATGAAACGCGGACTGATCCTGTTCGTCGGTGCTACCGGTGCCGGTAAGTCCACCACCCAGGCGGCAATGATCGGTCACCGAAACCGTTCTACTGAAGGTCATATTCTTTCTATCGAAGATCCTATCGAATATGTTCACCATCATGACAAGTCTATTATCACCCAGCGTGAAGTAGGAGTGGATACAGAATCATTCGATGCAGCACTGAAATCATCACTGCGTCAGGCTCCTGACGTAATTCTGATCGGTGAAATTCGATCTGAGGAAACCATGCAGTTTGCATTATCCTTTGCTGAAACCGGTCACTTGTGTATGGCAACCCTGCACGCCAATAACGCAAACCAGGCTATAGAACGTATCATGCACCTGGTTCCTGAAAGCAAACACCGTCAGTTGCTGTTTGATCTGTCATTCAACCTCCGCGGTGTTGTTGCTCAGCAGCTGGTTCCTACTAAAGATGGAAAGAGCCGCCGTGCGGTATTCGAAATTCTGATTGGAACCCCGATCGTGGCCGATGTTCTGCTGAAGGGTGAACTGGAACGTCTGAAACAGATCATGAAGGATTCTAAAGATCTGGGAATGATTACTTTCGACCAGTCTTTGTGTGATTTATACTTCTCAGGTGTAATCCGCTACGAAGATGCCTTGAAATATGCAGACTCTCAGAACGATGTTCGTCTGGCAATTAAACTGGCAGAAGGTAAGAATCGCGGTGACGACAGTGTTCTGAAAAATGTCGGTTTCCACTAAAAGACTGCGAACCTATAATCATGCGGCATCGCTTGGCGTTGCCGTTTACAAAAGAAAACTCCCGTATATTCAAAAACATATACGGGAGTTTTTATTTTTCGGTGTCAAATACCGTGGAGCTTACTATCTTCCGGCATTTTCCAGTGTTGCACCGATGATCGCTTTTTCAAATGCTTTTTCACAGTATTTACATTTGAGTTTCACGTTCTGATTTTTTCCTTTTACGATGAAGAAGGAAGTTACAACAGCCGGCTCATAGTTGGTGATACAGTTATTATTAGGGCACTTGTAAACGCCTTCAATTTTTTCTGGAAGTTCAGGATGGTACTTCTGAACAACTTCAAAATTTTCAATAATATTAACTGTAGCGGTAGGAGCAAGAAGCGCTAGCTGGTTTACCTGCTTCTGAGTCAGCTGCTTGTTTTCGATTTTAATCAGATCTTTTGCACCAAGAGCCTTGGATGGAAGATTAAAACCTACGGTAATGCGGTTTGCCGCACGGGTATCAAGCATTTCGAAACGTTTTAAAATATTGATCCCCTGACCGGCAGGAATATGGTCTATCACAGAACCGTTGCATATAGCTTCTACCTGTAACTGAGATTTTTCGGTCATTTTAGTTAACCTCCTCGTTTAGTACCAGAGACAGCAGTGCTTCACGGGCGTAAACACCGTTTTCCGCCTGTTCAAAGTAATAGGCATAAGGTGTTTTATCCATTGCCAGATCAATTTCATCAACTCTAGGCAGCGGATGCAGAATTTTGAGATTGGATTTGGCGTTTGTAAACATATCCGGATGAAGAACATATTTTGATGCGATGGAATGGTATTCACTTTCATCAAAACGTTCTCTCTGAACTCGAGTCATGTAAAGAATATCGAGATGAGGAATAACTTCCTCCAGGTTATCGCAGATGGTGTATTTGATTCCTTTATCATCCAGCTCCTCTAGTATATAGTCCGGCATTGCCAAAGCCTGAGGAGAAACAAGAAATATTTCTGCATTGAACCAGCACAGAGCCTGCGCAAGGGAGTGAACTGTTCTGCCGTATTTTAAATCGCCTACGAACGCAACTTTCAGATTATCACATGAACCCTGGGTCTCATAAATGGTAAACAAATCGAGCAGAGTCTGAGATGGATGCTGGTTTGAACCATCTCCGGCATTGATAACTGGAACTCTTGAGAATTCTGTTGCCAGTCGGGCAGCACCTTCACGAGGATGTCTCATAACTATGGCATCAACAAAATTGGTAATAATTTTGATTGAGTCTGCCAGAGTTTCGCCTTTCTTGGCCATGGATGTATTTCCTGCATCAGCAAAACCGATCACAGAGCCGCCAAGTCTGTGAATGGCGGTTTCAAATGACAGTCTGGTTCTTGTTGAAGCTTCGAAAAAACAACTGGCGATTACTTTTCTATTGAGCAAGTTATGGTAGGGAAGAACTTTCAGTTTTTTGGCTGTTGTCAAAACAAGTTCAACCTCATCTCTTGTCAACTCCGATATTGAAATGATATTTCTTTTGTATAAAGGATTAGCCATTTTTTGATCCTATAGTTTTGAGTAGACTTCAAAGATTATGCTATTTTAAGGTACAAAAATCAATATTTTCTAAATTCACCAATCGATAAAAAACAAATTCTTGCTTGGTTATTTTCTATCCATATTTCCTCATATTTTGATTCTCCGAAACATGCAGCTGTTGATATAGCAGTTGAGGAAAAGGTTATAAAAATAAAAACGGGAAAAACAATTAGGTTACAAATCTGATGGTTACTCACATCAGAAAATTTTAAAGATTTTCTTTCTTATCTATATTTCTTGTATTGTATGGGAATTTTTTATATGCATAGTAAATTAAAGAAACTTGCCCTGATAACAATGCCTTGCGTTGTTTCTCTGGCATTAAGCGCCTGCGGTGGCGGCAGCCATCATTCTTCATCCAGTCCTTCAGCAGAAGTTCTTGACTGGGCTCAGTCAACTGGTGAATACGACACTGCCAGCATCGTGCAGATTGACGAATCAACTCTTCCTGCCATTCTTGAAGGATGTGAAGTGCCTCAAGGTGCTCTGATCGTTATGGGAGATGTTTTTGACCAGTACGCTTCATGGATTTGGAATGATAGTGGCAATATCCTTGGTGATGGTGCAGCTTGGCCAGGTGAGGACTTTACTGATAATGTTATTGCTTCTTGCAGCGAAAAGATTCGTAAATACATTGCTCCTGAAGGCAAGTCAATAGAAGGTTTCTCTGTTATTGTTAATAACGGCGGTAACGGCAAACA
>ONPL01000016.1 GCA_900319705.1 uncultured Pseudomonadota bacterium | reverse complement strand
AAATTTATTTCAAGCTTCTAAACGAATGTGCTTATAAATGTTGTAAATTTGTATCAATACATCTTTACAACAAAGCCAAATGTTATACAGCACCAATTTTTTACATAAACATATTATAAAACAACAAAACGATGACCAAGTTCAATTTTCCTCCCAACTGATAGATCTATAATCAACATACCGTTAGAAGGGTTACTATATTTCTTTTTTTTATTAAGGCTATAGAGAATGGATGGAAAAATTCAGTTAAAAATATCTCATAAACTGATTATTCTTGTAATTGCCGTATCCATAGTATTTATGATTACTTCCATAATGGCAATCAGCAAACTTAACAAATCAGTAGGGTACAACGAGTTATTGGCAAACGAGAAATCCGGACTTGTCGGGCTTGTTGACAATGGCAGACACCTGCAGGCATTGTTCAAGGAATTGAGAATAAGTGCCATCAAATATCCAATGACGGTGACTGTTGAGGAACGAAACCAGCAGAAAGCGGCTTTTGCTCATAACAAGAAAGTTTATCTTGATGTTCTTAACAATGCCAAAGCAAGGTGCAACGACATACAGGGATGCCTGGAAATATCAAACCGCATGGTTGAACAGCTTGATGAATATGAAAAAGCCACATTCAATGAAGTAATCAGACTGACAGAAGAAAATAAAAACCGTGAAGCATATCTTGCCATTCAGAAGTACCTGGCACCTATCGGAAATGAGATAGACAGGGATGTGGATCAACTAATAGAATTAGCAGACAAGGAAACCAAAAATATACTCTCATCTATGAAAGACGTGGTTTCATACATGGGACTTCTGATTGTTGATGTTATTGGGATCGGTATTGTTGTATTTCTGACAATCACTATCGGCAAATCAATCATAAAACCAATAAGAAAATTAAGTTTCCTGGCTAACGATATAGCAAATGGAGATCTGACTCATTCAATTGATACACAGTCAAATGACGAGATAGGAGATTTGAGCTGTTCATTTGCAGCCATGTCCAACAATCTGAGAGAAATAATTCAAAGTATCAACGCCGATTCTGATCTTCTGAGTCATAAGTCACAACTGCTGATTCAGACAAACAGCGAAATGAGAGAACATTCAAATGATGTACTTGAAGAGGCTCTGAATGTTGCATCAGCCAGTGAGGAAATGGCAAACACTGCAAAAGAGGTTTCCCACAACTGCACCGACGCATCAAACTTCTCCTCCGATGTTCAGGAAGTTGTAAAGACTGGTGTTGTACAGGTAAGGAATGCAGTTGAGAAGATCAGAAAACACACTCAGCAGACCAATGAGAGTGCAATCATGATCCACAAACTTGGTGAACAGACACAACAGATCAGCGGAATTATCAGTACCATTCAGGAAATTGCGGAACAAACCAATCTGCTGGCGCTCAATGCCGCCATCGAAGCCGCCCGTGCTGGAGAACATGGTCGAGGTTTCGCTGTAGTTGCTGATGAAGTGCGTTCACTGGCAGGAAGAACAGCCGGTTCAACCAAAGAAATCAGTTCAATGATTATATCCATTCAGGAGATGGTTAAAGAAACCACCAACAATATGGATGTTAATGTTAGCAAAATGAATGAAATTGCCGATGACACCATAGCTATCGAGAACAGTCTTAACAGCATAAATTCATCAGTTGAAACTGTTCACGAACAGATCCTTCAGATTGCTAGAGCTACAGACGAACAGACTTCAACCAGCCAGAACATATCCAACAATATGCAGGCGATATCTGATACCACCCATGAAACAGCCACCCATGTTGGTAAGTCTCTCGATATAGCTAAAGAATTGAAGGACATTTCGATATCAATGAGTGACAAGGTTAAGCAGTTCAAACTCTAAGTTTATCCTTGTTTGTAAAACTGCAGACCCCGCAATAAAGCGGGGTTTTTATTATTACCTAACTTGAACGAGAGTCAATTGCATCAAGAACATTCTGAAGATTATCCTGTTTTCCTATTTCAAGGTGGTTCAACGGGAACTTCCACCCTCTGAGCCAGGTAATCTGACGTTTGGCCAACTGACAGGTTGCAACGATCCCGCGGTAAACCATTTCATCAAAATCAATTTCACCTTTAAGATATGACCAGCATTGCCGGTAGCCTACACACCTCATGCTGGGAAGTTCCGGATTCAAATCTCCTCGGGCCATTAGAGTTTTTACCTCATCAACAAACCCTGCATCAACCATCTGATGGAATCTTTGCGCAATTCTCTGACGGAGCATTTCCCGCTCCTGAGGCATTATTGCAAACTGCAATGTAGGGATCTCCAATGCCTGCTGTTTGTTTTCAGCAGTAAGTTCCGTCATGTTCTTACCGGCAATTTTGTATATTTCCACTGCTCTAATCAGTCTCTGGGAATCTCCCGGTTTGATTCTGGCCGCAGCAACGGGATCTATTTCGCATAGATATTCATGCAGACTTTCAATTCCATTTTCATTAATAAAATCCATAATTTCTGCACGAACCGCCGGTTCTGAACTTGGAAGATTGGAAATACCTCCAATAAGAGCATTGAAATACAACATAGTCCCTCCCACAAGGATTGGCAGCCGACCGCGCGAATGTATTTCTTTTATAAGTCTTAATGCATCGTTGCGAAATGTTGCCGCCGAATAGATTTCCGACGGATCTGCAATATCGATCAGGTGATGAGGGATCCCCTGCCGTTCCTCTAAACTTGGTTTGGCAGTTCCTATATCCATTCCGCGATATATCAATGCTGAATCCACACTGATAACCTCGGAAGGAAACCGGTGTGCAAGCTCTATTGCAAGACTGGTTTTACCGGACGCAGTAGGTCCCATAATACAAACAATAAAAGGATAAGTCATAATTAATATTATTCCGCAAGCAATACAGACAAATCAACAGCAGATGCAACAGATGGATCTTCACAGAACTTCTCGGGATCCATATTACTGAGCATCTGAACTGCTTCCACCAGAGTATATTTTTTACAGTTTAGAACTGAAGAAACAAGTATTAGATTGAATTTATCATCCTCTTCATACCAGCCATGGGTAGTAAACAGTGCAGTCAAAAGCTGACTCAGATTAAAACGTCTGATGGCGGCCGGTACTCCCATTATTTTGACTGAAGGCTTATTTTTGAGGTTACTCTGGATCTTAAATCCGCGTTCTTCAAGAAACTTAATATTATTTTCAACATTCAGAACATCATTCTTTTCCAGAGGAATTTCCAGCGGAAGCATAAGCAGAGAAGATTTAACATCTCCATCAGACAGTTGATTCAGAAGCTCACGTTCATCTATTTTTCGTAAATCTATCCGGTATAGTTTCTGATTAAACCCAACGCATGCATAACTCTTGTAAATGCCGTAAAATTCAAAATGTTCCGACTGAGACAGATTTTCAACAGCAGCAGGATCTGATTTTTCAACCTGACCGTCTGAGTTGTTCGAATCATTGAAGGCGGAACTCATCCATGAATTGTAGGCATCATATTGTTTACGGTCATAATTATCACGGTTTCGATCGTAACTGCGGCCACCGGAAAAACCACTGCCCGACCAGCTTCCGGAACAGGAGGAACGACTTCCGGATGCTCCTGAACTGCCGGCATATTTGTTACCACCATATGAAAAATCATTCAAGGAGGCAACATTGTCATTCTCATGCACAACGTCACTGCTGTCCGCAGTCTGAGGTTCGTTCTGAACGAGATCATTGTGACTTGCATAGAAATGTTCATTTTCCACTTTGAGTTTGACAGGTT
Source organism: uncultured Pseudomonadota bacterium (assembly GCA_900319705.1). GTDB lineage: Bacteria > Pseudomonadota > Gammaproteobacteria > Enterobacterales > Succinivibrionaceae > UBA2804. The sequence goes on along the minus strand of ONPL01000016.1, from coordinate 23,864 downwards.
CAACCTTTGACAGAGCTTCAGTTACGGCAAGTACAACAAAGTCATGTACGAATCTGGCCTCTCTGAATCTGACTTCATGCTTGGTAGGATGAACATTAACATCAACATCCTGCGGATTTATAGAAATAAAAAGAACAAAACTGCATTTAACCTCCCTGGCATAAACTTCAGTATAGGCCTGCTTAACCGCATGAAATACATTTTTTTCCTTAACAATTCGCCCGTTAAGAAACATAAACTGAACTTCAGGAGTTGAATCAGTCTCATCAGGAGCTGGCAGCACGTATCCTTCAATTGAAATATTTTCCCTGCATTCAGAAACAGTAAGCATTCTGTCTGTAAATTCACCCCCCAGGATCTGGGTAAATCGCTTGGTAATCTGTTCCTGACTAGAAGCAGAAGGAAGATTGTAAACAACCTTGTCATTATGTTTCAGCAGGAATGAGACAGAAGGATTGCTCAGGCTCAATTTAGCTATCAAATCCTGTATATGAGCGAATTCTGTTTTATCCGATTTCAAAAAACGTCTTCTTGCCGGTGTGTTGAAAAACAAATCCTCCACAAGAATAGTAGTACCGTTCGGATATGCCGATGGTTTAATTAAAGGCTCATCCAACGCTCCTTCTGCATGGATCTGCCAGGCATGTTCCTGCTCTGCAGTCTTGCTTATCAGAGTCAGACGAGAAACTGCCGTTATTGAAGCAAGCGCCTCACCCCGGAATCCGAAACTTCCAATAGTATCAAGATCATCAATTGAAGAAATTTTAGATGTGGCATAACGGGTAAGCGCCAGTTCCAGTTCGTCTTTGGGAATACCGCAGCCGTTGTCGGTAATTTTTATATAGGTCCGTCCGCCGTTGCCGATCTCAACTTTTACTTTGGTAGATTTGGCATCGAGCGAATTTTCAACCATTTCCTTGACTACAGAAACAGGTCGTTCCACCACCTCTCCTGCCGAAATCTGATTTGCAATCAATGAAGATAAAATTTTAATAGGCATACGTCACATCAACAATATTATGGGAATTACCGCTTTTTGCAGTGTCTGTCAGGACTTAACTGATACTTAGGGTGATTAAGATGGGATATCAGTGCATTGTAGATCGCCCTGGCTATTTTTTTCTGATAATCAGCCGTTTTCAGTTTCGCCTCCTCCGATGCATTTGATATAAATCCAGATTCAACCAGAACTGAAGGAATATCCGGCGCTTTAAGAACAGCCAGAGATCTTTCCTCCGGACGTTTCTTGTGCATCGCGGCAAACTTGGAAAGTTCAGCTATAATTTTGTTCGCAAGATCGTAACCTGCATCACGCGATTTATCAGATGTCAGATCGATAATCATATTCTGCATATAACTGTCATTCTCACCAATCAGAGCTGTCTCCTCAAGAACATCACTGGCACCGCCAAGAAGCTGATCATGCTTCTGTTTGGTATTAAGCATCTTACGGTTTTCCCGTCCGGCACGATCGTTGTTCAAAACCAGAACTGAAGCACCGGATGCACTTGAATTGGTTGCCGCGTCCGCATGGATGGAAATCAGAAGATCCGCATTGTTCTTGCGGGCTATTTCAGATCGGTTGTCCAAATCAATAAATATATCAGAACTTCTGGTCATCACAGCTTTCATTCCCGGAGTCTTGTTGATCAGGATCTGCAGCTGTTTGGCAATGGCAAGAGTTACGGTCTTTTCCTTGTTCTTTTTAGCACCGATCGCTCCAGGATCCTTTCCTCCGTGACCCGGATCGATGGCAATCACAATTTTTGCGCTGGTCTTGCAGGCATTACTGGTCTTTTTATTATCCTGTTTTGATGAAGCCTGATGTTCCCTGACCGGCTCAGGCTTGCTGGCAGCTGTATTTATCTGTTTTTCGTTTTTACCGCCATTTGGTTTGGTATTTACCTGCTGGCCGGCATTGACAGCATTATGCTCTTTTACATCCCGAGTCACACTGGCGGTTGTCGATGTTTTAACATCTGGTTTATGAGTTTCATGCTTAACTTCAGACTTAGGTTCATCCCGTTTAACATCACGTTTCTGATCCGCAGGTTTCATATTCTGCTTAGGTTCTGTACGCAGATCTGAAGGTCTGGCATTTGGTTTGTCAGTCCTGCTGTCCTGTTTATGATCAGCAGGTTTGGTATTAAGATTCATATCAGTTCTGCCGTCCTGCTTCTTTTCTACAGGTTTGGTATTAACCTTCACGTCAGATCTGCTTGTTTCAGATGAAATTTTCTCGTGCTTGCTGTGGCTGTTATTTTTCTGGTCATAGTAGGCAATGGAAGTTTCATTGGCCTTCTGCATTTCGACCCGTTTCTTCTCTGCTTCTTCAGGGGTAAGAACTCTGATTGAATCAATTTTATCCTGATCAGCTTTATTGTTTTTTGGTGTTTCACGTACAGCGACAGCTGCACTGCTGTTAGGTTTCGGAGTATTTTCCGGAGTAATCCTAGGCATGCTAAGTTTATGCGCCGGATCTCTCGGATTTCCGGAAATCTGATTGTTTAAAAAATCTATATAAACGCGGTAACTGCGATAGTTCCCCTGAGGGGCAAGCTGCGCATGTACAGGTTTTACCGCATACCTGAGATTGAACACATAGCTGACACCGCCCCCGATGGCAATCGGGGTAACACTCTCAATTACTTTTCCAAGAGATTTGCCGGGCACATACTTAAGCGGTACGGAATCAACCTTGTCGAAGTGTAAAATTACCTGGTACGGATCGGTAATCTGAACGGAATAATTGGGTTTTTCCTTCAAATCGAAAACCAGACGCGTCTTCTCTGCAAAAGCAGAAAAACGCACGTTGACAATCTCATTGGCATACACGGCCAAAGAACTTAAAATCCAGATTGCGAAAAACTTGATTATTCTTCCCATGACAGTTTTCCTACAATATCAGTTCCTATTTGTGTCTCAGCAGAAAATTCCACAGTTCTTCCTGAATTATGTTCGCAATACTCTATACGGATAACAAGATCAGGCCGAGGCAGAACACCTTCTCCCTTATCTGGCCATTCCACCAGACATACAGATTGTTTGTCAAAATAATCACGAATACCGATAAATTCCAGTTCTTCAGGATCCGCTAAACGGTACAAATCAAAGTGATAGACAGAAAATTCGCTGAGTCTGTAGCTTTCCACCAGCGTATAAGTAGGACTTTTTACAATTCCTGTATGACCGAGAGCCTGGACAAAACCACGGGTGAAAGTTGTTTTCCCCGCACCAAGATCTCCTTCCAGATAAATGCACGCTCCGGTTGTTATGCAACCTGCAACCGCCCCTCCCAGTCTGACGGTATCAGATTCGCAACCTAATGAAACTTTCTTTTTCATAATCGTTTTTTATTTCTTCCACTTCCTATGATAACTATAGCACAAAGATTGTTTTTTGTGGGACTTTTGTACCATATACCACCTTCTTACAACAAGAAAATATGCAATTTGTTGCAAAAAGTACCATATTAGTGCAGTCTAGGAAATAACGCCGTTCATCAGTAATCTGATGTGCTCAAGCAAATCCGACGGAAGCATACCGATCATTCCTCTGACAGCCTCCTGTTCACCGGATTTGCCGTGGACTGCGACACCGATAATTGCGGCATCAGTAGGACTGAGGCCGAACGCGAGCAGAGCTCCGATTATCCCGGACAGAAGATCCCCCATTCCTCCGACAGACATTCCTTCACACCCGTTATCGATAAGAACCGTCTTTTCTCCGTTGCAGATCATTGTCCCGGCACCTTTGAGAACCACTACACCTCCGGTCAGACGCTGAAGTTTTCTTATACATTCAATGCGGTTTCGACGTATTTGCATACTGTCCGTGCCGAGAAGTCTGGCAGCCTCCCCCTCGTGCGGTGTAATAACACTGTCTTTTTTAATATCCGGTTCCATCGCATAAAAATAAAGAGCATCCGCATCAATCACAACCGGCAGGGAAACATTCCTGAACAACTGCCAGATCCGCTCGGACCAGCCACCTCTGCCCAAACCCGGTCCTATTACCATGGCATCTGACCAGGTTTTAAAGTTTTCCAGCTCTTGAATATCACTCCGATCGAGATTAAAGAGCATTAATTCAGGCGTATCCGATGCGATTACCGGAAGATTTTCGCCGCAGCTGGCAACTCTTACCAGTCCGGCTCCGGCCCGGAGAGCAGCCTTTGCCGCCATTCTGATTGCCCCCGGCATGGTTCTCTGTCCGCCAATCAGGCCCAGTCTGCCGGAGGTGATTTTATTACCGCATTTTTTTCGTTTCGGCAGTTTATCTGCTATTTCTTCATAAGACAGAACTTCAATACAGCCCGAGGAATCAACACATTTCAAATCTAGATCATCATATAAAAGTTCACCGACATAATCTCTTGCTTCACCGATCATAAGCCCTATTTTCGGCATTACAAACGTGAGTGTGGCATCACAGACAACAGCACATCCTTCAGGCAGACCGTTTTCAGAATTCAGTCCGGACGGAATATCAACTGCAATCCTGTATGCATTACTGCTGTTTATTAATGAAATCCACTCCGACATTTCTGAGCGGACTTCTGAAACAAGCCCTATGCCCAGCAGTCCGTCAACGATTATTCCGTAATTATCCAAAGTCAGCTCAGCCAGGCTGCTGAAAACCCTGCCGCCAACGGATCCATATTTCCTATAGGCAAGTTCAGCCTCGGTTCCTGATTTTGGCAGACGGTAGGCAGCACAAACCACATTTCTTCCGTTTTCTAGCAGTCTGGCGGCAGCCTCATATCCGTCACCGCCGTTGTTTCCGGCTCCGCATACAATCAGAACAGAGCAGTTGCCGCCGGACATCTGAATTTTTTCTTCAATAAACCGGTAAAGAGATTCACCGGCCTTCTGCATCAGTCCATAACACAGTCCGGTTTCCGGCTCCCTGTATTTTGCTTCGATTTCTCTAACCTGCTGCGCCGTACCGGCTGTCTTTATTTTTGTGATCATACAAACCTCGTGTTACCGCAATTTTGTTTTGAAAATCATTCCATTCTGTTTTATCAGACTAAATAGTAACGGAATCACCGCATCGGATATACTCAAGCTGCGCTTTCATAACAGATTTCATAATCTCATAAGCCTTTTCACCGGTACAGTGACAGGTAAAAAAACGTGTAGGAAGTAAAGTCAGCGAACGGGCCAACTCCTTAATTTCTTGAATTTGTTCACCGCTATATTCCGTTTCCTTCTTGAGGTGAAAACCGGTTACAACAGCTGCTGGATAACCGCCATATATCTGATGATAACGGTACAGGATATTCAGGATCCCGTGGTGGGCACATCCGGAGAAGAGAATATGAGGTTCAACGTGATTATTTACATCACACGCTGTTCCTGATTTTTTTACAACCAGGCACTGTTCATGATCGAAATTATCTCTGACCAGACCAGCATCAGTTTTGATCATCAGATTCGAGTTGGATGATGGAGCCGGATAGATTTCCGGAATATCTGAAAAGATTTCGAGTTCATCGTCAATCTTCAGAAAAGATTCAGAACACCACTTAATCTGAGCAGAAAAAGCGATGCTGGGATCAAGTCCGATATAATGAGGTGAACCTTTGAGCGAATAGCACTGCGCCATTGCCGAATTTCTCACAAAAACATCTGCGGAGGTGTTTAATTCTAAAAAGTCAGGCAGTCCGCCACCGTGGTCACTGTGACCGTGACTCAAAAACACCGTATCTACAGATGTAAGATCAACCGAACAATTTTCTGCATTTTTCAGCAACAGCCCGGAAGCCCCGGTATCCATCAGAATTCGGTGTTTTCCTGTATCAATATATAGCGCAAGTCCGTGCTCAACACCAATCCCTTTCTCAGCAGATTCAACACTGCAGGTATTTTCTATCAAGGTAACTATTTTCATACGATTATTTTTCCGCGTACCGCACTATCCTATCTGAACAGATCCAGAAGTGTACTGATCAGCAGTATTGAAACTACCGTAATCATGGTAGGTTTTACAATCAGTGCCCCCTTCTCCACCAGAAGTCCAGAACCGAGATACTGTCCCAGTACGGCTGCTATAGTAGCTATAATAGCAAGTGGATAACAGATGTTCCCGTTCACCGCAAAAACGAACAAAGCGGCACAGTTGGAAGCAAGGTTCGATATTTTACCGTTTCCTGCGGCCTGGTAGACATTCATCTTCATAATATAGGTAAAGGCTATAACCAGAAACAGCCCGGTACCGGCTCCGTAGAAACCGTCATAAAAGCCGATAATAAAAACCAGAGACAGAAGTTTGATCCACTGCACTGTTCCCTGCACCAAAACAGGTTTATCAATATCAGGAAGCTTTTTGCGTAACATCAGAAGTACAATGAACGGGAGAAGGCCAATCATTAAATATTTCAGAAACACCGCAGAAATCAGAAGAACACATTTTGAACCCGTCACTGCGCCTGCTATCGTGGCAACAACAACCGGAATGATGCTTTTCTTTTCAACAAAACCCTTTCTGTAGTAGGCTATTGTGGATATGACAGTCCCCATTGTACTGTTTATTTTATTGGTTCCTATGGCCACATGCGGAGGAAGCCCGCAGATCAGATAGGTCGGAATAGTGATAAGACCGCCTCCTCCAACCAGCGCGTCGATTACACTTCCCACAAAAACAGTCACAAAAATAAGCAGATACACCCAAAGGGAAATATCATAAAATTCAGCTGTAAGCATGCGGGAACCTGTTAACCATTATAAAAACCAACTGAATCAATTATGACGGCAAAAACACAACTATGCAAATAGTTCGCGCCTGTTACTGTCAATAATCAACCGGTAAATCACAAACAGCAACGGTTCGTACAAATAACCGTCTTGCCTGATAAGACTTCACGGGTATAATACATCAGAAAAACGTTAAAAAACAAAACAGCCACGATCGGCCAGACTTCAGTTCCGAAGACTTAGGCAGACATTTAAGACACACAGGCATTATGGCACATCTCCGGAATAACAACTTCGAGCATCTCAGAAACAAGGCATTTGAACTTGGATTTTCATCATTCGCAGTAGCCGGAATACAACTTCCGGACCGGTATGCAGCAAAGTACCGAGCGTGGCTCGACGGTCACTACAACGGAACAATGGATTATCTCAACACACACCTGCCGTTGAAGGAAAATCCCCGCCTGCTTGTAGAAAACGCTATGAACGTTATCTGTGTATCCTTTCTGTATCGATGCGAGGATCCACTGCCAAATGATCCTGATCACGGATATTTCAGTCTTTACGCACGTGGACGGGACTATCACAAGGTCATAAAACAGAAATTAAACAGACTGGCGGAAGAAATACAAACAATTGCAACAGACTGCAGTCTACGGGTATTTGTCGACTCGGGACCGGTATTTGAAAAATATTACGCTCATGAGGCAGGCCTAGGCGGAACCGGACGCAATTCGCTGGTTATCAGCAACACCTGCGGTTCATTTATTTTTCTGGGAGAGATTATAACCAACCTCCCGTTACCGATTACCGGGAAAACAGATTTCGATCCGTGTAAAAGCTGTGAAAGATGCATCAGCATCTGCCCCACCGGAGCCATAATGGACAACCGCCAGCTCAATGCAAATTTATGCATTGCCTATCTGACTATCGAATACAAGGGAATAATTCCGCATGCTCTTGCAGCAAGAATGGGCAACCATGTGTACGGATGCGACGAATGCCAGCTGTGCTGTCCCTGGAACAGAAAAAAGAGATATTCACAGGAGCCGGACTTTAAATGCAGATACACGGCCGATTTCACAAAACTGGAAAACCTGCTTAAACTCGGTGAAAGTGATTTCCTTAGGACTTTTGAAGGAAGTCCGATCCGCAGGATCGGTTACGAATCCTTCCTCAGAAACACAATAATTGCAGCAGGCAACAGTGCTAATACACAATATCTGCCCGTACTTGAAGATATTGCAACACGTACCCAAAGCGAAACAGTAAGACAGCATACAGTATGGGCAATGGAAGATCTTAACCGTAACAAAACAAAGGTTTGTTCACAAACAGATAAATGAAATAGACAAATATCTATCATTTTTTATTTCAATAATTGATAATCATATTAAGAAGGGGCTTATCAGAAGAGGTTTATATGGAAATTTTAGGTGTTGATATCGGCGGCACAGGAATAAAGGGTGCAATAGTCGATACAGAAAAAGGCGAACTGATCTCAGAAAGAAAAAGAATTGAAACGCCGCATCCCGCCACTCCGGCAGCAGTTGCCGAAACTTTGAAAAAACTGGTGGACGAATTTCAATGGAAAGGCGCAATCGGATGCGGATTTCCTGCCACCATCCATCATGGTGTTGCGTATTCTGCTGCAAATATTGACAAAACCTGGATCAACACACCCGTTGAGCAGTTGTTTACAGAAGCAACCAAATGCCAGACATTCGTACTGAATGATGCAGATGCAGCAGGGCTTTGCGAGATGAAATTCGGCGCAGGCAAAAACGAGAATGGAGTGGTAATGATGCTGACCATCGGTACCGGCATCGGCTCGGCTGTATTTGTGGACGGGCATCTTCATCCCAACACCGAACTTGGACACCTGTTCCTTAATACCAAGGAGGATAAATACAAGATTGCCGAACACTACTGCTCGGAGCGTGTAAGAGTTGAGAAAGATCTCTCATGGTCAAAATTCGGAACTAAATTCAATAAATACCTCCAAAGACTTGAATTTTTATTCAATCCGGATCTCTTTATTCTAGGCGGCGGTGCGTCAAAGAATTTTGCCAAATTCAGTCCTGAGTTTCAGCTTCATACACGCGTTGTCGAAGCTCAGACCCTTAATCTTGCCGGTATCATCGGTGCGGCTGTTTACGGTGCACAGCATGTAAAACCGGCCAGAGGCAAGGCCAAATAGCAACTTTTGACAAAGGCTTCTATGATCAGTTAAATCTTTTGGATCTAACTGATCATTTTTTGATTGTAATCTTTCGAGGTATGCTTTCCTGTTCGCCGTCCTTTATTTTCCGGCAGGTGTGATTTCACATGAGATGAAACGGGTTCACTTCAGCGGTTTCGCTAATGCCACGAGCCAATCTCATCACTATACTGTTCCCGGTATATTCTGTTGCACAACACCAAACCTCCGGTTATCATAAATGAGTTCTTCCACCGGAATATCATATATATTGCCGCAACTTATGAGGAGCAAACCCGAACAAAGGTAATATTCCTGAATTTAGAAACGTTGATCAACGAATACAGCATGAGAATATTGATAGTAGTCAGAAAACTGACAATGGGAGGATTGCAGAAGCAGGCTCTCACTTTTGCCCAGACAGCAGCGAAAAAAGGTCATGACGTCCATTTGATGATTCTAAAATCCGAAAAAACGGAAAACGAACTCAAGATCCCCGCTGGAATTACTGTCCACCGGCCTGATTTTCACAGCAGGCTCTTTAAATCCTTATCAGGAATATTAAACTACCTTTCCGGTCATATGCTCAAACCGCTGATATTCAAAAAAATAAAAGACTTCAATACAGGATATGAATACAGCAGATATTTTGCTGAATACATCGAAGAACTGGAACGCCGGCACGGCAGGTTTGACATGATCTTTCTACGAGGTCAGGGCTGCTTTGAATACTTTCATCAGTTCAATCGCGAACGATGCTACTGCTACATTGACGGTAAACCGTTTCATTACCAAGGGTTCCGCAGTGATAAAATCAACCGGATCCTGTACGGTTTCCCCAAAAAGTTCATATGTGTTTCCGAACAGTTGAAAAAAGCACTACTGGACATAGAACCGGAAGCCCAGGCTATCTGCTCACATAATTTCCTCGACTTTGAAGAAATCCGCAGACTCTCCGGTGAAATAACAGATCCGTTGCCTGAACGTTATATTGTAAATGTCGGCAGGCTCACAGAGGTAAAATCACAGGATTTTCTGATCAGGATCATGCCCAAACTCCCTGATGACATCAAACTGCTGCTGGTTGGTGACGGCAAATTCAAACTCCGGCTTAAACAGATAGCCGAACAGTACAACTGTTCAGATCGGGTTGTATTCTTGGGAAAGAGAGATAATCCCTATCCGTATATAAAAAATGCAAAAGTGCTCGTGCATACCAGTCAGAAAGAGGGATTCGGACTGATCTTTCTCGAAGCGCTTATTCTTAATACACCTATAGTAGCTACAGAATCAATCGGTGGCATGAGAGACATAATGAAAGGGGAGATTTTATCCCAGCAGATCGTACCAAGAGATCCAGAACTGCTTGCTGAGAAAATCGTTGAAACAATCAAAGCTCCATATCAAAGTTCTGATGTTTTTTACCGGGAATACGAAGCCTCTACCGCATTTGACAAATTATTATCGAGACTGGAATCATTTTGAATATGAGCAATAATAATCCATTTAATCTTCAACCGGATGTTACAGAAGATGTAACCATTTCCAACGGCAAACTTAATTTTATTTTCCGCCCCAACAACTCGGCACTGCTGAAACTAACTCTTAACAGCAAAAATTTCAGATCCTGGTTTAAAGAACCTTACATAAAGGTACAGACTGCCGAAGGGGACCACAGGATTCAGTATCTTCCGCCCAAAATCCATAATTCAGTATATATCGATCTTTCATGGATCCGTGCAAATCGCACTGAGCTCACTCTCGAGTCCATCGGAGCAACCTTTGCATCAGAAGCTCAGATGTTATACTTTGCATTTAACGATCCTATTGAAATGGGAACAACCCTGGTAATTGCACCACACCCGGATGACGGCGAACTTTGCTGTACTTCATTCTACCGTCCAAACACCTACCTGGTAACACTGTCTGCCGGAGAAAAGGTCAAAGAGCTGAAAAAACAATATTACACCAATATGGACAACAGTATAGAACAGGCAAGTCTGCGTAAAGGAATTTTACGGGCGTACAATTCCGTGACAACACCAATGCTGGGAGACATAAGACAGGACAGAATGGTGAATCTTGGCTATTTTGACGCAACACTGGCAGAAATGAACAAGTCCAGGGATCAGGTGATAAAGACAAATCACAGTCATTCCATATCCACTTTCAGAAAATTCAATCCTCAGCCAAATTTCGCAGAACTTACTGCAGATCCCGAAAACAAATACAGTAATCTAATCGCAGATTTAACATCCGTAATAAAGACAGTCAATCCTGACAGAATTGTGGTTACCAATCCATATCTCGATACCCATCTTGATCACATGGCAGCAGGACAGATGCTGCTGGAGTTGCTGGATCTCATCCCAAACAACGTCAGGTACGTCTACCTCTACTCTATACATATCAAACGCGAGAAGCCTATTTTCTTCGGTCCTGCCCTTAATCAAGTAGGTATGCCATATATTCCTACTGCCAGGATCCCTGAAACATGCCGGCTGAAATACCGATCTTTTGATTTATCAGAGGAACAGCAGAAAGTTAAAACAATTATGGCAAATATGATGTTTGACACCTATAAATTCAAGGATCACCGCTATCAGAAATGTCCGTATACGGACTATATAAACAGTCCGAAAATCGGTAAAGCCTACTATTTTCAGAGATTTGTTAAACAGAATGAAGTTTTTCTTGTAATCGAACGATAGTAAGGATACTTTCTATCAGATTGACAGTTTTACCGTTTTAGTTTCTGAATTAGAGTCGTCAAAAAAGCCCGATCAAAACTGATCGGGCTTTCGTTATTTAAATATTATGAATGCTTTTATGCACCGAAATTATCCAACAGGATATTTTCGTCTTCCACGCCTAAATCATGAAGCATGTTAATGGTTGACTTAGTCATCATTGGAGGTCCGCACATGTAGAATTCACAATCTTCTGGAGCTTTATGATTCTTAAGATAATTCTCATAAAGTACATTATGAATAAATCCGGTGTAACCAGTCCAGTTATCTTCAGGAAGAGCATCAGATAAAGCCAGATGCCATTCAAAGTTAGGATGTTCCTTTGCCAGCTGATCAAATTCATCTGCATAGAACACTTCCTTCAGAGAACGAGCACCATACCAGAAGGAAATCTTTCTCTTGGTATTAAGTCTCTTTAACTGATCAAAGATATGAGAACGCATTGGAGCCATACCTGCACCACCACCGACAAACACCATTTCAGCATCTGTATCCTTGGCAAAGAATTCACCGAACGGACCGGAGATTGTTACCTTGTCACCTGGTTTAAGACTCCAGATATAAGATGACATCTTACCGTTTGGAATGTTCTTAACAACCTTTCTGGTTGCCCTGTCAAGCGGAGCTGTGGCAATACGAACATTCAGCATGATCAAGCCCTTCTCTTCCGGATAGTTGGCCATTGAGTATGCTCTCAGGATATGGGAATCAACCTTTGATTCGAGCTCGAACATACCTGCCTTCTCCCAGTCCTCTCTGTATTTCTCAGGGATATCATAATCCTTGTAGAACACATGATGAGGATCAGCTTCGATCTGAATATAACCGCCTGCTCTGAACGGAACAGATTCACCATCAGGCACTCTCAGGCGTAATTCCTTTATGAATGTAGCAACGTTGTTATTTGAAATAACCTCGCACTGCCATTTCTTAACTCCGAACACTGAAGCAGGAACTTCAATATCCATATCACTGCGAACAGTAACCTGACATGCCAGATGCATACCTTCCTTAACTTCTTTCTTGGTTAAATGGTTAAGTTCTGTAGGCAATGCGGCACTTCCGCCTTTTTTAACCTTGCAACGGCACTGACCGCAGGTTCCGCCACCACCGCATGCTGATGGAACAAAGATACCCTGTGAAGCAAGTGTTCCTAATAATTTCTCACCGGACGGAACTTCAATGGACTTATCCGGATCATCGTTGATCGTAATTTTCACGTTACGGGTTTTTACAAGCAGAAACTTTGCAACGGAAATTACAGCAACAAGTGCCAGAATAATCGCAATGAAAGCACCAACACCGAGTAATACAGTATTCATTTCTTATTACTCTCCTATAATGAAATACCTGAGAAGGACATGAAGGCGATCGCCATCAATCCTGCAGTTATAAATGTAATTCCCAAGCCTCTCAATCCTGCAGGTACTTCAGAATATTTTAACTTCTCACGAACAGCTGCAATTAAAATCAAGGCTATAGCCCAACCGGAACCTGAACCGATACCGTAGACAATAGATTCTGTAAAATCATATTCTCTCTGTACCATGAATGATACACCTGCAAAAATAGCGCAGTTTACAGTTATCAGCGGCAGGAAAATACCGAGTGTCTGATATAAAACAGGGAAATAACGGTCAAGAACCATTTCAAGGATCTGAACACATGCTGCGATAACACCGATGTATGTGATAAATCCCAGGAATGAAATATCAATTCCTTCGATCAATGCATTTGGCTTCAACACGTTAGTGTAGATCAGGTTGTTTACCGGAACCACCAGAGTCTGTACAGCAATAACTGTAATACCCAGACCGATAGCAGTCTTCACATTCTTTGACAGGGCAATGAATGTACACATACCGATAAAGAAGCAAAGTGCCAGATTCTCGATAAATATAGATCTAACTAATAAACTGATATAGTGTTCCATCTTTACTCCTTAACAATCTCAAACTGAGCAGGTTCAACCTGTTTAGCATAACGCTTTGAGCTTCTAACAGCCCAAATAAACAGACCAATCAAGAAGAAACCGCTAGGTGGTAAAACCAACAGGCCGTTAGGAACATACCATCCGCCGTCTTTTGCAAGAGGGAAAATGGTCAGACCAAACCAAGTACCGGAACCGAAAATCTCACGAACAGTACCAACTGTAAGAAGAATAATGGAATAACCGAGACCGTTTGCCAAACCGTCAAGAAGAGACGGCAGAGGTGGATATTTCATGGCAAATGCTTCAGCTCTACCCATTACGATACAGTTAGTAATGATCAGACCTACGTACACGGACAACTCTTTATCCAGTTTATAACTGAACGCTTTCAGGAACTGGTCAACCACAATAACCAGGGAAGCGATTACAGTCAGTTCAACAATGAATCTCACACTGCCGGGTATAATGTTTCGGATTGAAGATACCGCCAGGTTGGCACAGGAAATAACCACGGTTACAGCCAGTGACATAACGAAGGCAGTCTTCATGTTGCTTGTTACCGCCAGCGCAGAACAGATACCCAAAACCTGCAGGATAACTGGATTCAATGACATTAACGGAGCGGTAAACACTTCCTTTAAATTTAATTTTTCTTCTGCCATTTTTATTCTCCAATTAATTTATCCAAGAAAGGCTTGTAGCCGTTTTTGCTCAGCCAGTAAGCCAAACTGTTGGTAACACCGGTACCGGTCAGAGTAGCACCGGAAATACCGTCTACCTGCACAGTTCCTTCTTCGCCGTCAGCAGCAGAGCCCTTAACAACTCTAACAATTTTATCGTTCAGATAAACATGTTTGCCTTTCCATTTGGCAGTCCAGAGCGGATTGGAAATTTCACCGCCAAGACCCGGAGTCTCACCATGCTCATAGAAATTGATCCCTACAATTTCATTTCCTTTGGAGGTTACAGAGAGCATACCGTATAAAGTTGACCACAGTCCCTGACCGTAGATTGGAAGGATATAGGAAACAATATTCTTCTGATCATCACGTGCCACATATACAGGCATGTACTTGGAACGGCTAGCAATACCGAGTTTATAGATTGATTTATCAATATCCACCCTGTACTCAGCTTTCTTTGAAGCACTCACATAGTCGAAATTCTCAGGATCCTTGATTTTTCCTTCAGGGAGGAATTCACCTGTCTGAAGATCCAGGATCTTGGTCTCGATATGGTTCTTGAATATTTCTGCAACATCATCTTTGTCAGCATCGTATTTAAGACCGGATACGAGAACAATATTGCTCTGTTTATCCAACGCTTTGGCTTTTTCCTGAATTCCTCTCAGGGAAACAGTAACGCCGGCAACGAAGATGGAGCAAATCAAGCATAGTACAAATACGGTTAAGAAAGTCTTAACTGTAGATTCTTTTTTATTAGCCACGAATTATTCCCCCTTAACACTTGCAACTTTAGCTGCACGAGCCAGACGTTTCTTGATATTGCGTGACTTAACCATGTAATCGATTAAAGGAGCACACATATTACCGAATAAAATCGCCAGCATCATACCTTCCGGGAACGCAGGGTTAACAACTCTGATGAGCACAACCATGGCTCCGATCAGGAAACCGTAAATATATTTACCTTTCTTGGTATATGGAGATGTAACAGGATCTGTTGCCATGAAGACCATACCGAATGCAAAGCCACCGAGAACAAAATGCCAGTAGAAAGGCATAAAGAGCATCGGATTTGAACCTTCAGTTGCAATCATGTTGAACAGTGTTGAAACAACTGTCATACCGAGGAAAATGGAAAATACAATTCTCCAGGATGCAATTTTGGTAAACAGAAGAATAACCAAACCGATCAGGATCATGAAAGTTGATACTTCACCGATAGCACCCGGCATGAAGCCGAAGAATGCATGGAGCCAGTCAATATTTACGTTTGATACATTCTGTGCAAAATGGGTTGCATCAATTTCACCGGCAGCCCACTGAGCCAGCGGAGTAGCTCCGGTTGAACCGTCATAGGCAGCATTGGTTGCGATCCAAACCTTGTCACCTGAACATTCTGCAGGATAAGCAAAGAACAGGAATGCACGACCAACCAGCGCAGGGTTCATGAAGTTCATACCGGTACCACCGAAGATTTCCTTACCGATTACAACACCGAAACTAATACCGAGTGCTGCTTCCCATAAAGGAATTGAAGGTGGAACGATAAGAGCGAACAGAATGGAGGTCACAAAGAAACCTTCATTGATCGGATGGCCCTTCACAATACAGAACAGAACTTCCCAGAATCCTCCGACAGCAAATACAATTGCATACAGCGGAAGGAAATAAGCCATTCCGACAGCCAGCTCATTGATGAAATCCGGCTGAAGGCTGAAACCCAGCATCTGAAGAACAGCGAATCTCCAGTCATCGCTGAACAAAGCGAAGGTTGTAACAAGATGATTCTTGTCCATGAAAGCCAGAGTATTGTGGCCTAGATTAAACATACCCCACAGTGCAGCAGGAATTACCGCCAACCAAACAATGATCATTAAACGCTTCAAATCAACATTATCGCGTACATGAACCTTTGAATTGGTTACTTCACCAGAGGTTAGGAAAAATGATGTGGTACCTTCGAACAGAGGCTCAAATTTTTCCAATTTACCGCCCTTGTTGAACAACGGTGCCAATTTATCAAAAATAGTCTTTAAGAACACCTGTTAGCCCTCCAGCTCAATCTTATCTAAACATCTGCGAAGCAACGGGCCGAAGTCTCCCTTGCAAGGATCAACATATGTGCACAAAGCAAGATCCTCTTCATCCAGTTCAAGACAGCCCAGATTCTGAGCTTCATCTGTATCCAGAATAGCCAGAGAACGAAGCAGCAGGCTAGGAATAATATCCATAGGCATGATGCGTTCAAAACTGTAGAACGGAATAATTGCACGCTTGCCGCCGTTTACGCCGGTATCAAACTTGAATTTTTTAGCAATAAACGGACCGACGAAAGTTCTGCTGATAGAGAATTTTTTGAATCCAGGCATAACCCATCCCATGAATTCCTGCTGTCTTCCTTCAGGAAGTGCAGTAACCTGGTTGGTAAAACAGCCAAGATAATCAAAAGCACCTTCTGCTTTTCTTCCGTACAGAACAGAACCGGAAACAACTCTCTGCTCGCCTTCATTAAGATTGCCGGCAACCAGTTCGCTTACACATGCACCCTTGCATGTAGGAACAACTTTCGGTTCTTTAATGCCAGGACCTGCAATACTGATGAATCTGGTATTGTACAGTTCACCTGTAGAGAACAGCTTACCGATAGCAATTACATCCTGATAATTGATGTACCACAGCATATTATTCAAGCTTGCACCTTCAAGAAAATGCATGTGGGTACCGGCAAGACCTGCAGGATGAGGTCCGACAAATGTTTCCTCTTTAACGTTTGATATGTTTGAAAGAGGAAGAGAACCTTCGCCCTTGCATACATATACAGTTTTAGCCAAACGTGACATAACTGCAATACCGTCAAGAAAAGCCTTTTCGTTGTCTTTAATGATCAGTGCAGCATCCGGAGCCAGCGGATTGGTATCCATCGCTGTAACAAAAATTGCATTCGGTTCACTGCCGATCTTCGGAGTCTTGGCGAAAGGTCTTGTTTTCAGATATACCCAGGCACCTGATTTAATCAGTTGATCCTGAACATCTTCCTTTGACAGTTTTTCAATTTCCTTTGATTCATATGATTTGAATTTTTCAGCACCCAGTGAAGGATCTGTTTCAATCACCAATGAAAGGAACGCTCTTTTTTCTCCGCGGTTGATCTCGGCTACAGTACCCGCTTCCGGGGCTGTAAACAAGACGCCTGGATTCTTCTTGTCTTCAAAAAGGGGTTGACCCTTCTTTACTTTGTCTCCGACTTCGACCAACATGGTAGGTTTCAATCCCGGAAAATCGACACCAACAACAGCAACTTTCGTCACCTTGACAGGGTCTTTAATCGAAGGATCTGGCTTACCGTCAATCGGGAGATCTAAGCCTCTCTTGATTTTTATCATAATATATTTCCAATAACAAATTGCTAGAAATTACAAAAAATTATCACCCCGTCCGATTAAAGACGGAATGATGATTAATCTATTACAACTCAATGAAGCATTTTAGCAAATTTTTCGATTTTTAACTATCAATATATTCAGTTGAAAAGTGTCCCTTATCAAACCTTGAACAAACAAAAAAAGAAATACACCGGAATAAAACCGGTGCATGGTGATAATGAAACATCAGAAAACTTGATGGAAAGTGTTATACGCTTTTAGATGAGTACATTTCATCAATGGAAGACAGGGGCCAGCGGGGGAATACACAAATTTCCCTTGAAGCAGACACTCCCTTTTTGAATCTCTGCATACCAGCATATGCTATCATGGCTCCGTTGTCGGTACAGAATTCAGTCCGAGGATAGAAAACCTTGCCGTGCAGCTGCTCCATCATACTCTTCATGGCAGAACGCAAATGTTTGTTAGCACTAACACCTCCGGCAATAACCAGCTGATTGAGACCTGTATCTCTGAGCGCCCTGGTGCATTTTGCCTTGAGAATATCCACTACTGCGTCTTCAAATGCAAGAGCAAGATCTGCTTTCGTCTGTTCATCAAGTTCACCGTCAAAATCCTTTATTGCCAGGGACACTGCGGTTTTAAGACCTGAAAAGCTGAAATTATATCCCTGATGGTTCAGCATCGGACGAGGGAACTTAAAACGATCTTTTGTTCCCTTTTCAGCCAAAGCAGACAGCAGAGCACCGCCAGGATAAGGAATACCCAGCAGTTTTGCTGTCTTATCAAAAGCCTCTCCGGCAGCATCATCCACCGATTCACCCATAATCTCGTAACTTGCAAAATCATTTACCCTGACTATCATGGTATGACCGCCGGATACAAGCAGTGCCAAGAACGGATATTCCGGCCTGTTTTCCTCCAGCATAGGAGCCAGAAGATGACCCTCCATATGATTAACAGGAACGGCCGGTTTGTCCCAGGCATACGCAAGTGTACGCGCCACCGTGGCACCGACCATCAAAGCCCCGACAAGGCCTGGTCCTGCTGTATAAACCACAGCATCAATATCATCAGGCGTAAGTCCTGATGAACTCAGAGCCTCCTTTACCAGAGGTACGGCCTTGCGGATGTGATCGCGCGAAGCCAGTTCAGGCACAACCCCTCCGTACTCCGCATGCATTTTTATCTGGGAATACAGCTGATTGGTAAGCAGGCCTTTCTGATCGTCATAAACAGCAACACCGGTTTCATCACAGGAACTCTCTATGGATAAAACTCTCATATAAAAAACATACCTCTGATCAATGTTATTTTTTCCAAACCGCAGTGAAGAACGGAAATCTGATTTTTCAAATCTATAACAGCGGCATTAGCAAGTCCGCACATTATAGCAAAACGATTTGAAGTTGCGTTAAAAATAATCACTTAAAAAATTAATCGATAAAAAAATTTGTTTTTTGCTTTTTTATTACTATAACTAATGTTGCACTGAAAAAATAACAGTGGAGGCGGGTCACTCGTTCTAACGGGGAAACCATTCAACTACCGTAAAAAGCAGGGAAATTAAGAATTTATAAACTGTAACTGACTGATGTATCAGCCGTCTTTCCAACGGTAAAAAATCACCTTGACAGGCCACGTCAATTTATTTAAAATTGCGTGTCATATGACTTTTTGTCATTACTTAAGGTGTTTGCATCGCAAACATATTTTATAAATTTTTAATTTCCTTAAAGGGGTGAGTGGCTCATGCCAGTTATTAAAGTACGTGAAAACGAACCATTCGATGTTGCATTACGTCGTTTTAAGCGTTCATGCGAAAAAGCAGGTATCTTAGCAGATGTACGTAACCGTGAATTTTACGAAAAGCCAACTACTATTCGTAAGCGCGCTAAAGCTTCTGCAGCTAAGCGTCATGCAAAGAGATTAGCAAGAGAGAATGCTCGTCGTACTCGCTTATATTAATAGGTAAGTTTTCACAGCATATTCTTTTGAATATGAAACTTTATTAAGATCCACACTTTGTTTTTTCAAAGTGTGGTTTTTGTCGCTTTATACATTAAGAATTTGTAAGGAGTTTTACTAAAATGTCACTTCGCGAAAAATTAAATGCAGAAATCAAGAATGCAATGATTAACAAAAACAAGGAAAGATTATCAGCCTTAAGATTGTTGCTTGCTGAAGTGAAAAAAATAGAAGTGGAAAGTTCTGACCGTTCCCAGATGCTTGCCGACGATCAGGTAATCTCCATCGCATCAAAAATGATCAAGGAACGTAAAGATTCCGCAGCACAGTACCGCAGTGCAGGAAGAGAGGAGCTTGCTTCAGCAGAGGAAGCGGAAATTGCCGTTATCAGTGAATTCCTTCCTGAACAGCTGACTGCAGAGGAACTCAACAAAATTCTTATTGAGACCATAAACGAGGTCGGTGCCACCTCCGCAAAAGACATGGGCAAGGTAATGTCTGCCATCAAACCTAAAGTTCAGGGTAAAACAGATATGGGCGCTCTCAGCGGCCTGGTAAAAGCACAGCTTAACAAATAACTGTTGACTCTCATTTCTGAAATATAATTAAATCAGCTGTTTGAAGACAATGGGTAGAGGTCGTATTTCTCAAAGTTTCATAACCAAGCTTCTTGGCATGGTTGATATTGTGCAGATTATGCAGATGCACGGTATTGAATTGAAGAAATCAGGCAGAGCCGAATATAAGGCATGCTGTCCTTTCCACAGTGAAAGGACCCCATCCTTTTATGTCAGTCAGGACAAACAGCTGTATAACTGCTTCGGATGCAAGGCAAGCGGTAACATTGTTACTTTTCTGATGGAATACAACAAGTATTCCTTTCCTGATGCTATTGAATATCTTGCGGAACTGGCGGGGATCCCTGTTGAAAGGGATAATGACGACGGCAATACCGACAGTTCAATCAATTACAGCGAATATTACAGCAAAATGAGAGAATGCTCCGAGCTCTACGCAAGAGTTCTTAAAGACAGCAGTCTGCCCCAGGGGATAAGCTACCTGCAGAACAGGGGAATAACCATTGAAACCATTGACAGGTTTAAACTCGGATATGCGCCTCCGGGATGGCAGTTTTTAACCAAATATCTTGTTAAAGATCCGCAGACAGATCTGAAACTTCTCTCTGACCTGGGGATGATTATCCATAAAGAAAACGGCGGCAATTTTTACGATGCATTCAGAGACCGTGTAATGATCCCGATTCTGGATCGCCGCGGTCGCGTGGTTGCATTCGGCGGCCGTGTTCTCAATGACGACAAACCAAAATATCTCAATTCACCAGAAATGGTGATTTTCCATAAGGGTAGAGAATTATTCGGACTCTATCAGGCTATTGAATACAGCAAGCAGAATCAAGGAAATCTTCCCTACCTGGTCATAGTGGAAGGCTATATGGACGTTATAGCGCTGGCACAGGCCGGCTTTAACTATGCCGTTGCATCACTGGGAACTTCGACCACAACAGATCAGTTTGAAATGATGTTCCGCTACACCAAAAAGGTAATCTGCTGCTATGACGGAGATGCAGCCGGTCAGAAAGCCGCATGGCATGCTCTTCAAACAATGCTCCCATCCCTGAAGGATGACTGTGATGTAAGGTTTGCCTTCCTTCCGGTGGAACATGATCCTGATTCCTATGTGAGGGAATTCGGACTGACCGGATTTGAATCATATTTGGAAAAAGCAAAACCTCTGGATGAATATCTGTTTGAGCACCTTAAAAACAACCTCGTATCGGAGAATTCCCGCAGAGAACTGGCAAACAATGCTCTGGATGTTCTTGCAGCAATGCCTAACAATCTCAGATTTGATGAGCTTATTCGTAAACTCGCAACTATTTCGTTCCAGGACAGCACCACTCTTATGAAAGAATGCAGTGCAAGAAAGAGTTTACGGGCCAGAACAAACTACTCCAGACAGCCGCAGCAAGAGGAAAAGGAAATGGAAATAACCCCTATACGCAGGGCGTACGCACTTTCCATCCAATATCCCAAAAGTGTTATTGCAGGCAAAGATACGATTGCCTACCTGCTGAGAATACTTGGTGAACTCGGTAATATAAAAGGAGTAAAAGAATATCAACAGATATTCAACTTCATCGTTGAATATCCAAACAGAAGTGAAATCAGTGTAAACACCGCCTGTATTCTGAGCGCCAGTAAGGGAACCAACATAGAAAAATGGGTAACCAGACTTGCCAGGGCAGATATATACGGGCATGCAGACAATATTAAAACTGAAAATGTCACCGCTGATATAACCGCCACACTGTCAAAGCTTGTGCTTGAACACTATGAGCAGAGAGTTTCCAAACTCCAGAACGAAAGCATGAAACGAGAATTGTCTGACGATGAACTAAAGGAACTTTCAGACAAAGTGAAATACATTAAAAAATTCAGCGGTCGGACCATAACAGCTGATAATACAGATTTTTAAAATTTAACATGGCATAACTAAAGGATTTTTCCATGATTGAAAACAACGCAACACTAAACCAGATCGAAGATGATTCAAATTCCAATCAGAGTCCGTGGAGTCTGTTAATCAACAAAGCTCGCGAAAAAGGTTATCTAACCTATAACGAAATAGCTGATACAATTCCGGACTACAATCAGGATACATTCAATGATCTGCTTCAGATGTTCCAGGACATGAAAATCAAAGTGGTCGAGAATGATATTTCCGACAGTGATGAAATTCTCGGTGATCCGGAAACAGTTGAAGTAATGCCGGATACCTCTGAAGTACTTGCAAACGTGGAATCAGAAATCGGTCGAACCACCGATCCTGTAAGAATGTACATGAGAGAAATGGGTACCGTTTCCCTGCTGACCCGTGAAAAGGAAATAGATATTTCAAAAAGAATCGAGGACGGTTTAAATACAGTTCAGACTACTATTGCATCCTACCCGCAGGCAATTGAAAACCTTCTGAATGATTTTGATGAATATCTCAAAGGAACTGTTAAGCTCCAGGAAATAATCTCCGGATTTTCCATGCAGGAAACTGAAGATTTGAGTATGACCGTATCTGATGACGATGATCTCGATCCTGAAAACATCCCTGATGAGGAACTTGATTCAGAATTGGATGATAATAAGATCAACGAAGAATTAAGCGATGACGATGAGCAGAAATCCTCTGACAACAGCAAGGATGATGACGAAGACTCAGATGAATCTTCAGATGAGGATGAGGAACAGGGGCCAGATCCGGAAATAGCCAAGAAGCGTTTCGAAGAACTGAGAGTACTGGTTGCCAACACTAAAAACGCAATCAGCAAATACGGAAGATCATCTGACGAGGCAAAAGAGGAAATCAACAAACTTGCAGAATGTTTCAAGCTGTTCCGTCTGACAGCCAAACAGTTTGAACGTATTGTCAATACTATCAGCAACAAGAGAGATGTTTACATTGAAGCAGAAAAGGACATGATGAGTTTCTGTGTGAAGAAATGTCACATGACCAAGGAGAATTTCAATTTCTACCGCCGAAAATACCCTGAAACCTCAATGGAGTGGTTCTACGAGGCAATCAAGACCAACAATCCTTGGGTGGAAAAGCTGAAAACCTATGAACACAGGGTAAAAGCCGATATTGAAAAGATTCAACTTCTTGAGAAGGAATCGCAGCTGACTATTGCTGAAATAAAAGAACTCTACAAGAACCTTTCCCTTGGTGAAACAAAAGCCAAAAGAGCTAAGAAAGAGATGATCGAAGCAAATCTGCGACTGGTTATTTCCATCGCCAAGAAATATACCAACAGAGGTCTGCAATTCCTCGATCTGATCCAGGAAGGAAATATAGGTCTGATGAAGGCAGTAGACAAATTCGAATACCGCAGAGGATACAAATTCTCAACCTATGCAACCTGGTGGATCAGACAGGCTATCACCCGTTCCATCGCAGATCAGGCCAGAACCATCCGTATTCCTGTTCATATGATTGAAACCATTAACAAACTGAACAGAATTTCAAGGAACATGCTTCAGGAGAAGGGGCGAGATCCTACTCCGGAGGAACTTGCTAAAAGAATGGGAATGAACGAGGATAAAATCCTTAAAGTTCTGAGAATTGCCCGTGAACCGATTTCAATGGAAACACCAATTGGTGATGACGATGATTCACATATCGGAGATTTCATAGAAGACAGCACACTGTCATCTCCTGACGAGTCTGCAACCTC
>ONPL01000006.1 GCA_900319705.1 uncultured Pseudomonadota bacterium | reverse complement strand
ACACCTTAGAGCTTCAGACTAGATGAACATCCGAAGGTAACTATTTGAATTTATTTGCATAAATTCATTCTCTCATAACGTAGTTCTTTCACTTTTCAGCGAAATCACTTAGACTAAGCAAAAGCCATAATTACCTTAAAGGTTATTATGGATCGTTTACTAATGATTAATGTTTTCGACTGAAGGAATGGTTAAGATTATATTTCAAGTGAGTACAAATATTAAATAGCGAAATTTAACAGGTGTTATTCTACTTCAAGATGTATAGTGATGGTAATGTTTGATAGGAATGTTTTTAGGGCCGAATAAAAAACAGTCGATTTTATTGTTGTTTGTGTTCAATAAGTGTGATCGGTGACTTAAAAGAGCAAAGTCAATATTGACGAACATGCTTTATGGTTCTATTCTAGCGATTGTGCTAATTTTAATTATTATTAGTCATACTATTATTAAATTAAGGCAATGTTTGATGATACTTATTATTAGATTTCAGACATTGCGGCAGTAGAAGTTTACTTTTTCTAGTAGGCTCGTACTAAAGAGAGTAGATGGCAAGGTTTACGGAAAAATTGATATCGCAGTCACGGACAGGGACGATTATGATTAAACAAAAATTAACTGCTTTTTTAGCTGGTATGTTAATGGCTACATTCGCATGTGCTGATAATTTAGCCTTAAAAGAAGGACATCCTGATACATACACTGTAAAAAAAGGTGATACTTTATGGGATATTTCTGGAGTTTTCTTGCAGAAGCCTTGGTATTGGCCAAAGATTTGGCAGGTGAACCCGCAAGTTAAGGACCCTCATTGGATTTATCCTGGTGATGTACTTAATTTGGTTTACATTGATGGACAACCACGTTTAGTAACGGGAGTGAAGAAATTATCTCCTGGCATAAGAACGTCAGGTGCTCAGGATGCTGTGAAGTCAATTGATATCGAGTCTATCAAGCCGTTCTTGGTATCAGATTATATTTTCCCTAATGCAGAAAGCGTTGACTCTCTTCCTTACGTATTGGGTGATAATAGCAACAATAAAGCAATGGTTGATGTTTCCGTCGTATATGTGAAGGGAAATCTGCAGGAGGGTGAACAGTATGGTATTTACTCTTCTCCTAAGAAATATAAGGATCCTATAACAGGAGAAGTTCTTGGTTACAGAGCGGCATTGTCAGGAGTTGGTGTTGCTGATGCTCAGAGAGAGGGTGCAACCCCGGTTACTTTGGTTAAGACTGTAAAAGAAGTTAAGCAGGGTGAGAGAGTAATTCCTTTGGCATCTGTAGATGGATATGATGCATATTATTATCCTAAGCCAGCCACAGTTCCTGAGGCTTATATCTTGGAGAACGTTATCGATACTAGATATGTGGGCAAGAATCAGGTTGTGGTTATCAATAAAGGAACAGCTACTGGTGTATCAAACGGTGATGTTTTTGAGATATACAAAGAAGGTGTTAAGATCTCTGGCGCGAGTGCTGATTCTGTAAGTTATGTTGATTTAGGTTCTGCAAAGGATAGATTGGTTTCTGCAATGTCTCAGTACAGCAATCTGCCATCAACAACAGTTGGACATGTAATGGTATTCAAAGCATATGACAAGTTGTCACTTGGTATTGTGCTTGATGCAACAGACTTTATTCCTAATGGATCTAAACTTATCTCCCCAAGAGATTAGTTTGATTTCGTTATTTTAGTATAATTGGCCAAACTTGTAGTGAGTTTGGCTTTTTTGTATTTTAGAAAACGTAATGTTATATTGGTGTACCGATGGAAGAAAAATATACTTCGGTTTCTGTCTCTGAGCTAGATGATGTTGTTGATAATCAAAGGAATTGTCCGAAGTGTGGAGCGCCGCTGATTGTAAGAAATACTAAAAACGGACATATTCTTGGGTGTTCCAATTATCCCGTTTGCAATTATCTTGAAAATATAAATATCCATGGAGTTAAAATCCTGAAAACGATAAAAGGTAAGGTTTGTCCTATTTGCGGAGGTGAACTTGCTGTTAAAAAATCAAAGTATGGGTTGTTTATAGGATGTTTAAATTATCCCGAGTGCAAGTATACAGTATCGGATTCAAGTTCTGATACTGTGTTGTGTCCATCCTGTCGTAAAGGAGTGTTGCGGCAACATGCAAACAAATATGGCAAATCGTTTTATTCTTGCAGTAATTACCATGATTGTCAGTATAAAGTAAGTTATAAGCCAATTTCCAAAGTATGTGAGAAATGCGGTTACCCGATTTTACTAGTAAGAGTAAATAAAATGGGAAGGTATCTGCAGTGTCCTTCTGCAAAATGTAAGGAAAAATATCCATATTCTGCTGAACAGAGTTAAAAACAAGGTAATACCACTGCAACCTGCATGGCCCGCTACTTCTTGGCCATTTGTGTTAAAAGAATAGGAAATATTGTGTATAATTCAGCAAAGTTGTTTTGGTAAATTAATTGAGGTGATTATCATGGCTTTTGTTGCAATTTTAATGGGCTCTGATTCTGATTACGATACTATGGAGCCTGCTTTTGAAGTTTTGAAAGGGTTCGGTATTGCTTTTGAAGTTAAGGTAACTTCTGCTCATCGTACTCCACTGCAAACAGTTGAATATGTAAAGGATGCAGAAAAACGCGGCTGTGCGGTATATATTTGTGCTGCAGGACTTGCTGCACATTTGGCCGGTGCTGTTGCTGCCAATACCAATTGTCCTGTTATTGGAGTTCCGATTAATTGTGGACCATTAAACGGAGTTGACGCATTGTTGTCGACAGTTCAGATGCCTGGTGGTATTCCTGTTGCAACCATGGCTATTGGAAAAGCAGGTGCTAAAAATGCAGCTTATTTCGCATCGCAAATTTTAGCACTGAACGACAGCATTCTGAAAGAAAAGATCGTAAAGGAAAGAGCTGACAATGCTACTAAAGTTGCTGAAAAAGATCATAAACTTCAGGAAAAACTTGCAAAGTTCCGCGACTAGTGTATGACTTGTTATTTCAATCTTCAAATCGCATCATCATATATAAGGAATGGTGATGTGATTGCGTATCCCACAGAAGCTGTTTTTGGTATCGGTTGCCTACCTAATTGCGACAGTGCACTCAAGAAAGTAATCGAAATCAAGAAAAGAAACGTAAACAAGGGAATGATCTTAATAAGCCATAATTCAGAGTTGTTTCGTAAATATGTGAACTTTGATGAGATTTCCAACGACGATTGGCTGTATATGAACAAGTTTTGGCCTGGACCTTATACATTTATTCTGCCGGCCAAGCCTGAGCTCTCGTTTTATATTAGGGGTAACCACCCTACGGTGGCAGTCAGGGTGACTAGTCATCCGTTGGTAAAAAAATTGTGTGAAATGGAAAATGAGCCGCTTATTTCAACCAGTGCAAATCTGAGTAGTGAGGAACCATGCCGTACTTACGAAGAAACTGTCAGACGAATGGGAAACTTCGTTGATTATGTGGTTTGTGGTACTACTCTTGGTTACGATAAACCATCAACAATAGTGGATTTAAAAACAAAAAAAATCTTAAGGAATTGAAATGGATCATTATTGCGTAGTTGGAAATCCAATAGAGCATAGTTTATCGCCGTTTATTCATAATTACTTTGCAAAAAACACATCTCAGAATTTAGAATACGGCAGACAGTTAATTGAATTAGATAAATTCAAAGAAACTGTGGTGGGCTTGTTTAAAGACGGACTGTGTGGTTGTAATGTAACAGTCCCGTTTAAGGAACAAGCATATGATATGTGCGATAAGCTAACACCGAGAGCTGAACTAGCTCAATCCGTGAATACGTTGATGATGTGCGATGGCATAATTTATGGCGATAATACAGATGGTGCAGGAATTGTAAAAGATCTCATGGATAATCAGAATGTTGTCATAAAAGATCGCGATATATTGGTGATTGGAGCAGGCGGTGCCGCCAAAGGAATTATCGGTTCTTTGCTTGAACAGTCTCCGCGAAAATTAGTTATTACGAATAGAACTAGTTCAAAATCGGTGTTACTTTCCAAACATTTTGCGAGATGGGGAAACGTATCGGCGGATACCATAGACTGTGTCCATGGAGTGTTTGATATTGTTATCAATGCAACCTCCGGTTCGTTAAAAGGAGAACTTCCAGGAGTTCCTGATTCTGTTTTTAATCGTGGAACCGTTGCATATGATCTCATGTATAGCACTAAACCTACCGTGTTTATGGAACATGCTGATGCTCTTGGAGCTGTTGCATATGATGGGTTAGGTATGTTAATTGAACAAGCTGCGGAAAGTTTTAACTTTTGGCGTAAAATTATGCCTGATACAAAAGAGTTGATTAAAGTAATTAGAAGTATGAACAAATGACATTCAAAATCGAGCTTGTTAATGTAAATCTGCATGATTTTGATGTAAGAGAATCAGATTTATATTCATATGATTTTTTTGAACCATACTGCTTGCAGCTGATAGACGACCATATCGAGCTTAAGAATTTATCTAAACCTAAATCAGGTGGTGTATTTGTTGATTTTGTAAACGGGAAACTTGCATGGCGTAGATTACATGGCGGAGGAAATGGACAGCCGATTGCTAAAGCTGTGTTCTCTAAGAAAAAAGAAAAACCTAGTGTATTTGATGCCACCGGAGGACTTGGCAGGGATGCTTTTGTATTGGCATCACTAGGATGTACGGTAACGATGTTTGAACGTAACGAAATTGTTCGAATTCTTTTGACAGACGGACTGAGAAGAGGGTATGAAGATCCGGAAATCGGACAAATGCTTAAAGCTCGTCTTCAGTTAAGTTCCCACCGAACTATTATGGAATTGGGCGATGAAAAAATGTGCGATGTTGTATATCTTGATCCAATGTATCCGAAGAAAAATTCGTCAGCGTTGGTAAAAAAGGATATGCAGGCGTTTCATGATATCGTCGGTTTGGATCTGGATGCCGATAAACTGCTTGTTAAAGCAATGAAAATTGCAAGAATGCGGGTGAGTGTAAAACGCCCAAAGGGCGCGGAATATCTTGCCAATGTCAAATCAAATTCCTTTATAGAAACGAAATCTCATCGTTTTGATATATATGTACCTAATTTATTACAACCGTAATGCTTTTATCCATAGTCATATGAGATTAAATTTTAAACGTTAAGCATAAGGCAAAACTGATAAGCTTTTGTTTTAAATCTGCCGAGTTTTGTCTATACTATTCAATCGGGATGTGTTTGTTTTGAGGGATACAGCTCCTCTATATTTAAATTAAATATATAAAAGGGTTACAGTATGCACGAAGAAAAAACTCAAATAATCCAATTTGATAATATTGATTCGAGTGTCCAAGCATTTGAAGTTGGTGATTATCGCACCGCACTAGAGGTGTTCCGTCCAAAGGCTTTGAAAGGGGATGCAAAGGCACAATATTACCTTGGCCTCATGTACGCCGGTGGGAAAGGGGTTATAAAGAGTATCGGACAAGCGCGAGAGTGGATCAAAAAATCGGCAGATCAGGGATTTGGTCAGGCGATTACTGAGTATGAACGCTTGAAAGAGTCTGCATCTACAGTCACCTGGAAATCTCAGAAGACCCAGAAAGTTTTCGATAAAGAATTTATGGAATCAAATCAGGCAACCGTTGAAGCAAAAAAAATAAAACTTGGTGATGATTCTTTTATCGAAAAAGTTCAAATTGAGAAAAAACCGTTCCTTTGGACAATTGATTCTGCTTACTTATACGAAAAGGAATCGAATGAACATGCAGTTCAAAACAAAGACAATTCAGAAAAGAAAGTTGTTTGGGTATCTTCTAAGAATTCTTTGAATAGTAAATTTGGTTCTCTCAAAAAGATGGCAGAAAACGGTGATACCATAGCTCAATATCATGTGGGAATGATGTACATCTATTCTGATGATATAGACAGGGATATAACTCTTGGTATCAAATGGTTGGAGAGGGCGTCAAACAATAACTACACTTCAGCCATGATTAATTTGGCAAATCTTTATTTCGCCGGACATGGTGTTGAAAAATCAGAATCAATAGGTTTCGGGTATTTGAAAAAGGCGGCGGAACTTGGTAGTACTGATGCTCAGTACATGTTATCTCAGAAATTGCTCGCAGATGATAGTAAATTTTATGATAGCGAGGAAGGTTTACGTTGGCTTAAAGTAGCAGCTGAGCAGGGACATCTCAAATCTCTCAAAACACTTGGGGATGTTTACGAACAGGGACTGTTCAAAACGAAGGAAAATCTGCAGAAAGCAAAATCTTACTACGTGGAGGCTGCGAAAAGTCAGTATGATCCGGCTAGATATAAACTGGCTTGCCTTCTGTTGCAGGAAGATCCTCCCAAATATGCGCAAAGTATAGATTTACTTAAAAAGGCTGCTGATAATATGTATCACCCAGCACTTTATAAACTTGGTGAGTTGTATGAAAACGGATACGGTATTCCGCAAAGTAACAGTTTGGCAACAGAGTACTACACCAAAGCAGCTGAAAACGGAAGTGTTAGAGCGCAAGTGTTCTTAGCGCACATGTATGAGCGAGGCAAGATAGTTACCAATGATGCGAATAAACAGGCATATCAGTGGTATCGAAAAGCAGCCGAAAACGGATCTGACGAAGCTCAGTATAAACTCGGCTATTTTATTGAAAATCATCTGATAGATTTGGATTCGTTGGATAATCTCATGGCTACAAGGAATAAGGAAGTTGTATGGACTAAAAGTAAGCGCCTTTCATCTAATTCCGAACGTCATGATCAGGAGGCTTTCTATTGGTATTACAAGGGTGCAGAACAGGGAAATCTAGATTGTGAATATGCTGTTGCGCACATGTATGAGGAAGGTATAGGTGTAAAACAAGATTTGGTTGCATCATTTAATTGGTACAATCGTGCGGCTGAACATGGAAATCCATCAGCTCAGTATAACCTGGCCCGTAGCTATGAGACTGGATGTGGGGTCAAATTGGATGAAAAGAAGGCTCTATACTGGTATCGACAGGCAGCAGAAGGCGCTGATCCTCGTGCTTTGTATGCCCTAGGTGGTATGTATGAGCAGGGATCCGGTGTAAAACAAGATTATAAGATTGCTTTGACATACTATACAAAGGCTGCAAATCTAGGAAATCTTGATGCCGTGTTTAAATTAGGTCAATTGTACGCATCAAGTTATCTTGTTGCTCACAATATGCAGAAGGCGATAGAGTTCTTCAAGCGAGCTGCGGATGATGGTCACCTGGAAGCAAAACGACTGCTTGTTAGAACATATATGGGAACCGACGAGGTTGAACCTAATTATCTTAAGGCTATGCAATTATTGCAGGATTTGGTAAAGATAAAAGATCCTACATCTTATTACCTGCTGGGGAAAATTTATTATGAAGGATTAGGTACGGCGGTAGATCAGCTTAAAGCTATAGAACTGTTCCGATATGGCGCGGAAGCTGGAGATGCCGAAGCTCAATTTGCTCTTGGAAAGGCTTATGAAGAGGGGAAAGGTGTTTCACGCAATATTTATGAAGCTTGTGTATGGTACAACAAGGCGGCAGATAAAAATCATGTAGAAAGCATGTATCGTCTTGGTTATTTGTACCGGCGCGGTGTTGGGGTAAATCAAGACTTTTTCAAGGCGGTTGACTATTTCCAAAAAGCGGCAATGTGTGGGTATCATAATGCTTATTTAGAACTTGGTCATATGTATGAGTCAGGTCAGGGGGTTGAACGCGATTATGCGCAGGCTTTGAATTGTTACAAGCGTGTGGCGATTGAAGGAAACGCGGAAGCTCAGAATTGCATTGGGTATTTATATCTTAATATGGTAAATTCCCCATCATCTCTAAAGAGTGCTTTTAACTGGTTCAGCAAATCTGCTGCCCTTGGAAATCCAAAAGGGTGTACTGAACTTGGAACAATGTATAGGGATGGAATAGGGTGTACTCAGAGTTATGAACAAGCCATCAGACTGTATAAACAGTCTGTTGAAAAGGAAAATCCTGACGCTATGTATTGTCTTGCCAAGATGTATGAGGAAGGTATCGGTGTAAAGGTTGATTATGTTGAAGCGTTTACATATTACGATCTTGCAGCAAAACACAAGCATTTTGCGTCTATGGTTAAAGTCGGACTGATGTGCCTTAAAGGGATTGGATGTGCAAAAAACATAACGCAGAGTGTGCTGATGTTTAGTTTGGCATCAGAAGCAGGAAATCCAGATGCTCAGTATGAACTTGCAAAACTTTATGCTGCTGGAAACGGAGTTCCTCAAGATAATCAGCAGGCGTATATTTGGAGTTCTTTGGCTTTGGCTTGCGGAAAGGGTGATAGTGAAATTGCTAAATTCAGAGATGAAATCTCCAAGAGTTTAACAACAACACAGTTGAATGACGCCCAATGTGAAACATCTCTTTATTTTGAAAATTACCAGAATAAGAGAGAGCATATAGTACCAACAACATTTTACTAGTATGGGTAGCATAAGAATCATTAGCGGTCAGTATCGAGGCAGAAAAATTCAAGTTTACGATGCTGAAGGATTGAGACCAACCACTGATCGTGTAAAAGAAACTCTGTTTAATTGGTTACAATGTGATATCACGGGTTCTAGGTGCTTGGATTTGTTTTCCGGTACTGGTTCGCTTTCATTTGAAGCGTTGTCTAGATATGCCGGTTCTGTAACTATGGTTGAGTTGAATAAAAAGTCAGCTGAATTGATCAGGGAAAATTTGAGGCTTTTGAATATTTCTAATGCAGAACTCATTGTTGGTGATGCTGTAAAATTTGCTCAAAAAAGAAATACTAGAGAACCTTACAATATCGTTTTTTTGGATCCCCCTTTCAGAAAAGGTTTTCTGTCCCAGATTGCGGAGCTGTTGAATAATAATGCTTTTTTATGCAATAATGCTCTAATTTATGTAGAACAGGAAGTTGAACTGACGACTGAACTACCGGAGAATTGGACTCTACTTAAGTCTAAAAAGGCTGGTCAGGTATCATTTAATTTATATAGAAAAGATTAACTGCGCAGGTTGTAGCAATATGGGATTATTTTCTTGGGGTAAAAAAAAGAAGAGTGAAACGAATTCTGAATTACAGAATTTGACTACAGAGCAAGACAAATTTGAAAAACAGCAAGTCGCAGAGACTTCGGTTTCTTTTGCTGCAACAGACGAAGACACCCGTGATGTTTCTGAAAAAGATTATTCAGAAGCCTTATGTAATCAACAGCCGGATGGTCATGCAGTTGATTTTGATGAAGAAACTCAGTTGCGTCCTGGTGAAAAAAAGAGACAGGAAGAACGAAAAAAAGGTGTTTTTTCACGTCTGCTCCAAGGGTTGAAACGAACTAAACAGAATATCGGCTATGGTTTCATAGCTATTTTCAAAGGAAAGAAAATTGATGATGATCTTTTTGAAGAGCTTGAGACTAATCTGCTTATGGCTGATTTAGGCATAGAAACAACTCAAAGTATTATAAAACAGGTTACTGAACAGGCAAAACTCAGACAGTTGCACGACGCTGAAGCTTTGTATGACATTCTTAAAAATGTTATGTACGAAACTCTTAAAGACTCGCATGAACCATTGGTTATTACTGATAAGAAACCGTTTGTTATCCTGATGGTTGGAGTAAATGGGGTTGGAAAAACCACAACTATAGGTAAACTAGCTAAAAAATATCAGAATGAAGGAAAGACCGTAATGCTGGCTGCAGGAGATACTTTCAGAGCTGCTGCTGTTGAACAGTTGCAGGTTTGGGGACACAGAAACAACATACCTGTGGTCGCACAGCAGACTGGTGCTGATTCAGCTTCTGTAATATATGATGCTTACTGTTCTGCTAAAGCCAAGCAAATTGATGTGCTTTTGGTTGATACTGCTGGAAGATTGCAGAATAAATCTAATTTGATGGAAGAACTTAGAAAAATAGTTAGAGTTATAAAGAAGGTTGATGAACAGGCTCCTCATGAGGTTATGCTTGTACTTGATTCGGGTACAGGGCAGAATGCAATCAGTCAGGCTAAGTTATTTAATGAGACAGTTCCTTTAACGGGTATAACACTTACAAAATTGGATGGTACAGCAAAAGGAGGAGTAATTTTTGCTATTGCCAACCAATTTAAGATCCCTGTCAGATATATAGGTGTAGGAGAGAGCATTGAGGATTTGAGGACATTTGATGCAAGGGATTTTATTGAAGCTTTGTTTGATAAAGAGCAAGAATAGAAAATATGATCAGATTTGAAGATGTCTCAAAGAGTTATTTGGGAGGCTTTCAGGCTATTCAGAAGGTGTCATTTACCGTTAATCAAGGGGAAATGGTATATCTTCGAGGTCACTCCGGAGCTGGTAAAAGTTCTTTATTGAAATTGATAGCCGCAATAGAGCGTCCGACTTTAGGAAACATTTATTTTAATGATCAGAATATATCAAATATTTCTAGAAATGAAATTCCAAATTTGCGACGTCAGATTGGTATGATATTTCAGGACTATCAGCTCATTAACCGTAAAACTATTTATGAGAATATTGCGTTACCTCTTCAGATCGACAATTATAACGAGTTCAATATCGAGAAACGAGTTATGGCGTCATTGGATCTTGTTGGTTTGCTTGATAAACGTATGTGTTATCCACAGATGCTTTCTGGTGGTGAACAACAAAGGGTCGGCATTGCTAGAGCAATTGTCCGTTCACCAAGGCTTTTATTGGCGGATGAACCTACAGGTAATCTAGACAGACAACGTGCATTTGACATATTGAAGCTGTTTTCGACCCTAAATATGCAGGGTGTGACTATTATTTTGGCAACGCATGATAATGAATTGTTGACCTGGAAACACTGCAGACAGTTAGTGTTGGATCACGGTAAATTGGTAAATGATATTCCGTAAGTAAAGTATATGTCAGTAAATAAGAATCCTATTGTCAAAGACAGTTTTATTGTAACCCATTGGAAAACGTTGAGAGATTCTTTCTTGACGTTGGGGCGCAATCCTGTAAGAACGGTTGTAACTGTCGTTCTCATAGCGGTCAGTTTAGCGGTACCAATGACATTCTATGTTTTTTACAACAATGCTTATATCATTACAAACAGTCTTAATGACAATAGTCAGATATCATTATATTTGAAAGAAGGGGTTTTGAAGGATGAAATAGATGTCCTGATTTCCAAAATTAAGAAAAACCCCAATATTAAAAGTGTCAACTTTATATCTAAGGAACAAGGGCTGGAAGAGTTTTCAAAAATTTCCGGTTTCGTTGAACCTCTTGAACTTCTTGATAAAAATCCGCTTCCTGATGTGATTGAGATTGTTCCATCTGAGGATATTTCCAACACTAAGGCAGTTGCCGAGGAAATGCTTCATGAATTTGTTTCTTATCCTGAGGTGGAACAGGGAAAATTCGATTTTATGTGGATTCAGAAATTGGAGGCTATTGCTAAATTACTTAGGAATTTGGCTCTGAGCGTGGGTATTCTTCTATCTCTAGGAGTAATTCTGACTGTAGCAAATACCATAAGGATTAATCTTCTTGCTCATAAAGATGAAATTGAAATAATGAAAATTTTCGGGGCTACAGATTCGTTCGTATCTAGACCATATTTGTATATTGGCTTCTGGCTTGGATTGATTGGCGGATTTCTTGCCTGGTGGCTTAATACTTTTTTTATAATCTGCATAACATCCATTATTGATAATATTGCTACTCTTTACGGTGGTTCTTATACGCTAACTCAGTTAACTTTTTCTGAGTCTCTTGTTTCGGTAATAATAAGTATTACTTTAAGTATTATTGCTACCAAACTCTCATTAAATAGAATACTGCATGAAACGTGTTAGAACATTGTATTTATGTATGGTAGCATTATGTTGAATATATAGTAAAAAGGTTTGGAAATGATTACTGAACAGCAGATGAAGGATTTGTATGAAGAGATTGCTCCAAGAGTTACAAATTATTTGGTTGCTAATGGAGAGACATATGAAACAGCTAAAGATCTTGTTCAGGATACATTTATAAAACTGTGGAGTAAGCGGGATCAGTTTTCTACTGAAGATAATATCAAGGCTATGGCTTTTACTATAGCCAAGAATCTCCGAATAGACAGATTTCGCAGAGAAAAATTCATGGTTGAACAGGAAGAGTTCGATGTTGTTGTAGATGAAACTACTCTTACCAATGAGACTGACGAAGAAGAATACCAAGAGTATATTCGTAGGTGTTTAAAAAAAGCTCTTGATGAGCTGCCGGATGACTTGCGCGAGTGTTATACGCTGTTTAATCTAGGTGAGATGTCTATCAAGGAAATAGCTACCCAACTGTCGATATCAGAGTCTTTGGTAAAAGTTAGAATTCACCGAGCTAAGGAAAAATTGGCGATGTCTCTCAGTTACTTGAAGGATGCCGTAGACGATAATTAAGGCTGATATGTCAGACGAAAACACACAAACCAAAATCAGTAACCAACATAATATCCCTTCTAGAATAACCGGAGTCCGTGCACCGTATACATTGTTGCTTCTCTGCAGTATATCTCTTATTGTTGTTAGTTTGATTGTTTGGTCGTTTAACGGAAGAATATCGGAGACAGTAGTTGGCAACGGTATTATCGTAAGTACTGTAGGCTCTGTCATGCCAGTGGTTTCGATGGGGGATGGTGTAATTGAGAATCTCAATATAAAAATAGGCTCTAAAGTTCGGGTTGGTCAGGTGCTTGGACAGTTGTACAGCCTTGAATTGCCGCATAAAATCGATCAATTGGATGATGTTTACGAGTCATTCAAAAAAAATGAGAGCTTATTAAGAGAAATAATGTCAGGTAATAATCAGAGATCCGAACTTGAACAGGAGGAAATTCGCAGAATTACAGCCAAAATTGAACAAGAGCAGCAGTTTTTGGATTCTGGAAAGAAGCAGTTAAGCGAAAAATTCTGGATTCATTCGTCCTTTGAGGGGGAGGTGATTGAATTATTAAAGAATGTTGGAGAGTTTGTCAAGACCGGCGAGAAGATTGCTGTAATTTCTCCTAATCGTAGCTCTCGTTTGTATTTGGTTGCATATATACCTTTTGAATATGCACAGCGCGTAAAGAACGGGATGAGAGCCTATTTTTCTCCAAACTCGCTGTCTGCGTATAAGTATGGTTACATGAAATGTATTGTTCGTTCTACTAACAGTTTGCCAATTAGTTCTGAGGCAGTGGAATCTGAACTTATGAATAAATCATTGCAGGAAATGATGGTCGGCGCTCATAGTGTTGCTAGAGTTGAATTGGAACTGATTCCGGATAAGAAAAGTGAAAATGGATATGGGTGGACTTCAACTCAGGGAATGGAACAGTTTATTTCACGTGGAATGGTAGGTTCTGTTGTAATTGATACAAGCTACAAATCTCCTATTTCACTTGTTGTCTCTTCCCTTGATTCAATACTATGAATTGCAGTTTCTTGAATTTATTCCGAAAAAAAACAAAGACAGTACGCACCCCCTTGGTTTTGCAGATGGAAACCAGCGAGTGCGGAGTGGCGGCTTTATCAATTGTTCTGAAGTTCTTTGGAAAAGATATTTCTATAGAGCAGTTGAGAGATGACTTTGGTCAGAGTCGTAACGGTACTAAAGCTTCAACTATTATAAAAATTGCTAGAAAATATCAGCTTAAGGCGCAAGGATTTAAAGTTCAGATTGGAGCTTTGGAAAAGCTTTCAACACCGATGATTTTGTTTTGGAATCATGAGCACTATGTGGTATATGAAGGATGTAGCTCCAATGGAAAACTCTTTTATGTCAATGACCCACAGTGCGGACATATTACCTTGGATCGTGAATCATTTGAAAGAGGGTTTAGTGGAATTGCTCTGACGTTTGAAAGATCTGCTGATTTTCAGCCATGTCCTGGGAATGTTAATAAAAAAAACGGTGTTTTAAGAGATAAAAGCCGTACTCTTGCATTGATTGTTTGGTGGGCAACCGTCCTTTTTCTGTTCCCTGTCATGGCGGTTCCTATTCTTTTCTCTGTATATGTAGATTTTGTTCTGATGGAACATACCGGATGGCCAATAGCTGTCTGTATTCTGTTTTTAATCGCTATGATCATAAAACTGGTTCTTATCGGAATTATCGATCTGTCCCTTCGTAGGATCAAATTACAAAAATCTGCCAATGCGCTTATCACTTCTTTGAATTTGCTGTTTTCTCTTCCAATGAGGTTTTTTATTCAACGATCAAATGGTGAAATTCAGACAAAGGTGTTTCTTCATTCCGTATTGTCCAATGAACAAGTGCTGCATTTTAAAAACAATAGCCTTAATTATCTAATTTCTATTTACTATTTGGTTTTAATGACTTGTTACAATTGGAAATTGATGATGGTGGTGGTTTGCTGTGCTTTGCTGTTTGTTTATATCAGTTGGTTTATCAATAGACGCCAGTTGCTCCTTAAGCATATGGTTCAATCAGAGGAGAATTCTCTTTTCAGTTCAGTTGTATCCAATTTATCCTCTGTAGATGTAGTTAAAGCTCTGGGTAGGGAAAAGTCGATTTTTAACATTTGGGTTGACAGATTGTCTGTTCTGAATAGTCAGATTTTGAAACTTGGTGTAAGAAAGGTTTATCTTGAATCCCTACTTGTTCTGATAACTTTGCTTAGTAACCTAGTTGTATTTTCAATAGGTCTTAATTATGTTATTGATGGAAGCTTTACTCTCGGGAATCTGCTTTCATTCCAAATACTCGTATCAGGTTTTGTTTTTCCTTTAACTCAAATGATTACTGACAATGAAAGAGTGAATTTTATCGAGGTAAATGAAAGGAAAATACAAGATCTATATTCATACCGCCATGAAGATTCTTTTGCTGACCCTTCTAAGGCTGAAAATTTCGGAAATTTATTTGATGAATTCCGATCTTTTGATATGAAGAACATTTCATTTAAGTATGAGGAACAGGGATTTTTTATTAAAAACTTTTCTCTTCATGTTGAACCTGGTATGCAGATTGCGATAGTTGGTGCTTCCGGATCAGGAAAATCTACAATTGTCAGACTGATTTCTGGTATGTTGCAACCTTCAGACGGCGAAATCCTGCTGAATGGCTGTAATATTAGGAGGTTGACTGCGGATACATATTACAGCAATGTTGATATAGTGGAGCAGACTCCTACCTTTTATTCTGGAACAGTACAGGACAACTTGACGATGTTTTCTCAGACATTCGATTACGAATCTCTACAAGATGCATTGAAAAGAGTTGGTCTAGTGGACGAACTGTCTATAAAAGGGGCAATTCTCTCACAGACATTTAAAGAGGGTGGTATTAATTTTTCTGCCGGACAACTGCAAAGATTTGAAATGGCTAGAGTTTTTGCCAATCAAAAACCATTAGCTGTGTTCGATGAGGCTACTTGTTTTCTTGATTCGAAAAATAATCGTGAAATATGTGCTTCTATACGAAAATATGTACGCTCATATATAACGGTTTCCCATAATCTTTCGACGGTAAAAGATGCTGATGAGATTATAGTGATGGATCATGGGGAGATTGTCGGTAGGGGCAGACATCCTGATTTATGCAAAAACAACAAATATTATCAGAAGTTGATGCTAGCAGATGAAGAAGGTATTTTATGATTCGACAGAAAAATATTACTTCATTTATTCTTGACAAGGACATTATTATCAATAAAGGTGAATTGAATCTTTACTTGATAAAAAGAAATTCCAATCAGCTTTTGGATCGAATGTTTTTAATCTGCTTAAACGAACAGACCCATGTACATATACCGGCAAAAGTAACATTCTATCAAGATGATTATTATTATGAACTGGTAGCAGAAGCAACTGATGTTCACGGAGTTTCGATTCTGAATTCAAAAGGTTATACTGATTTAACAAAGGTTATTATAGACAAAATTGAAAATTCCTACGGAAAGACCTTAGAACGCAATGAAGAGTTAAAAACTATTTTTTATCAGACAAGAAACTTCAATGAATTGCTGAGTATTTTACTGAAAATAGACATCGCTCACAAAAAGTATGTAAGAGAACAGAAAAGTAATTCCTATCAACTGGCATCAAGGGAAATCGAAGAACAGATGCATGCTATTGCATTGCAGGGATCATTCCGGGAACCCTTCCCCAAGGATCGAGATGATCTGCTTAAGATTGAAATACTTGCTTTAAAGACTCATGTTTTGAAGATTGCTGATTATTACGGATATGATTCTGAGGCTTTGTTATCGGACTTGTTCATTAATGGTAATGATAAATCATTAACTGAGTATGCAGATAACCTAGTGAAATCAAATAAATGTCAGGCTCGTAAAATTTGTCTATCGGATGATTTTTATAAGCAGACAGTGACTGATCCGATAATTGCTTTTAAAACCAAAGAACAAAATAATGAAGGTTTTGATAATTCTGTTCCTGTTCTTCTACACTTAAACTCAAATGGAAGTTGGTATGAAGACTATCATGGAGAACATCATGATATAGATGAGAGTGATGCTAGTTCTTTTTTTAAGGAATGCATAGCATTTTATTACCGGATGCCAGATAAAGTTGATTGGGCATTTCTTATTAAAGGGTTGTTTGCAAAATCATCTAGTGTTTTTTATGTCATATTCTTTACTCTTTTGGTATGGGGCGGACTATGGGGACTTGCTATTCCCTCATTTGTTGAATTTCTGATATCAAAAATTATTCCTTATGCAAATACCGTAGAGTTGATGCAGAGCTTGGAACTAATCTTTTTTCTGATTATTGGTTCTGTTGGTATGAAAGTTGTTATGAATATTGCAATAAATGTATTCAGTGTGGATAAAAGTGAAAGAATACAGATTGCTATTTTTGACAAGATTTTAAATACGTCAATTGGAAATTTGAGAAAAATTGAATTAGGAGATCTTTCGAAGAGAATCATAAGTTGTTTGAATATCAGAAAGTATATAGTTAACTTCGTTAAGATGTTGACTTTTGCTACTCTAGGGCTGTTTAGTTTCTTATCTATGATGATTCATGATTCTGAAATGTCTTTTTATATGCTCCTTCCTATAGTGATATATATATTGTGTTATTGCTATGTTATGGTTAATTCCTTAAAAAAATATGAACTGTTTTATGATTATAAAGACAATCTTAGTTCCACTTTGCGACAAATGATAGATGGAATTTCCAAGATTAAGATAACGAATGCAGATCGCTATATAATTTCTAAGTATATGTCATGCTACAGACATATGTCAGTGATGGAGTATATAATTTCTAAAAATGTATCAACCCGCAGATTGTTGAATAACGCACTCCCATTGTTACTGTGTCTTATGTTCATGATGTTTCACATGTGTGCTGATAATTCGGAAATCCCTTCACATCTTGCTTTTTTTGCTGCTTTTTACTTTTGTATGATTGGTTTTCTCGGTGCATTTTTGAATTTCTGGGAGTTTGTTCCTGTGAAGTCACTGTATGAACGTTTGAAACCAATTATTCAATCTGATGTAGAGAGTGATTTTAATACAGAACAACTGGATAATTTTTATGGTAATGTGGAATTATCTCATGTGTTTTATCATTATGATGACAGTGATGTTGAAGTTATCAAAGATGTTTCGCTCAAGGTTGAATGTGGAGATTTTATTGTAATATCGGGTGCTTCAGGTTCTGGCAAAACTTCTCTTGTCGAATTGATTATCGGCTTTTTTGTTCCTTCAAAAGGAGCTGTGTATTATGACGATTTTGATCTTAAGCTTTTGAATAAAACGTCTGTCCGTAAACACGTAGGTGTTGTTTTACAGAAGAGCCAAATTGAAGAGGCTTCAATTATGGATAATATTTTGAAGGGAACAAATTACGGAATTGATGAGGCTAGGAGGGTTGCTTCACTTGTTGGACTTACCGAGGAAATAGAGCAGATGCCTATGGGTTTTCACACATTGGTAAATAAGAGAAATATATCCAAGGGACAGCAGCAGAAAATTCTTATAGCCAAGGCATTGGTCGGGAAACCATGTCTGTTGATAATGGATGAAGCCACAAGTTCACTTGATAATATCAGTCAGAAGCTGATTATGGATAGAATTGCCGGTTTGAATATTACGAGGATTGTTATATCTAACAGAATTTCTACTGTCAAATCTGCCGATTTCATTTATGTTATGAAAGATGGAACTATAGAATCAAAAGGGACCTTCAGAGAACTTTGTAAAACTTCTGAATTATTCAGAAGCTTAATTTCCTGATGATTGTCATAAGAG
This sequence comes from uncultured Pseudomonadota bacterium, assembly GCA_900319705.1. Lineage (GTDB taxonomy): Bacteria > Pseudomonadota > Gammaproteobacteria > Enterobacterales > Succinivibrionaceae > UBA2804. The sequence goes on along the minus strand of ONPL01000006.1, from coordinate 24,044 downwards.
GTTGCGATACATGATAAAAAATATATTGATTGCTGTCTTGTCTGTGACTCTGCTGGCTGTAGTTGGTTTTAAGTTGGAGCTGTTTGAATTTGATTTGAAAGATAGTCGTAATTATAGGGATGAGTCTATTTCTAAGAGAATGACGGCTGTGAACAAATCTGCTGTTATCAATCTAGCGACAGTTATCTATAATGATGAAGACAAATCGTTCTATACTTCAGCTCTCATCGAGAAAGGGTTGGAACTGATGGTTGATTACGTTAATGAAAAAAAAGGTGGAATTGCTGGTAAAAAGGTTGTTTTAAATAAAATTAAAGTAAGTGGAGGTAATGAACAGGAATATGTAGCTAGTGTTCAATCCCTCTGTTCAGAAAAAAAAATGGCACTATGCATAGCACCTTACAATTCACTGTTAATCCCATCTGTTAGAGCACTTACTCACTATGCCGGAATTCCTTTAGTTTCACCTTTAACTGTCAGATCTGAAAAATTGCCTTATCTTGAAGATGATAATTTCAGTTCTATTTTTATACCTCTTGATACTTGGATTTCTGTATTTATGAATGAGGCTGCTAGAAACGGTGTAAAAAGAGTTCTGATTATTAGTCCTGAAAACAACAGTTATGGTGATATATTCAGCACAGCTTTAGAACGTTACAATAATCAGAAAAAGAACTTTGAATGGCTGTTTAGAATAAATTATAACGATATGTTAGACGAGGATCTAGAATATCAGCTTAAATTGCATGTGGCCGATTATAGGTTTGATGCGGTCTTCTACGCAGGGACATTTAAAGATTTTGGAGCGCTTAAAACACTTCTGAATCAGTTGAATCTTAAAATTCCTATTTATACAACTGATGAACTTATGGAACCGAAAATTGTGCACGACGATTATAAATATGGATTGTATGTTCCTTTCTATGAGTTAAATCCTAAAATTGACGAATCATTCAAGCTGTTTCTTAGAGAAAAAAAGCAAGATGGAGAACTTCATGTAGGTATTATTTTAGCTTATATGCTAGTGGACTATATCAAGATATGTATCGAAGATAACGGTGGTGTGTACTCTCCAAAAAAGATTACGGAAGACATGAACACTCTGATAGAACAGTTTTACAAGTCTGATTCGAATTATAAAATCGAGTTTATAAGAAACAAAATTGCAAAAGAATAGTGTTAAAAGCAATAAATATACCATTATGTTGATGAGCTAAATATTTTATGTGAACTTAGTTGTAGTTTTACTGTGATTGATCTATACTTTTTTCTGGGTGGTGTTTAAAATCTGTCCGTGTAAGTATATGATTACGGTAAATTGCACAAAAGCGTTTTGGTTTGATAAGGTTGTTAGAATGAAATGCATCTCTCAGTAGTAGCAATCAGGAACCAACAGTTTATCATTCGTTCGCGATTATTTGTGTGAAAAGAGAATGGGGTAGTTAGATTTCTCCCACAGACGTTATGGCAGAGGTTGTTAAAATGGTTGATGTATTTGTTAAGTCAAGTAACCAGCTGATCCATTATGATGGGTTGGATGCTTACATCAAGAAAATTAACGGTTTTCCGATGTTGTCTGCTCAAGAAGAGTTCGAATTAGCAACAAAACTGCAGCAAACAGGAGATAAGGAGGCCGCGTACCGTTTGGTAATGTCTCATATGCGATTTGTTGTTCATGTGGCCCGTGGTTATCTTGGTTACGGATTGCCTCTAAAGGATCTGATACAGGAAGGTTCAATCGGCTTAATGCAAGCCGTGAAGCGTTTTAATCCTACCAACGGAGTTAGATTGGCTACATACGCGATTCATTGGATAAAATCAGAAATTCATGAATTTGTGATAAAAAATTGGAAATTAGTAAAGATAGCGACTACCAAAGCCCAAAGAAAGTTATTCTTTAATTTAAAAAAGTATAAAAAAAATGTCGCATGGTTATCGAATGAGGATATCTCAAAAGTTGCATTTGAACTAGGTGTTACAGAAAAAGATGTAACCGATATGGAAACACGAATGGCTGCTTCCGATGTATCTTACGATTATTCAGAACCCGATGAAGATGGCGTAAGCAAGGCTCCTATATTATATCTTGAAGATAAATCATCTAATTTTTCCGCAACTATGGAAAATGCGAATTGGCAGGAAAATGCCCATGAGGCTCTCAGTGAAGCTTTGAGTAAATTGGATGAGCGTTCAAGATATATAGTTCAGAGAAGATGGCTTGATGCTGACAAAGGCACTTTGCAGGAATTGGCAGCTTATTTTGGTATTTCTGCTGAGAGAGTCAGACAGTTGGAGACTCAGGCGATTGCTCGTATTAAAGAGTTAATGCTGAATGCTGAATAGTTTTTGTTTTTATATGTAACAGAAAGTTTTTAGTTTTTCAGATCATAGTTTTTTGCCTGATTTCTTGTTTTTGTAACATATAAATATAATTGCATCTGTGCTGAAACTGATGACATGGTAGTTTTACTGCAGAGTGATGAAAGGTTGAACCATACAGTTTTCCCCTTTGAGGGAGCATTGGTTGAGATTGATAGATGAGCGATATATTGCGCGAGGCAAAATCTGAATATCTTTGGTTAATGCGAGTAATTGACAGAGCAATTGGCAGTGTTTTACCGTCGTAGTAAAACACTTGAACTACCATCGATACGAAATCAATAACACAAAATCTATAAGTTTTCTTGGCAAAGAGCAGAAGGTTCTTTTTATCATCCTTCTCTGGTTAATTTGAATTAAGTCTCTCATTCTTGTTGCCGCGCTCACATAGTATTTGATGCATAAATATTGGATGACGGCCTCAAGTTTGATTCTATCTTTTGAAAGATTTATCGTTCATTGGTGATAATCGAATCTTGTTGCATTCATATAGTGTTTTTATAATTATTAGTTATTCGTATGCTGTAAAATTGATGATAGGTTAGAAGATAGTAATGGAATCTATAGAAATTCGTGGTGCAAGAACACACAATTTAAAAAATATTGATTTGATTATTCCGAGGGATAAATTGGTTGTAATTACCGGTTTGTCAGGTTCAGGTAAATCTTCTTTGGCTTTTGATACTCTGTATGCTGAAGGACAAAGACGATATGTAGAGTCCTTGTCTCCCTATGCTAGACAGTTCTTATCGTTAATGGAAAAACCTGATGTAGATCATATAGAAGGACTTTCTCCAGCTATATCGATAGAACAGAAGTCAACTTCACATAATCCCCGGTCAACAGTTGGAACCATAACTGAAATATATGACTACCTTCGACTTCTGTTCGCCCGCGTAGGGGAGGCTAAATGTCCTGTTCATAAACTTCCTCTAAAGGCTCAGACAATATCTCAGATGGTCGATCAGGTAATGAAAATTGAAGAGGGGGTGAAGTTGATGATTCTGGCCCCTGTTGTTAATGATCGCAAGGGTGAGTACAAACAGTTATTGCATGAATTGTTGTCAAACGGTTTCACTAGAGCAAGAATTGACGGTGAATTATATGATTTATCTGAGCCGCCACAGCTTGAGTTACGGAAGAAACATACTATTGAGGTTGTCATCGATCGTTTTAAGGTAAAGGCTGGGATCCAGCAGCGAATAACAGAGTCATTTGAAACCGCTTTGAATCTGTCCGATGGTATAGTGTATGTTGATTATATGGACAGTGATAAGCAAAGTGAAAATGAAAAACTGATTTTTTCTAATAAATTTGCATGCCCTTTGTGCGGTTATTCGATAAAAGAAATTGAACCAAGAATGTTTTCCTTCAATAACCCGTCAGGTGCATGTCCAAACTGTGATGGTCTTGGTTTTAGCGAAAGTTTTGATCCGCATAAAATTGTTGCAAATCCTGAAATATCCATTTCTAATGGGGCTATCAAGGGTTGGGATAAACGATGTTATTACTATTACCAGTCACTGTTATGCGTGGCCAATTATTTTGGCTTTTCTCTAGATGTACCTTTTAATGAATTAACTGAAGAACAACAGAATTTAGTTCTTAATGGTACCGGCAATCAAGAAATTCCAATGATCTTTCTTGGTCCCAATGGGGAAAGCAAAACTGTTAACCGGCCTTTCGAGGGGGTTATAAATAATATGGCACGCCGCTATCGAGAGACAGAGTCTGCCTATGTTAGGGATGATTTGGCCCGCTATTTGACAAGCTCTGTATGTAAAGTATGTGGAGGAAGTCGCCTGAATGAGGCTGCTCGAAATGTTTATATTGAAGATATCAACATTCCTAAGGTAGTTGATATGTCTATTATTGATGCCCATAAGTTTTTTATGGAACTTCAATTTTTCGGTCAGAAATTAAAAATAGCCGAAAAGGTTTTGAAAGAGATTAGAGAACGGCTGGGTTTCCTTGAAAATGTCGGACTTGGTTACCTATCGTTATCTCGAACCGCTGAAACTTTATCTGGAGGAGAGGCTCAGCGAATTAGACTTGCTAGTCAGATAGGGGCAGGCCTTGTAGGTGTTATGTATGTTCTTGATGAACCGAGTATTGGTCTTCATCAGCGTGATAACGGTAAACTACTCGATACTCTGTTTCATTTACGGGATATCGGCAATAGTGTTATTGTTGTTGAACATGATGAAGATGCGATGCGGGCCGCTGATTATCTTGTTGATATTGGACCTGGCGCAGGGGTTCATGGGGGTGAAGTAATTGCTTGTGGAACTCCAGAAGAAGTTATGAAGAATGAATCTTCGTTGACAGGAGCTTATTTATCAGGTAGAAAATATATAGCTGTCCCCAAACACAGGTTACCTCCTAGAGGACAATGGTTGACAATTTATGGAGCAAGAGGCAATAATTTAAAAAATGTTGACTTGAAGATACCTGTAGGGCTGATGACATGTGTTACCGGTGTTTCAGGTTCTGGAAAATCTACATTGATAAATGATACTTTGTATAAGATTGCCTTTTTGGAATTGAATGGCGGTAAAAATGCCATTCCTTCTCCATATGATCGAATTGATGGATTAGATAACTTTGATAAAGTTATTGCTATAGATCAGTCTCCTATAGGGAGAACACCAAGATCTAATCCTGCCACATATACTGGTATATTTACTACAATAAGAGATTTGTTTGCAGCAAATGAGGAATCGCGAGCAAGGGGCTATACCTCAAGTAGATTTTCTTTCAATGTTAAGGGTGGACGTTGCGAAGCTTGTGAGGGAGATGGCGTTATAAAGGTTGAGATGAATTTTCTTCCGGACGTTTATGTTCCCTGTGATGAGTGTCATGGGCAGAGGTTTAATAGGGAAACTCTAGAAATCAAGTATAAGGGCAAGAATATTAATGATGTTCTAAATATGTCGGTCGAGGAAGCTTTGGAATTCTTCAGTGCTATTCCAACCTTGAAGAGTAAATTGCAAACTCTTGCAGACGTGGGGTTGTCTTATATATCTCTTGGACAATCCGCTACTATGCTGTCAGGGGGAGAAGCGCAGCGAATCAAGCTCGCAAAGGAATTATCTAGGAAAGAAACATCTAGAACATTGTATATTTTGGATGAACCTACTACAGGGCTTCATTTCCGTGACGTAAGTATGTTACTTGATATACTCAAGAAGCTTAGAGATAAAGGTAATACCATTGTTATAATAGAACATAACTTGGATGTTATTAAAACGGTAGATTACATTGTTGATTTGGGACCGGAAGGCGGCAGTGGTGGGGGACAGATAATTGCAACTGGCACTCCGGAGGAAATATGCAGCAAATATATTGATAAATCGTATACTGCTCAGTATCTGTCTAGAGTCCTGAAAAATGCTAGTTATGAATAAAAGCAATTGGTGTGCCAATGATTTTCATATCTTTGGTACTTTAGTGTTTGCATAAGTAATCCGTCTAGTGAAATTGTGTTAAACCTTGTGACGGTGGATTTCTTTATATGGAGTCCATGAATGCATAAGGTTCTCTCAGCAAGCAAGACAAATTTTTTTGATGAAGATCCTACAAGATATTTTAAAATATAGTAAAATATTAACTAGAGTAAAAGTCATCTGTGACGCGTGTCGGTTTTTTATTAGTGTTGCAATGACGAGAATAGATATTGATGATATGAGTAGGTTAATATGCCTTTACCATTAACGAAGCAAGATTTTAAGAAATATTTATATTCAGATGCTGAAACTAGATATGATTTCTTTGTAAAACGAGTAAAACAAGAGTTGCAGTTCTGGGTTGTTCGTAATGCGGATACCAAGGATATTATCTTTACAGAGGATGAGGAGACTCAGACCATAACTATTCCTGTTTGGCCGCATCCTGATTTTGCGATGGAGTTTACCAAAGATAATCATATAGCTAACTGTGAGGCTAAGGAATTATCGTTGGTGAAGTGGATGGCTAATTGGGTGCCAAAGCTAGATGAAGTAAGCATAGAAATTGCTGTATTCCCTACAGGTGATGGGGAATGCGTAACAATTGAAGCAAAGGAGTTCACAGAAGAGATAGATCCGGATGTATTATAAGAGCAGACATGCGTAATGTCTGCTGTCATGAGTAAGCTTTATTTTAAAGTCTCAATGATAAATCACCTATTAGAAACGTTTCTTGCATCCCTTTTTGATTCTCAATGATTATAGAACCTATATCATTGACACCGCGTTCTGTTCCATTCGCAATTGTTTTACCAGTCAGTTTATCTATTAACTTGATTTCACTACCGTAAAACAAATCATGAGAGTTCCATTCTGATCTCAGAAGCGAAAACCCGTATTTTTCAAAAAAAGAAAAGAGCTTTCTATACTCGTTTATTAGATTTACAGCCAATTCGTTCCTTGAAATTTTTCCATCGAATACCTGATCCAATGTTATAGCAGAAATGTCTTTATGATTGGATAGTGAGTTTGACGTTACTACATTGATTCCAGTCCCGACAACAACTTTAAATCCGTTATTTGGGGTAGATTTCGACTCGATTAGTATGCCTGCTAGCTTTTTATGGTTGACATATATATCGTTCGGCCATTTTAACCCAAGTCCCTTGATCCCCATCTGTTCAAGGACTTTTACTGTTGACAGGCCTACTGCAAGACTCAATCCTGTTATAGAACGATTGAACTCCCAATACATACTGAGAAGAATTTGAGAACCGAATGGAGATATCCATGAAGTACCTCCTCGGCCAACACCCTTTGTTTGTGTTTCTGCAAGAATGCATGAACCTTTATGAAATGTATCCAAATAGGTCAGCATGTAACTGTTTGTCGAGTCAATCATATCGAACAGCTTGGTTGATGCGCCTCCTGTACCCTGATTAATATAGTCCTCACTAAGCAGTTCTACGCTGTATGGTAGTGAATAGCCTTTTCCTCTCACTGTGTATATGTCAATTCCATAGGATATAAGTTCATTTATATACTTTCTTATGGTTGTACGGGATGTTTCGAGAATCTCTCCAAGTTCATTGCCTGAATGATACTTGCCGTCACTTAGGCATTGTAAGATGGTTCTATATTTGTTGAAAAGATGTCTCATAACTGTTCCAAGGTCACTTCGCCGTTGCTTCCGTAGATCCGGATCTCCGGTTCAATTCTGATATTGAATTTTTGCTCTACAGTTTTTGTGATATGTTTTGCAAGTTTGATTATATCTGAAGGAATTGCATTTCCCTTATTGACGATTACAAGAGCTTGGTGTTCATAAACCTGGGCCCCTCCAATTGTTACCCCTTTTAGATTGCATCTGTCAATCATCCATCCTGCTGGAATTTTAAATTGGTTGTGAGGCTGTTCATAATATGGCATATCATTGTATTGAGTTCTTAATTTGCAAAACTGTTCGTATGAAACTACTGGATTTTTGAAAAAACTGCCAGCGTTGCCGAGGTACTTAGGATCGGGCAGTTTATTCATTCTCAGTTTTATTATTTCGTCAAATATAAGTTTAGGTGTCAAATTCGGTATTTTTTTTAGATTGTTAAGTGGCGAATAATCTAATAAAGGGACCCATTTTTTAGATAATTTCAAGCCTATTGATGTGATTATATAATTATCTATCCACAGAGTTTTGAAATTACTTGTCCGATAACCGAAATTACAATCGCTGGCTTTCAGTTTGATTTTGTTTCCATTTTTGTCAACTACATTGACATAATCACATAAGTTGTCAAATTCTAAACCATAGGCACCTATATTCTGTATAGGTGCAGCACCGCATGTTCCTGGTATCAGAGCCAGGTTTTCAGCCCCTCCGATACCTCTGTTGACTAGGTTTTCTACTAATTCGTGCCATTTAGTACCGGCTTCTGCTTTGACTTTGTACACTGAATCATCTTCAGCAATTTCAATACCTTTATTCTGAGTAATACCTACAATGCCATGATAATCGCAAGTAAAAAGAATATCTGAACCACCTCCGATAAGAATTTTGGGTGAAGATGTTTTTTGGAAATTTATATAATCCTCATCAGAGTTTAAAAAAACTATTTCTTGGCAGTTTACGTCCAGGTTAAATGTATTGAATTGTTTAAGATTTTTCATTATCAGCCTTTTATTCTTGAAATATTGCAGCCTAAATTACTCAGTTTTTCTTCAATATGCTCGTAACCACGATCTATGTGATAGATACGATCTACTATAGTTTCGCCCTTGGCTATAGCACCAGCTAAAACCAAACTAGCTGAGGCTCGCAAATCTGTTGCCATAACTTGAGTACCGGTGAGGAAAGGAACATCATAACATATAGCTGTATTGCCCTTTAATTCAATGTGGGCACCCATTCGGTTTAATTCCGGAACGTGCATGAATCGGTTCTCAAAAATGTTTTCCTGTATGATTGCCTGCCCTCTAGCAATTGCATTCAGCAAGGTAAACTGAGCCTGCATATCTGTTGGGAATCCAGGATACGGCTCGGTTGTGATGTTTACAGGGAACAGCGTTCTTCCGGTCATATCAAGTTCAATTGTATCTTTAGTGGTTGTAACCAATGCACCGGCTTCTCTCAGCTTATCAATGACAATCTCCAGCAGAGTTGGATCTGTGTTTATGCATTTTATATGACCACCGGATATTGCCGCTCCTACAAGGAATGTTCCAGTTTCGATTCTGTCCGGCTGCACTCTGTACTCACATCCTTTGAGACTATTTACTCCATTGATTGTAATAGTACTTGTTCCAAAACCAGTAATCTGAGCCCCCATCTTGTTTAGGAAATTGCATAAATCCACAATTTCTGGTTCTCTGGCCGCATTGTCGATTACAGTTGTCCCCTTTGCTAGGGTCGCTGCCATAATCAGATTTTCTGTTCCTGTTACAGATACGGTATCCATATATATGTGGTTTCCCACTAGGCGGCCTGAGTTTACTTTTGATTTGATATAACCGCCTTCCACGATAATATCGGCGCCTAATGATTCCAATCCTTTTATGTGCAGATCCACAGGCCGAGCACCGATGGCGCATCCGCCAGGAAGAGATACTTCTGCTACTGATAGTTTAGTTGTTAACGGCCCAAGAGCCATAATAGATGCTCTCATTGTTTTTACTAAATCATACGGTGCTATGTGATTACTAACTCGACCTTCAATGTAGACATCGTTGCCGACCTGCTCGCAATGCTTTCCGGCTAAAGTTAGTAACTTTATTGTTGTACCAACATCTTTTAATTGAGGAACATTGGTGAATTTTATTTTTTCATCACAAAGAATTGTTGCGAAAAGCAAAGGTAGAGCAGTATTTTTTGCACCGGAAATAGTCACTGTTCCTCTCAGAGGATTTCCGCCAATTATTTTAAATTTATCCATATGATTATTTGAGTTTTATATATTTAGAAACATTATATATGTTGACTAGTTGAATGAACTGCTGAGGGGCATTGTAACAGATCAGTTCCTCATTACGCTTACTGCATTCTTTGGCCCACTTGATGAAGAAGGCAACCGCAGATGAATCAACGGTCACCACATTCTTTAAATCAACTTCATTTGAAGAGAACCACTGAGTACGAGTTTTGGAATTCCACAGTAAACTTGTACATTCATGGTTCATTGTTGTCTGATTAATTTCAATCATAATCTGATTATTTTACTTCTCTTGGTTTTCTACTTTTAATTCATGGTTTTCAAGTTTTCTGCAAACTTCATCAATACCATGTTTGGTAATCAGACTGCTGAATTCAGCTTGTTTTGAAGAAAGTAAACTGATTCCTTCTGCTACCATGTCGTATACTTTCCATTCTGATGTTTTATTGTTTTTTCTTAGTTTAAATAAGACGTTATACTTCTGTTTATCTGCTGTATTTACGGTAACATTAACGATCGCATTCTTTTCATCCTGCTGTACTTTTTTATCAATTTCGATTGTCTGATCGTTGTATTTTGCTACAGCCGACGCATATGTATCGATTATGTAGGTTTCAAATGCTTTGACAAAACGGGAACGTTGTGTTTCATTTGTCTCGCTGATGCTAGATCCAAGAACTTTGAATGCAGCGTATTTAATATCAACAAAAGGCATCAGATCCTGCTTGATTAAATCTTTTACTTTGTCTGGGTTTGCCTTAATTTCAGACTGCTTTTCTTTCAAATGAGGAAATAGCTGGTTTGCAGACTGTTCGATAACAGTATATGGATTGGATAAATCGGCAGCAAAAGAAGGTGTACTTAACATGATGGAACCACAAATCAGTACGTTGGCTAATAATTTTTTTAACATTTCTATTACCTCTTGTTTTACTCGGTTTTATTACCACTGTTCAGACTGTAAAGGAATTTACCTAGCAGTTCTTCTAATACAATAGCGGAATCCGTCATTGTCGTTACACTTCCATCTTTAAGATAAATTGGATTTCCGTCATCATCCATGCTAGCAAAATCTGGTTTAACTCCAAGATATTGTTCACCTAGCAGTCCTGCAGTCAAAATGGAGAACGTAGAATCCTCCCCAATTTTATCGTATTTTTTATCAATTTTCATGTCAACTACAGGTTGCAAATTTTGGGTGTCGATATAAATTTTGGATACCTGTCCTATTACAACTCCACCTAGCTTCACCGGTGATCGTACTTTTAAACTTCCGATGTTTGAAAACTTGGCATGTACAGTGTAATACTCGTTACTGCCGGACGATAAAGTTAGTCCAGCAACCTTTAGGGCTAAAATAACTGCGGCAACAATACCAGCCGCAAGAAACAGACCAACTAAAAATTCAACTGATTTAGAATTCATTCGTTAATTTCCTTAATTAAACATCAAAGCGGTTAGTACAAAGTCCAAACCTAAAACTATCAGAGAAGAATAAACAACGGTATCAGTTGTTGCCTTACTGAGACCTGCGGATGTTCTTTCACAGTTATAACCGTTAAATACGGCTATCCAAGTAATAATAAATGCAAATACAAGGCTTTTTATTGATCCCTGAACCACATCATTATAGATTTCCACTGCAGCTTGAGTTCCTGTCCAGAAAGTACCTTCATCTATACCTAGCCAGTCCACCCCGACCATTTTACCACCATATATGCCGACTACGTTGAATAGAAGCGTCAGAATTGGCAGGGATATTACACCGGCCCAAAATCTTGGTGATATAACTCTGCGTAGCGGGTCTATGGCCATCATTTCCATGCTACTTAATTGATCTGTTGTTTTCATCAGTCCGATTTCTGCAGTCAAGGCGGAACCTGCTCGTCCGGCAAAAAGCAGAGCTGCGACTACTGGGCCGAGTTCTCTGAGAAGAGATAATGATACAAGAGGTCCGAGACTGGCTTCGGCCTTAAAATTAACCAAGACATTGTAACCCTGAAGTCCCAACACCATTCCTATAAACAAACCGGATACAATTATTATCAGTATTGATTGTACCCCTACTATATATAACTGTTTTATAAGTAGAGGAAAATGCTTCCGGAACTGAGGCTTTCCTATAAGAGCCTGGTATAGTTTTATTGTGGCTCTTCCCATGGTAGAGAAAAAATTTATTCCCTTGGAACCTAATGAAAAAATTGGCTTGAGTGGAGACATTTTTATAAGTCCTCAAAGTAATCCCGTGCAGGATAATGAAAAGGAACTGAACCGTCTGGGAGTCCGTGAATAAACTGGTAAACATTTGGATTTTTATTGGTTTTTATTTCTTCGGATGTTCCTGATGCCAGTATTTTGGTATTGGCTATAATGTATACATAGTCAGCAATACTTAATACTTCCTCCACATCATGAGAAACAATTATGGACGTAATTCCTAATGTTTCGTTAAGACGTTTGATTAATTTAAGAAGCACAGCAAGGGTTATAGGATCCTGTCCTGTGAATGGCTCATCATACATTATTAATTCCGGATCTAATGCTATAGCTCTTGCAAGCGCGGCTCTTCTTGCCATTCCTCCGGACAACTGAGCGGGCATTTTGTCTGCGGCACCACGTAATCCTACGGTTTCTAGTTTCATAATCGCTAGGGTTTTCAGCAGATCTTCGGGAAGTTTGGTATGTTCTTTCAACGGATAGATGACATTATCTAATATTGACATGCCGGTAAATAAAGCTCCGTTTTGGAACAACATGCTCATTCGTTCCCTTAAATTGAACAGTTTGGAACGGTTTAATTGGGAAATATCCACTCTTTCCGTTTCACTTAAATTGTACCAAATAGAACCTTTGTGTGGTTTCAACTGTCCACCGATAAGTCTCAGCAGAGTTGTTTTACCAGTACCGCTTGGTCCCATTATGGCTGTAATTTTTCCTTTGGGTATATTTAAACTTACATTGTCATAAATTACATGGTCACCGCGGGCAAAAGATACACCATCAAGTTCGATCAAGTCAGAGGTAAGTTCTGTATCTGGCTGCATAAATCTTGTCCATACTAGAATTGAATAAAACAATAGGATTTACCTATTAGCGTCTTATTTTGCCACAATCTGTGATAAAAATCACGATTAAAATTGGTTGTGTTGCAAACGATTATAACTTTTCTGCACGAACGTAACTGAAGCAAAATTTGAACAGTATGTTGAGAACTGAACTTTAACGTAACAAATCTTCCATTATTGATCGTTGTGCTATCATCCTTGAGGTTAAAACCGTGGGTTTTCCGGTCCGCTTGGGTTATAATAGCAGAGTTTGTAACAAGATATGGGTAAAAAAATGCATGAAAGTTCATATCAGGAAACAGGTTTAAGGGTTTTACATGAGGAAATCAATGCCCTGCGAGCTATCGAACCTTTCATTAAAGATGAATCATTTACCAAAGCTTGTCAGTACATATTAGGTACCAAGGGTAAGGTCATTGTTACTGGCATGGGAAAGTCTGGTCATATAGGTTCTAAAATTGCAGCAACGCTAGCATCAACGGGAACGCCTTCTTTCTTCGTCCATCCTGCCGAGGCGGCTCATGGTGATTTAGGGATGATCTCAAATGATGATCTTGTTATTGCAATATCAAATTCCGGAGAAAGTTCTGAGATCTTGGTATTGATTCCAGTGCTGAAACGGTTGGGTATAAAGATCATATGCATAACAGGTAATAAGAATTCGACGATGGCACTAGAGGCTGATGTTCACTTATGCATTCATGTGCAACAGGAAGCTTGTCCTCTAAATCTTGCCCCTACATCTAGTACTACTACAACCCTTGTTATGGGTGATGCATTGGCTATTGCTTTGCTTGAAGCTAGAGGGTTTTCTGCTAGTGATTTTGCAATGAGTCATCCTGGCGGAGCTTTGGGGAAGAAACTTCTGTTAAGAGTTTCATCTTTGATGCATGTTGATAATGAACTTCCGTGTGTTGATAAGAATGTTTCTGTCAAAACTGCACTGTTTGAAATTACATCCAAAGGCTTGGGAATGGCTGCTGTTGCAAATGAAGATAAAACCTTGTACGGTGTGTTTACAGACGGTGATTTGAGAAGAATTATTGATAAGGGTATATCTCTTGATACTCCTGTTAAAGATGTCGTCAGACATGGTTGTGTGACTGTTAATCCAGAAATGCTTGCTGCTGAATCTCTTAACATTATGCAGATTAAGAAGATAAACGGTTTAATTGTCGTTGATTCAGATAACAGAATTCTTGGAGCTTTTAATATGCATGATCTGCTGAAAGCGGGTGTTTACTAGTATGATTAAAACAACTTACCATGAAGTTTCTAATGAACTTTTTGACAGATTTAAGCAAATAAAATTAATTATTTCTGATGTTGATGGAGTTTTGTCAGACGGCAAAATATACATGACTGAACATGGAGATGAAATTAAATCGTTTAATGCAAAGGACGGATGCGGAATTGTCTCTGTAATAAAGCAAGGTATAGAGTTTGCGGTTATTACAGGTCGAAGTTCCACTCTTCTTGCAAAGCGAATGGCCGATCTTAAGGTAAAGTATGTTTATCAAGCTGTAACAGATAAAGTTGAAAAATATAGGGAAATGATTCAGCAGTTAGGGCTCGTTCCTGAAGAAACTCTTTATATAGGTGATGACGTGATAGATCTTCCTCTTCTAGGTAGTGTAGGAATAAGTGTAGCTGTTGCTGATGCTCATCCTCTGTTGCTGGGTCAAGTGGATCTTGTAACCAAAAATATTGGTGGCAGTGGTGCTGTCAGAGAAATAACGGATATCGTCCTCCAAGCTCAGGGTAAATTGTCGATAATAGAGGGCTCGATATAAAAAATGGGTACTAGAACTTTCATTCTTATTCTTTCTTGTATTTTCATAATGGCATCGGTATTTTTTTATATTGTAATTTATGATTATGCAGAAGAAGAATCCCCAGATAAGGAATACAAACCGAGTGTGGTTGGTAAGAAGGTTAGGGGACATGTATATAATGGTGATGACGGAACTGTAGAATACGAGTATAAGGCAAAGCAACTAGAATTTTTTAAGATTGCAGACGTTACGCGTTTTGTAGATCCGTATATGTTTGCCTACGATACTGACAGAAAATCCAAAAAGTGGGAAATTTGGTCAAAGGATGGTATATATAATACCGGTGATTCTATTTCTCTATACAATGATGTAAATATCGTTACTTTTACAGCAAGTGAGGCCGATAAGGGAAGTCTCGAAAATATTAGAATACTAACGTCGTATCTTGAATTGGATCTTGGAACAAAAGATATTCGATCTAATCGACAAGTAGATATGGTCGACCGTGTTATGTCGGAAAATCATGGAAAGTTTTTAGAAGGAAATATTGATTCAAATCAGTATCGTTTTAATGAGGATTGTCATGCTATCATTCAACCAGAAGATTTTAAAAATTTTAATGAAAAATAGTTTCTATTTTGTATGCATTCTTGGGTGCAGCGTAACCCCTTCAATTGCCCTTCAGTCAGATTTTAAAGAAATGATTACTATTGATTCTGATAAACAGTTCGCTGATGTTGAGAATGATCACGTTATATTTACTGATAATGTGGAAATTCATCAGGGAACCATTTATATAAAGGCTGACAAGGTGGAAGTGTTCCGTGAAAATCCGAACAAGAAGAATCAGCATACTAAATTAATTGCCTATGGAACAAAGAAAAATTTGGCTATTTATGAACAAACCATGGATGATGGTCAGCGTATTCATGCTCAAGGAATTACTCTGAGTTATGATGTATCTATTAAAGAGATAGTTATTGAAGGCGATGCGTTTGTTAAAAAGTTAGATAATCAGATTCAAAGTGACAAGGTTATTTATGATATGAACAAAGGTCATATGGTTGCGACTGTTAAGTCCGGCCAGGTTAGGACTGTTTTAGTCCCAGATCAGTTGGAGGATAAAAATAAGAACAAGACGACCGGAACGGATAAAAATACCAATAACAAATAATTTGAATGGGTAGTATTTAAAATCCGGTGATCTGCCTTCTTTTATTAGGTCCCTATATGGGGCGTTGGCTTTTGTGTGACAGTTCTTACAATTTACGAAAACAATATAATATATACTACAAGAAAACGGAGATTGAGTTGCCTATTATCTCAGATAACCGTGAGATAGTGAACATGCAACATAGAGTAGGTATCGTACTATTCTGCTTTGAATACATGTTGAGGATATGTGGTTCTTGGAAATAGCGTATCAGAGATTGTAATTCTAAGCTTCTTGGCTAATTTTCTCTAGAAGAAGTAAGATCGAAAAAGAAACTCTAGGAGGTTTTGGTGTTGAGTGTCGTCTCGATTAGTCTGGTATGAACCATGTTTGATAAGACGTCATATTTAAGGGGTGGTCGGTAGATCGAAGTTATTTAAGCATGGCATATCATCAGGTCATGCATATGGAAAACTGTGTAAAGATGCATGTATTTGAGACAAGTGAACGATGTATAGTACGTCTGTAAATTTTGAGAATTTCAAATTGTTTATATATGCATGTTAATTAGATTATTTAATTGAGTTGAAAAAGGAAAATAGAGGAGATCTCTTCATCGGACAACCTGGTGGTTTCCTCACCGCAGATATTATGACAAAGCTTATTGCGAAAAATCTACGTAAAGTATACAAAGAGAGAGAAGTTGTAAAGAATGTAAGTTTGGAAGTATCCTCCGGCCAGATAGTTGGTTTGCTTGGGGCAAATGGAGCAGGTAAAACAACTTCGTTTTACATGATTGTTGGTATTATAGCCAATAACGGCGGGCAGGTTTTCATTGATGACAGTGAAATTACAGATCTTCCAATGCACCAAAGAGCTCGATATGGATTAGGATATTTGCCTCAGGATGCCTCCGTGTTTCGAAAACTAACCGTGGAGGAGAATCTGCTTGGCGTTTTGGAACTTAATACCAAATTAACCAAAAAGCAGCGGATGGATAAGGTTAATAAAATTCTTGATGAATATCAGATAGACCATATAAGAAAAAGTTTAGGTATGAGTCTATCTGGAGGAGAGAGAAGAAGAGTTGAAATAGCTAGATCTCTTGTTTTAGATCCTAAGTTTATTCTTCTTGATGAACCTTTTGCCGGTATTGATCCGAAGTCGGTTAAAAATATTACAGAAATAATTTTAGGCCTAAGGGATCGAGGTATAGGTGTTTTAATAACAGATCATAATGTTCGTGAGACACTGGCTGTTTGTGAAATGGCATATATAGTTGATGATGGTGCGGTAATAGCATCAGGAACTCCTGAACAAGTGATTGCAAATCAAGATGTAATCACTAAATATCTAGGTTCTGACTTCAAATTGAAATAGGAAAATATCTTGTAATGGCTTTATCTCAGGGACTTGTTCAAAAATTATCAACCAGTTTGGCAATGACTCCTCAGTTGCAGCAGGCTATTAGACTGCTGCAGTTGTCTACTGTTGAACTAGAACAGGAAATCCAAAAAGCTGTTGAGGAAAATCCTCTGCTTGAATTGGATGATGGTAGTGAAGAAAGAGCATTAAATAACGATAATTCCGATAACGAGCAAAAAATCAATGAAAATATCATTAAAGAAAACGGATCTGAGAATGTCGTTGATGTTTTTGAAGCGAATACTGCAGATACTGTAACAGCATTGGAATCAAGCAATCTTCCTCCTGAAAATGATGCTCCGTTGGATACAACGTGGGAAAATAACTCATGGGAGGAGGGAATGACCTCATCTCATCGTGTTTCGTCTTCATTGATGGATGATAGTGAATTTGAGTATCAGGGCGAAACTATAGAGACTCTTAAGGATCATTTGCTTTGGCAGTTGAATTTGTCACCTTTTACAGAAGTTGATAATGCTATAGCTAAAGCTGTGATAGACGCAATTGATGACAATGGTTACTTAACAGAAGATGTCGATTCTATCATAGTGGCTGCAAAAAATTTACTACTTGAACAGCGCATTTCTGAAGGAACGTTAGATTATGATGAAATGGACATTGATGCTGAGTTGTCAAAAATTGATATCGAGGAAATTGATGTCAAGATTGTTATAACTAGAATACAGCATTTTGAGCCGGTCGGAGTTGCTGCTAGAAATATGCAGGAATCATTGAAAATTCAATTAGAACAGTTGCATGTGGATGATCCAATGTGTGAAAGAGCTCTGGATATTGTCAATAATCATATTTCTCTTCTTGCTTCAAAGGATTACAGAACATTGCTGCGAAAGGTTGGAGGAAGTGAGGAAGAACTGCGTAAGGTTCTGAAATTGATTAAGAGCTTGGATCCTAATCCTGGTGCTCAGTATTTTCATGATGATTCCCAGTATGTAAAACCTGATGTAATAGTGAAGAAAATAAAAGGACAGTGGATAGTGGATTTAAATCCTGAATGTTCTTTTAAGTTAAGGGTCAACCAGGCTTATGCTGATATTGATCAGCATTGTTCTTCGGGTAATGATGTTCAGTACATTCGATCTCATCTGAACGAGGCTAAATGGTTGATCAAAAGCCTTGAAACAAGGAATGAAACTTTGCTAAAAGTTGCAAGGTGCATTGTTCGCTATCAAGAGGATTTCCTGGAGTTCGGCCCTGAAAAAATGAAGCCTCTTATTTTAAGTGAGATTGCTCAGGATGTCGGGGTTCATGAGTCTACTATTTCTCGTGTAACCACTCAGAAGTTTATGCATACCCCGCGCGGTATTTTTGAATTGAAATACTTTTTTTCAAGTCATGTGGGTACAGATGTAGGGGGAGAGTGCTCTGCAACTGCTGTACAAGCTAAAATCAAGAAATTGATCTCTCAAGAAAATCCTAAGAAACCTCTGTCGGACAGCGCAATATCCGAAATATTGACCCGTGACGGCATCATTGTTGCCAGAAGGACTGTCGCAAAATATCGTGAATTCATGAATATTCCAACATCGAGTCAAAGAAAACAGTTTTGAGATCTCGGTACGATTATTCCCTTATATAAATCCAATTAATGTGAACACTGTTCTAATTTATTTTTTTCAGTTGGGGTATCATAATCCTAGGGCTGGGATTCGTTACGGTACAGCAGCCTGGGCGATTTTATAACAATAATTATAAGAATAAGGATAGCGAGTATGCAAATTACAGTAAAAGGACATAACGTAGATGTAACTCAAGCTTTGAATGACTATGTGAATGATAAGTTTACCAAAAAAATTGATAGACAGTCAGATGGTATTAAAGCAATTCAGGTTACGCTTTCAGTAGAAAAAACAGAGCAAAAGGCAGAAGCTGTAATCGATGTGGTTGGTGATACATTCCATACCGAAGCAATAGAGCAGGATTTATATGCGGCAATCGATGTGTTATTGGATAAAGTCGTGCGTATAATTGTAAAACATAAAGAGAAACAGCAAAAATAATATATTGTTATGCTTATCGAAAACATATTAACTCTTCAGTGTGTAAGAGCAAATGTTGATTGTTTAAGCCGCAAGAAAGTTTTGGAACTGATTAGTAAGATAGCTGCTGAAAGGTTAGAAGAGGAACCTCAGCGGCTATTTGATTCTATCTATGCTAGAGAAAAATTAGGCAGTACAGGCATTGGGAACCAGGTTGCTATTCCACATTGTTCAACAAGAAAGGCTTCAAAGTTTGTTGGTGTACTGGTGACATTGACGTCTCCCATCGATTTCAGTGCCATTGATAATTTGCCGGTAGATGTTTTCTTTGCACTATTTTATCCGCATGAATCGACGGATTATTCAAAATGTCTTGAGGAAATAAGCAAAAAACTGGAAGACAAAGAACTTATCAGATTGTTAAAAACAGCAACTAGTGATGCCGATTTATATGATAAAATAGTTCGGTACAAGTAGTCTGAGTGGCAGCGTTGACGTTGTAGTGAGTGACGTAAATGGAATTGGTTATTGTTAGCGGTCGTTCTGGTGCAGGAAAGACAGTGGCATTGAGATGTATAGAGGATTTAGGTTATTACTGTGTTGATAACCTGCCGGTTGTCCTTCTTCCTAATCTAGTGGAAATTTCAAGAGGAAAGTATGATCGTATCGCAGTTAGCATTGATGTGAGGAATCTTCCTACTGATCCTAATTCCGTTCATGAAGTTCTGCAGACAATTCAGCAAGTTGACGAGTTGAAAATTGTAAGTCTTTTTATTGATGCGGATGATGCGATCCTGATCAAACGTTATTCTGAAACTAGACGTATCCACCCTTTAACAAAACTAGGAAATTTTACGCTTGAGCAGGCAATAAAGCAGGAATCAAGTCTGCTGGCTCCGTTGTCAACCTACACAGATTTGAGAATAGATACCGGTAATTTAAATATCTATTCTCTGAGTGAGATTATTACTACACGTCTTCTTGGCCGTAAGTCAAAGGAACTTGTTATAGTCATAGAGTCTTTTGGATTTAAAAATGGGAATCCTAAGGATGCTGATTTTGTATTTGATGCTAGGTTTCTTCCTAATCCTCATTGGATCCCTAAGCTTAGATCTCTTACCGGGCTTGATGAAGCAGTAATCGAATATCTGAAATCTAAAGAGGAAGTTGTTGAGTTCATTAATCAGATAGATGTGTTCATTAATAACTGGCTTCCTCAGATAGAAAGGAACAATAGAAGTTATCTGACAGTTGCCATCGGCTGCACGGGTGGGCAGCATCGTTCTGTGTATATCGCAGAACAGCTGGCGGAGAGATTTAAAAATCGTAATAAGACAGTGCAGATAAGACATCTGTCTTTGGAAAATACTCTTAAAATTAAAAACAAGTAGTCTTTCTATAAAAATTAATGCGCGGAAAACTGTTGCTTATTTGCTCAGAATAGTGAATTTTGTGAGACGTGCATCAACTCTTGACTTATTAATTTATTCATTGTATGATTCATTGCCTTTAGTTTTATAAGGTAAAGATTTTTTTTGTATAGTGTATTTTAGGAGCTTTTTTAATGGCAACTATAAACCAACTAGTACGTAAACCACGTGTTAGAAAGGTAACTAAGTCTGCAGTTCCTGCATTGGCTGGATGCCCACAGAAACGCGGTGTTTGTACTCGTGTGTATACTACAACTCCAAAGAAACCGAACTCTGCAATGAGAAAAGTTTGCCGTGTTCGTTTAACAAACGGTTTTGAAGTTACATCTTATATTGGTGGTGAAGGTCATAACCTTCAGGAGCACTCTGTTGTGTTAATTCGTGGTGGTCGTGTTAAAGATTTACCAGGTGTTAGATATCATACTATTCGTGGTTCTTTAGACTGCGCTGGTGTGAAAGATCGTAAACAGGGTCGTTCAAAGTATGGTGTTAAGAAGCCTAAGGCTTAATGGTTCCCCATTAAGTAAGGCCAAACGTTGTACTTGTATTTAATTTAGTTTTGGGTAAAACCTGAAGTTTAAGAGGAATAAAAATGCCTAGACGTCGTGAAGTCGGTCAACGCAAAATACTGCCTGATCCAAAGTTTGGTTCAGAATTATTAGCAAAATTCATTAATGTAGTAATGGTAGACGGTAAAAAGTCAGTTTCCGAAAGCATTGTTTACGGTGCTTTGGATATCATTGCTGATAAAAAAGAAAAGAGTCGTGATGATTATCAACAGGTTTTGGCAATCTTTGTTGAAGCTTTAGATCATATTCGTCCTACTGTCGAAGTTAAGTCTCGTCGTGTTGGTGGTTCAACCTACCAGGTTCCTGTTGAAGTTCGTCCTGCTCGTAGGGATACTTTAGCTATGAGATGGTTGGTGGATGCTGCACGCAATCGCGGTGAAAAATCCATGGCTCAGCGCCTTGCTGGTGAGTTATTAGATGCATCAGACAATAAAGGTAGTGCTGTGAGAAAACGTGAAGATGTTCATCGCATGGCTGAAGCTAACAAAGCTTTCGCTCACTATCGTTGGTAGAATATTAATCTATGCGGCATGGTTGTTATATAAACGATCATGCTTTGTACTTTAGACAAGAGGAAATCATAGTGACTCGTGAAACCCCTATAGAATTATATCGTAATATCGGTATATCTGCTCACATCGATGCAGGTAAGACAACTACAACAGAACGTATTCTGTTTTATACCGGTGTAAATCATAAACTCGGTGAAGTTCATGATGGTGCTGCAACTATGGACTGGATGGTTCAAGAGCAGGAGCGTGGTATTACCATTACTTCTGCAGCTACCACATGCTTCTGGAGCGGTATGGCTCACCAGTTCAAAAAACATCGTATCAATATCATCGACACCCCAGGCCACGTGGATTTTACAATCGAAGTAGAACGTTCAATGCGTGTTCTTGACGGTGCTGTAATGGTTTATTGTGCGGTTGGTGGAGTTCAGCCACAGTCAGAAACAGTATGGAGACAGGCTAACAAGTATCATGTACCACGTATTGCATTCATCAACAAGATGGACCGTACAGGTGCAAACTTCTTCCGTGCTGTTGAACAGATCAAAACTAAGTTGCGCGCTAACCCTGTTCCATTGCAGATCCCTGTTGGAGCAGAAGATTCATTTAAGGGTGTTGTAGATCTGATTAAGATGAAAGCAATTAAGTGGTCTGATGAAGATCAGGGTACCACCTTTGAATATGTTGATGTTCCAGAGGAATTAAAAGAACAAGCTGAAGAATATCGTCAGAATCTGATTGAAGCAGCTGCTGAAGCTGACGAAGCTCTGATGGAAAAATTCTTCGGCGGAGAAGAGTTAACTGAAGAAGAAATCAAGCAGGGTCTTCGCAAGAGAGTGTTGAACAATGAAATTGTTCCTGTAACTTGCGGTACTGCATTCAAATGTAAGGGTGTTCAGGCTATGCTTGATGCTGTTATTGAATACCTTCCTTCTCCTGTTGATGTACCTGCAATCAAGGGTGAAAAGCTTGATGGCACAGAAGACTGCAGACACTCTTCTGATTCAGAACCGTTCTCAGCATTGGCTTTCAAGATCGCAACCGATCCGTTTGTTGGTAACCTGACATTCTTCCGTTGCTATTCTGGTAAGGTTTCACAGGGTGACTTTGTATTCAATTCTGTTAAACAGAAGAGAGAACGTTTCGGTCGTATCGTACAGATGCATGCCAACAAAAGAAATGAAGTTACAGAAGTTTTAGCTGGTGATATCGCTGCTGCAATCGGTTTGAAGCAGGTAACTACCGGTGATACTCTCTGTGATGAAAACAACCCAATTATTCTTGAAAGAATGGAATTCCCAGAGCCAGTTATTTCTGTTGCAGTTGAACCAAAAACAAAAGCTGACCAGGAAAAAATGTCTCTTGCTCTGCAGAGATTAGCTCAAGAAGATCCTTCATTTAGAGTTCATACAGATGAAGAATCAGGCCAGACCATTATTGCTGGTATGGGTGAACTTCACCTAGATATTATCGTTGACCGTATGAAACGTGAGTTCAGCGTTGACGCTAATGTAGGTAAACCACAGGTTGCTTACCGTGAAGCTATTCGTGGCACTGTTGAGTCAGAAGGTAAGTACGTTCATCAGTCCGGTGGTCACGGTCAGTACGGTCACTGCTGGTTACGTATGGAACCGCTCGAGCCAGGTAAAGGATACGAATTTGTTAGTGAAATTGTTGGTGGTGTTATTCCTAAAGAATACATTCCTGCAATCGATAAAGGATGTCAGGAACAGATTAATACTGGTGTACTTGCTGGTTACCCTGTTGTTGACATTAAGGTTACAGTATTCGATGGTTCTTTCCATGAAGTTGACTCCTCCGAAGCTGCGTTTAAGACTGCTGCCTGCCAGGCATTCAAGTCTGGTTTCATGAAGGCTTCACCAGTTTTACTTGAACCAATTATGAAGGTTGAAGTTGAAACTCCTGAGGATTACATGGGCGATGTTATCGGTGACTTGAACAGACGCCGCGGTATCGTTGAAGGTATGGAAGAAGGTTCAACTGGTGGTAAGATTGTTCACGCTCTCGTTCCACTGGCAGAAATGTTTGGTTATGCAACTGATTTGCGTTCCCAGACACAAGGTCGTGCTTCATATGTAATGGAATTCGGTAAGTATGCTGAAACTCCTAAGCAGATCGCTGATGCTGTAATTGAAGCTCGTCAGGCTAAGTAATAATTAGTTTAGCTACTCAATTTTTAATAATTGAGTAGTGTTTTAAAAATTTATAAATTAAGGAAAAAATCGTGTCAAAGGAAAAATTTGAACGTAGTAAAACCCACGTTAACGTAGGTACAATCGGTCACGTAGACCATGGTAAAACAACTTTAACCGCTGCTATTACTAACGTATTAGCAAAACACTTCGGCGG
>ONPL01000134.1 GCA_900319705.1 uncultured Pseudomonadota bacterium | reverse complement strand
GCATATATGGATAACGAGACAATCTGCTCAGTTTACGCATACGGTCTGTGTTTTTGCAAAAAAACATGCTCCGTTGCAGTCCAGAAACTTAAATAAGCATCAGTTTCAGTCTGGTTGATAATACTCTGCCGACTGCTGTAATGAGAGCCGTTGCCACAATCATCTCCATGAACGACCTTGCGTCAACTGCAGTATAAAGCCATCCTCCCAGCTCCCGAATAACTTTCAAATGTGATCAACCACAATTATATAGAACAAATTTTAGGCACCGGCAAAAAAATTTATATAATAATTAATATAGAGGAGCTAAAAATTTAAACGATCGGAAATGGACAGCCGCATACAAAAACTATAAAAATGCAGCAATACACAGGTACTGCGCACACATGGAGGGTCCCATGCTGTTTACCAGACTGATCAACTTTCTGAAAGATAAACTGTTTGAAGAGGTTCCGGAAACCGGACAGCCGGACACCAGGGACGGGCTGCGTTCAATAAATGATAACAATAAACGTGCGCACCGGGAAAGGAATAACGTAGAGGAATCCTCAGCAGAACAGCTGCAAAAAATGCAGGTTCAAAAAGTCCGCCGGAAAAAAATCATTCTGATTTCTCTGGCTGTTGTCCTTTTGTCAGCCCTGGCCGGCACCGCCGCGTCAGTATACTTCAAATATCACATTTCAAATTCCGACATAGAGGACTGCAAGTTCTATTTCAAAACCGAAGACTACAGCAACGCCTTCAAAAAATGCTCCAAGACCAGAAAAATAAAAGATCCGGAAATTCTTTTCGCCCTGGGCAGCATGTATCACTATCAGAAGGGACTGCCGCAGAAGAAAGGGAAAAAGCCGGATGAGCGGCAGAGGATGACAGAGGCTCTTAATCTATACCGGGAGGCGGCCAAAATGGATTATATACCGGCACTGCAGATCCTCGGTAAACTTTATCTCAACGGTTCCCGCGGTGTGATTGTCATCGACGAGGATCATGCAGCCTATTGGTTCACCCGGGGTGCTCTGCAGGGCGACTATGTTTCAATGCGTGAACTTTCAGACATACTGCTCAGAAAGAAACAGTTTGAAGAAGCGGTACCGTGGCTCGAACGACTGGCGGAATACGGCGACAGCGATGCGGCCCTGTCACTGGCGGAGCTGTATTTCAACGGAACCGAAATACCGGCAGATCCGGTTAAAGCCTTCCTCTGGTGTGAACAGAGCGCCAGATCTGCGAACCGCGAGGCAGAGCACCTGCTCTCCCTCATGTATATTACAGGAAGCGGGACCGCACCCGATGCCGCATCCGCTTTCAGAAATGAACTGCGGGCAGCCCGCGGAGGGCTGGAAAAAGCGATGTACCAGGTGGGCTTCTTCTACGAAAAAGGGATCGGAACACCGGTGGATCTGCAGCAGGCGGTCAGCTGGTATGAAGAGGCGGCCGGAAAAAGATATCCCTCCGCACTCTACCGGCTGGGGATGATGTATCTGCGGGGTGAATATGTAGATCGTGATGAGCAGAAGGCCGTCAGTCTGCTGCGGGATGCGGCAGATCTGAAAGATCCGGATGCACTGCTGCGGCTCGGCAGAATGTACCAGAACGGGGAAACAGTAGATCGCGACTACGGCGAAGCCATCCGGCTGCTGGAAAAAGCCGCCAGGTTCAATCTAGACGATGCCTACTACTATCTGGGTATAGCATACAGCAAAGGTCTCGGAACCATCCAGGATCAGCAGGCGGCAGTGGCATGGTTCACCCGGGCCGCTGAACATAATCATACTCTGTCACAGTACAGTCTCGGTCTGATCCACTATGAACTTGAACAGTACCGGCAGGCATACGAATGGTTTTCCCGTGCCATGGAGAACGGGCACGCCTACAGCGCCGCCTATCTTGGTATGATGTCCGCCAACGGACTAGGATGCGAGGTCAGCTACTACATGGCCTATTATTATTTTCTGGTTAGCGAATACCTTTACGATGACAGTACCACCCGTGAGAATCTCGCCATGATCAGATCCAGTCTTTCCCGCGCCCAGCAGGGTGCGGCTGAAAGCCGTGCCGACAAGTTCATCAACCATCTGAGATCACAGAAGAAGCAGCGATGAATCCGTATTTATAGCACCGACTGTGCTGCTTCAGTTATAATATCACCACGAATTTACAACACTGGCTAATAAAAACATGAATCAAAGGATCGCAGCCGGACTGTTTGCGGCCGCAGCTTTTTTTTCCGCCCCGCTTCAGGCGGATGACTATGAATATCAGGATGAAATCATCGCCCCTGACGGATGGTTTATCGCCTCACAGGATCCCTGCGACGGCTTTATAACCTTTCAGAATATCCGCAGAGCAAATATTAATTTTACCTTTGCATTTTTTCCGGAAACAGAAACCAATTCCATCGACAGCATTGCCAGCCTGCTGCTCAAAAACCTCAACTGTCTCAATCCGCAAATCAGAAAAAATGAAATCGGCGCCCATGTCATCAATTGCGAAAACAGTATTAATATCGACATCTGGGAAGAAAATCTTGACAACCCGGAACTTAGTATCTACTCAGCCATAATCAGCGCCAACCAGACCAGGGAGGAATTGAATCCGGAACTTCCGCGCATGCTGCAGGTTTCTCTGCAGTATCAGCGTCTGGCTCTCGACTATCTGCGCAGCAACCGCTGTCCTCATTCTGCAGATCTTTTTGATGACAGCAGTACACCGCCTGATGAAGAGGAAAACCCGGAGTTGCAGAAAGACACTGACAGGCTCGACAGCAGTACACCAAAGGATAAATAATCAGGAGGCGGAACATGGACTTTTTTGATATCAGACTGCAGGGAATTGACGCTGAAGGACAGGAACGGGAATTTGCACTGTCGGAATTTGCATCCCGGACCGTAGTCCTTTATTTTTATCCGAAGGATCTTACCTCCGGCTGTACCAGGGAGGCCTGCTCCTTCCGGGACAGTATGTCATCAATTCTTCCCTATGCCGGGGTTATAGGGGTAAGCCCGGATCCGGTATCGCGCCATCTGCGGTTCAGAGAGCAGCACCAGCTCAATTTTCCGCTGCTGAGCGATCCAGAACACCTGCTGGCGCAGGCATTCGATGTATGGAAGGAGAAAAGCATGTATGGAAGAAAATACATGGGGATCGAACGATCCACCTTTATCATCAGGGACAACCGGATCCTTCATGAATGGCGCAAGGTCAAGGTAAACGGTCATGCCGGAGAAGTGATCGATTTTCTAAAAAATCTCCAGTAACTGCGATAGATCGTCAATAACCGCAACCGGCGTTTCCTGCTGCAGCTGTTCCCTTGAATGAACACCCCAGGTTATGCCGATTGAGCGGACATCGCAGTTTCCGGCCATCTGCAGATCCAGTACCGAATCCCCTACCATTACAGCTTCAGACGGTTTGATCTCAAGCTGGTTCATCAGTTTCTGCAGCATCATCGGATGCGGTTTTGATTTAACCTGATCACCGGTAACCGAAGCGGAAAACAGCGAGCAAAGTTCCTGATCACCGTAAAGTCTGGCAAGACCGCGCTGTGATTTTCCGGTGGCAATGGCCAGGCGGTAGCCTCTCTGCTTCAGAGTCTGCAGAGTCTTCATCGCCCCGGGGAACAGACTGGTAGGTCTCTCAATCTCCCAAAGATTATACAGACGGCGGTATTCATCGGTGATCTGATCTATTTTTTCAGGATTCTGCTCCGGGAAAAGCACCTCCACTGCATGGTGGAGCGTTATTCCGATAATATTTCTCACCGCCTGAACCGAAGGTTCAGCCACCCCGCAGGCGCAGGCGGCAGCCTGCATACATTCCACAATTCTGCCGATGGAATCCATGATGGTTCCGTCAACATCGAAAACTATAACTTTTATTTCATCAGATAAGCTGTTCATATTTTTTAATCAGAAATGGTTACTGTTGTTCATGAAGCCGATCCAGTACTGACTGGAGTTCTTCATCAAGTTCTGCTGTCACTGTTGTTGCTTTTCCGGTCGCAGGATCATTGAAGGTAATGCTTCTGGCGTGCAGAAACATCCGTCGCAGCCCGGTTGCAGCAGAAATTTGACTGTCAAACTGTCGATCACCGTATTTCTGATCTCCCGCTATCGGATGGGTTGCATAGGCACAGTGAACCCTGATCTGGTGGGTTCTTCCGGTGAGCGGAGATGCCTGCACCAGAGTGGCACCGGAAAACTCCTCTACAATTTCATAGAGAGTTTTTGACGGTTTGCCGTCACGGCTTACGAAAACCATTCTTTCACCGGACTGCAACACGTTCTTAAGCAGAGGCTGATCAACAAATTTAACCCGGTTGGACCATTTTCCCCTGACCAGCGCATAATAGTGTTTATGAACGGTTTTATTTCGCAGCTGTTCATGCAGATTGCGCAGGGCACTGCGCTTTTTGGCAATCATCAGACAGCCGGAGGTTTCCCGATCAAGCCGGTGCACCAGTTCAAGATAATGCAAATCCGTGCGGCATGAACGAAGAGCCTCGATTACTCCGTACTCCACCCCGCTGCCGCCGTGAACAGCAATCCCTGCAGGTTTGTTGATCACCAGCATTTCATCGGTCTCATGGATAATCGCCGCTCCCAGCTGTTTAACAATTGTCAGACCGCCGGATGGAACCACTACCGGATTATCCTCGATCTTAACCGGAGGCAGGCGCACCACATCGCCGGCAGCCAGGCGGTAGGTCTGATCGATCCTCTTTTTGTTAACTCTGACCTCGCCTTTACGAAGGATCCGGTAAACAAAACTTTTCGGCACCCCTTTAAACTGCGAAATCAGAAAATTGTCAATGCGCTGATCGGCGCGATCTTCGTCTATAGTAATTAAACGGACAGGATAATTGATTAAAGCCATAAAAACATTGAATACAGTCAGAATTATGTCCGGAATGAATATTACACCCGACACAGCCGTCAAACACTGCTCCGGGAAATCTAAGCGGGAAAAGAATTAAAACAGTTCGTTGAAACTTCTTAATATTCCCGACCTGGAAAATTATAGTTGATCAAATATTAGAAAACAAGTTCAACGCGAGCTGCACTGAGCCTAGGATTGTGTAGCTTGTATCGAAGTACCTGCTGATCGGGGAGGGTATGTTGCAGCTCGGTGCAGTATGGAGTTTCCCCTCATACTATTCAACCAAAAGAGCGATCGCCGTTTCCTGCGGGAAAAGTACCAGTTCAGGAAAGATGGATCTTTACTTTTCAAGCAGCTCCTCCATGATGCATCCTAGAGTTCTTGAAATCCGGTGAAGAGTTTCTGCACTTGCTTTACTGATGTTCTTCCTTCGCTGTTCGTACATCTCATAGAGCGAAGCATTACGCCGGAACGTTCTACTGAATTACTCATTCACCAGCCAATTCGCAATATCAACAATCTGAATTCCTTCATACTGGTAATTCTCCTGATGCGTTCTTGCAAGAATCATTTACTCCGTGGTCGGGCTCGCCGCGATCTGGGGTATCGCAATGCTGTTCCAACGCAACGTCCGTCATACGGCGGTCAGCGCTGCGGCGATCGGACTCGTGGTCCGCGGCATCATGAAGCCGC
>ONPL01000014.1 GCA_900319705.1 uncultured Pseudomonadota bacterium | reverse complement strand
GTCAGGATAAACAATCAGACAGGATTTATATACGGTCGGAGACAGAGTGGCTCCTACCTTGTTAAAGACATTGATGGAAATATTATTTCAAGTAGTATTACCTATAAAAAGTTAAGTCTTATTGAAAAACGAAAAGGTTGGATTGTTGATTTTAAACAATCTTAAATAGCATCAAAGGTTATTATGGAGCGTTTACTATTTAAATGATAGTTAATGATAAAGTTTTACAAAAATTAAAGGAACCGGTTAATGAGCAGCAGTACTGCGGTACTTATATCAAATTAGATCGTCAGGCTTTCAGAGCTCTGAGAAATGTATATAATGAGGCGAACAGTGCTGCAAGAAAGCTTCTCCAGACTCCTGATGAAAGCGAACTGGACGAACTTAATGAAAACAATATCAATAGCTGGAAAAGACTTTCTGATCAGCTTTGTGAAACATTCCAGAAACAGACCAAGGATATAGAGCTTCTTTCCTGGTTGATGGTTTCTCAGCTGTATCTTGATGATACGCTCATTGGATTCAAAAATACTTTGGATCTGCTCAACACGTTACTGACAGAACATTTTGATGAACTCAATCCTGTTATTCCTGAGGCAAGCATCAAGGCGCAGGACGAGGCAGGAAAACTCAGAGAATCTCTGGATTTCAAGATGGCCGCTTTTTCTCAGATGGTGGGGATTGGTGAAAACGACAGTATTCTTTATGCTCCAATGTCTCAGGTTCGTTTGTTGGGTGATGTATCCTATTTCGCGTACCAGAGCGCTGAAATGAAAGGAGAATGTCCGAAACTCAGAGAAGATCTGAAAAAGGATGTTTCAGCCAACGCTGACAAATATAAGACTACTATTGAGACACTCAAACAGTGCAAAACATTGTGCAATGACATCTATGTTCTGCTCGGTTCAAAGTGTCAGCCGTCAGGAATTCAGACTCCGAATTTCATGTTCATTATCAATCATCTTGACAGAATTCTTAAATCTGTCGGTTTTCTCACTGGCTTCAGTATTGAGGACAAAAAAGAGCAAACAGCGGAGGAACCGGTGCAGGATAATAATGCCTCATCTCACGCTGAACCACAGACTGCAACAGTGCAGACGGTCGCAGTTCAGACTGCCGGAGTGGTTAATAACTCTCAGTCCTTCGAACTGCTTTCAAAGAATAGCGAGGTTACTAGGGAGCAGGTGTTTGAAGAACTAGCCAATATAGCTAAGTATTTTAGGAGTACCGAGCCTCACAGTCCTGTGTCATATCTGATTGAAAAAGCAATAAGATGGGGGCATCTGTCTCTTCCGGAACTTCTTAATGAATTGATCAGCGATCAGGCAGATACTAAAAACCGTATTTTCACTATAGCAGGTTTACAAGAGGGCGGCACGTTTAACAGTGATTACCTGAGTTCAGGCGGTGCACAGTCCGGCGCTTCCAACAATGCCTCATCCCAAAGTGCGCAGCAGAAGAAAGAGAATTCAGGACCGGCAATCAACTGGTAATAAAGTTTTAGATTAATTTCTTCGTTGAAGAAATTTAAAGGATTTTAGGACAATTAGTTAAATTTTTTAATAAAGGCAGGAAGGTGTTTTATGGCAATGAATGCTCAACACAAAAGAATTAGTAAAAACAGAGTAAGTATTACCTATGATGTTGAAACCAACGGCGCAACCGAAACTAAGGAACTGCCGTTTGTAGTAGGTGTTATGGGATCTTTTACCGGGGATAAACCTGATGATCAGAAGGTTGAAGTTGAAGATCGTGAATTTGTAGGGATCGACAAAGATAATTTTGACCAGGTAATGAGTGATCTTTCTCCTGAATTAACCTATAAGGTTGACAATACACTGGCAGATTCAGGTGATCAGTTTGAGGTTAATCTGAAGTTCAATTCCATGGATGACTTCAAACCAGAAAATGTAGTAAATCAGGTTGAACCACTGAAAAAATTAATGGAAACAAGACAGAAATTGAAGATCCTTTTAAGCAAGGCAGACCGCTCACGCGATCTTGAGAAACTTCTTAAGGAAGTTCTTGAAAATACTGACAATGTTGCCAGCTTAGCAAAAGAATTAGGATTAGATGGAGAGAATAAATAATGGCAGAAGAAGCATTACAACAAGCATCAGCAGCGCAAGCTGCCGAAGGTTCAGTTAGTTTTCTGGATCGAGTTCTTGAAGCAACAACACAGACTCCGGTGGATCAGACCAAGGATCTTCTGGCAAGTTTAACCAGTCAGGCATTGAGCGGAACTATTACCTGGGACAAAAATCTCACCTCTACCATTGAAAAGGCAATCAGTGAGATTGATAAGAAAATTTCGGCTCAGCTGACCGCAGTAATGCACAATGAAAAATTCCAGAAACTTGAAGGTTCATGGCTTGGTTTGCAGAAATTGGTTAAGAACAGTGAACTGGGTCCAAGTCTTAAGATTAAAATGTGTGACTATACCAAGGATGAGCTGATTGATCAGTTTGAAAACGCTCCTGCAATCGACAGAAGCCATCTGTTCAACTCTATCTATCAGGAAGAATTCGGTACAGCCGGCGGTGCTCCGTATGGTGTTCTGATTGGTGACTATGAATTTGGTTACGGCGACGAAGATGTTTCTCTGCTGCGTTATATCGGTGAAGTTGCATCTGCTGCCCACGCTCCGTTTATTGCTGCAACCAATGCTTCAATGTTTGACTACAAGTCATTCAAGCAATTCTCCGAAGGTAAGCCTGTTGCAGCCGGTTTTGATTCACCAGCATATGCCGCATGGAACTCATTCAGAGCCAGTGATGAATCAAGATATGTATGTCTGACCATGCCTAGAACTCTGGCAAGATTGCCATATGGCAACGATACAGTTCCTGTAAAGAGCTTTGAATTCGAAGAGCTTCCACTGCGTGCCGACGGTACTCAGAAGGTTGAAAGCGATGATCAGTTCGTATGGAGCAATGCTGCTTATGAATACGGTCTGTTGTTGACCAAGGCTTTCAGTGAAACCGGTTGGTGCACTGCAATTCGCGGTGCTGAAAACGGCGGTAAGGTTGAAAATCTTCCGAATTTCACCTACAAGTCTGATTCAGGCGATTTACTGCAGGAATGCCCTGCTGAAGTAAATATCACCGATGAACGTGAAAAGGAACTGAGTGACCTGGGCTTCCTGCCGCTGGTTCACTATAAGAACACCAACTATGCAGTATTCTTAGGAGGTCAGTCAACTCATAAACCTAAGACCTATACAGATCCTGCTGCTACTTCAAACGCTGCGATTTCTGCTAGAATTCCATATACAATGGCCAGCAGCCGTATTGCGCACTATCTGAAGGTAATGGGCCGTGACTGGATTGGTTCAAGCAAGGATGCCGGTGAAATTCAGGGTGCTATGAATGATTGGATTTCACAATATGTTAATCCGAATGCTATCGGCAACGAGGCCAAGGCTAAATATCCGCTGGCTGAAGCAAGCATCCAGGTGGTTGAACAGCCGGGCAAACCTGGTTCATATGCAGCTGTTGCATATCTGAAACCGTGGCTCCAGATGGAGGAACTTTCCACCTCTTTGCGCATGGTAGCCAATATTCCAGGCTAATTTGCCGTTGCTGGGCAGACTTAGATCTGCCCCTTTTAGGGGATCCTGAAAAAACTGTTATGTTTTACCGGGATCCCGGCTTGATATTTTCCGTTCTTTTTATGCGGAATAATATGTTATGAATTTTAAACTGCAGATCAGCCCAAGCGCATGATCTGCAGTTGTGTTTTTTATGCTACAGTGAACGCGGTGCTACATCTGCGTATGGACTGTAACTTCGGGGATCCTCATGGGCAGAAGCTATGATGAAATTGTTGCAGAAATAACCGATTTGATTGCGACCCTGGATCAGGAGATCAGCAGGCAGCTTTCAGTTATCATGCATCATGAAAAATTCAAAGCGCTCGAGTCGGACTGGAAGAGTTTGAACGATGTGGTGTTTACTGAATATCCGGCGGGGAGAATTAAGGTCAGGATCCTCGATATCTCATGGCAGGAAATTTCCAACGATCTCAATCTGTCGTATGATATCCGCAGAACATCCCTGTTTCACAAGATTTATTCAAGGGAACTTAATACTGCCGGCGGTTTGCCTTTCGGATTGATCGGAGTGTCTCACCGGATCAGCCTGGACGGAAATACCAATATTTACCGTGATGATCTTAATGATTTTGACGATATATACACGGCGCAGCTGCTGGGTGAACTTGGGGAGGCCTGCCTGTGTCCCATCGTTGTTGGGATCGACGAATTCTTCTTCGGTGACAATCCGGAGGCAATTTTGCAGGATCAGCAGAAACTGATGCGTATTATTGACAGCGATGATTTCAGACCATGGCAGAATTTGCGCCATAATCCTTCCTCTCGTTTTCTCAGTATTGTTCTTCCTGATTATCTGGTGCGGGAGCCATACGTCTACTACAAATCATCATTCATTTTCAACGAAAGCTGCGACAGCAGTTTTACCGGACTGTGGGGCAATGCGATTTATCTGCTTTTAATCAACGTAATCAGGGAATTTGCCAGAGTGAGCTGGTTCGGTTTCCTGCGGGCTTACGATGAAACTGCCAAATCCGGAGCCATTGTGGTTCTGCCGCAGAACCGCAGGGTTATTCCTAAACTCAGTCTGTGCGTCGAGGAAGACAATACCTGGGCGGATATGGGGCTGACGGTATTGACTAATATCTATCTTACCGGCTATTACGGATTTTTCAGCAATTCAATGGTGATTAAATCAGAAACTGAGAGGGATCGCATCGTCAACATGCTCCAGACTACTCTGATGGCCTGTCGTTTCAGTCATTATCTTAAAGTTCTGCTCCGAGACAAGATCGGTAGTTATGATACTGCGGATGAATGCAGAGACTTCCTGTCCGGCTGGATTAGCAAATATGTAATGAATACCAGTTTCTCCGATGATTCTGTTGTGGCACGCTATCCGCTTAAGTCTTTCGAGATTACGGTCAAGGAACGTCCGGATGACAGTACGATCTATGACTGCGATCTGAAAATCGAGCCGCAGTACCAGTACGATATTTCCACTGCATCAATTCTTCTGACCACCACCGTAAGAAGTCATAAGGGAGGAGGCAACTCATGAGTTTGTTGACCCGTTTCAAAGGAAAAAAGAGCAGGGATATTGATGATCTGCGCAATGATATAATTGAAAACCTGTCAGGGATCATTTCTTCCCGCGCTCCGATTTTTTTTGAAAATCTTGAAAACTTCGACAATCTGAAAGGAACGATAGTTGAGTGCGGGATCAGAAACAACACCAGATTTCAGAAAAAGTACAACGGAAAGTTCCTTTTCGAAGAAATACTTGAACTGATTGCTAAATTTGAGCCGCGTCTGCAGAATGTAACACTGCAGCAAACATCAGATGAACAGAATTCAAATATACTGGAATTCCGGATCTACGGGACCATTGTTTTCGACGGGGTTGAAGACAATCTTCAGCTTGATTCCTATCTTGATTTCGGAGCCAGTGTTTTTAATGTAAGGAAGATTAATTTTGTCTAATAGTGATTTGTTTTATTTTGAAGAGGAATTATCTTACTTCAGAGAAAAGTCATCCTCATTTGCCAAAAAATATCCGGAAGTTGCCAGCGCTCTCGGTATCAGCGATGACAGTGTGGATGATCCGGAGATTGCCCGCCTGGTGGAAAGTGTCTGTCTGCTCAATTCAAGGATCCAGAAAAGGCTTGACGACGATTTTTCAGATTTTACCGAGAGTTTGCTGCGGGTTATCTATCCTGATTATCTCAAACCTGTTCCGGCATATTCACTTTTCAAAGTGGACGTTAACAACGATGCCAACGCCAAGGCGGTAATTCCGCGCAATTCACTGTTCGAAGTAGGAGAGAAAGGCGGTGAACACTGCTTTTTCAGTACTACCCGGGATCTTGAAATCTATCCGATGCAACTGCAGAATGTAAATATCTACAATGCCCCTTTTGATGAAAGCAACATCGTAGATCTGCCCAAGGCCAATACCATGCTGGAATTTGTGTTCAATTCAACCGATGCCAGCCAGACTTTACGGGACATCGGGGTAAATAAAATTGATCTGCATATCCGCTCCAGCGGAAATCTCGCCATGAGAATTTATGATGAAATCAGAATTAATCTGCTGGATATCTATGTAGAATGCTCCGGACAGGTATTCCATCTTGGCTCCAAGGCTCTCTACAATCCGAACTTTGAACTTGATTCAACGGTGATCCCGTATTCTAAAAACACTTTCCCCGGTTTGAGACTGCTGAGTGAATTTTTCATGTTTCAGGATGTGTTCTGCATGTTCCGCTTTGATTTATCCTCGATCCTTGAGCATCTTAACGGCGGTACCTGCAAGGTCAAGCTTTATCTGAAGGAGAGCCGCTCCGAGGTTCTTCATCTGATTCAGAAGGAGCATTTTAATCTTTATACTGTTCCGGTCATTAATCTGTACCGTGAATTTACAGATCCGATCGAAATTAATTTCATGAAGGATGCATACCCGCTGATTATCAGTGACAACCGAACCAGGAGATCTCTATACTCCGTTGAAAAAATTTATGCCACCCGTGATTCAGTTAAAAAGGCGGTACTGGAACTGTATGATGAAAAGTTTGATTTTTCAGGTTCAACCAAACGCTGGATGCTGAGAACCGAGAACAACGACGGCTTCATTGAAGGGAAGGTTTCCTTTGTTGATCTGTCACATAATGTAGCAGTGCATGACAGCTGTGACATGGTGGCGGAAGTGATGGTTACTGACGGGTACAGAGTGAATGGGATCAATTTTGCAGATGTCGCCATTTCGCCGATGAAGGCAATGAATATTCCCGGCAGTTTGAAATTTCTGCGCCGCCCGTCTGTGCAGATTAACCCGCGTGAGGAAAAATCTGACAATTGGGATATTCTGGCTCATCTTAAACTTAATTATCTGTTTGCTGTCAGCTATGATGAACTGCTGCTGCAGCTTAAGTGTCTGTTCAAGCTATATAACCGCAACGGTTCGCGGCAGAACGATATCTATATCGATGCAATGAAGCATATACAGTACAGTTCGGCGGTGGAGCCGATCCGTATTTCCGGAAAGAGCTACTATGCCTGCGGTGCCAGAATTGTGGTGACGCTGAATCCTCACGAATTGAGTGACGGAATATATGTATTTGCAGAATTCCTTAATAAGTTTTTTTCTCTTTTTGTTTCTTTTAACAGTTTTGTCCAGCTTTCTGTCATGCTGGAGGGCAGTGATGAGCCTTATGTGACCTTTCCGAGGAGGATGGGATGTCAGGATGCATAGCTCCAATGAACAATATCACAAGGATTAGAAGCAACAAGGTCGGTGATGCGGATGTACTTGCTGTCTGTCAGATTATTAAGCATTACCGCGAACTGATGGGCGAGGATCTGTCAGTAAGTTTTATCGGTCCGATGTCCAACTCATACTATCCGAGAAGCATAAGAAGCATCACTTCTGTCAGCGGCGGCTTTGAAATCTCCTGCAGTACCGACGGACTGTTCGGAACCAAAGGAACTCTTCCCCGTATGCTCAGCATGGCCGTCTCTGCCAGTGTAAATTCCTCCGACCGCGCCGGAATGGAATTTTTGCAGATTTTCGAGAACCGCTATTACACATTGAATCTTGCCGCATCCTCCAAGTACAATCTGCTGCGCCAGAAGGAGGAGGAGTCCTTTGCGAAAAGAAAGAGCACCTTCAAGATCAGTGATTTGCTGACAACCCTGATGGGAATTAGTCTGAAAAGTGAGTTCAGGCATCTGGATAAGCGCTCGCTGATTAAATATTCGCCTGTTCTTAACAGTGCCTCCACCAATATAGATTGCCTGATCAACATTCTGACGGATTACTTCCAACTGGAATTTACCGCCAAATATTCGCCGGTACAGATGAGGTTGATGTCTTCCTCGGTATATACCAAAATCAGCAGGCATGAGGGAACAAATGTGCTGGGGATTAATACTCAGCTTGGTCGCCGTATTCCGATTTACGGACAGCAGGTCGATGTATTCATCAATGTCAAAACTTATGATGAATACAAATATGTATTTGACAGACACAATCTGCTTAATGCAGTGCAGGAACTGATTTCCTATTATTTGAAAAACAGATTTGCCTACCGGCTGTTTGTAGTTGCTGATGTTAATTATCTGCCGCGGACAGTTCTGTCAAGCAGAAATACAACATTTGTACTGGGTAGAAATATTTGCATTCGTTCAAAAAAATCAACGGGATTTATAAAAATTCCTATAGCGGCCATGAAATAGAATGTATATTCAGTCATAGATGTGTCTGAAAACACGGTGCGTCCGCTTTTTTAGACCGGTACCAGGTTTTGAAACAAGGTTTTTCCAGACGATGGAATAAACCGCAGAGAGCATTTGAAAGGATGAGTTTTTACTATGATAAATGTCGAACTAAGAAGTCTGATCGGAAAAGTTTCTCCGAATCTTAAGGAATATGTTGAAAAAGCAGCAGGTGAAACCTTCAGAAACACCAATTTCTCCATTGAGCCTGACCATTTGTTCCTGCAGTGCCTGATGGAACGAGAATCCCTGTGGCACCAGGTTATTTCGCAAGGCAAAGTTTCAAGAGAGGCTCTGATTGAGAGGGTTACCCGTGAAATCAACACTTTCCCTAAAGGCAACACCCAGGCTCCAAATCTATCTCCTTCTTTGGTTGAAATGCTTAAGGATGCATGGCTGATTGCCTCTTTGAATTCATCCCAGGGTCAGATCAATGAATTACATCTGCTGCTGGTACTCAAGGACAGAATTAAACAGGCTGCCTACGGCGGATGTCTGCTCAATTGGGTATCGGAACTGTCGGAAACCGCCCTGAAGTCAGCGGTGAATGCAGTTAAAGCACCGACACTGGCCCAGTCAGTCGGCGGTGCCGCTGCAGCTGAAGGCGGTGCACCTGAAGGAACCGGTGCTCTTAACAAATATGCCAGCAATATGACTGAAGCTGCCAGAAGCGGTAAGCTGGATCCGGTGACCGGACGTCTGCCTGAAATCAGAAAGGCTATCGACATTCTGTGCCGCAGACGCCAGAACAGTCCAATTCTGGTCGGTGATCCCGGAGTAGGTAAGACCGCCATTGTTGAAGGTCTGGCTCAGGAGATTGTCAAGGGCAACGTTCCGGAGCAGCTTAAGAATGTAGAGCTTTACAGTCTGGATCTTTCTGCACTGCAGGCCGGAGCAAGCATCAAGGGCGAATTTGAAAACCGTTTGAAGGACGTTCTGACAGAAATCAAGAATTCACCTAAACCGATTATTATGTTCATTGATGAGGCGCACACCCTGATCGGCGCCGGCGGTGCGGCAGGACAGAACGATGCTGCAAATATTCTCAAACCTGCTCTTGCCAGAGGTGAAATCAGATCTATCGCTGCCACCACCTGGGCTGAATACAAACAGTATTTTGAAGCCGATGCAGCTTTGACCAGAAGATTCCAGCTGGTTGCGGTAAACGAACCGGATGCCCAGACTGCTGTTGAAATGCTCAGCGGAATCAAGGAGAACCTTGAAAAGCACCATCGGGTTAAAATCAAGCAGGAGGCAGTTGAAGCTGCAGTTAAACTGTCAATCCGTTATCTTCCTGAAAGAAAACTTCCAGACAAGGCTATTTCACTTCTGGATACAGCGTGCTCCCGTATCGGTCTGAGTCAGAGTACAACTCCGCAGAAGCTCGATACCTTAAGAGAGGAGATCCGCTGTCTGGAGAAGGAACTTGCTGCCATGAACTACGAGGATGCGGTGTGGTCTGACAAGTCTGAACGCATTGAAGAGCTTAAAAACACTATTGCGGAAAAGACGGCTGCTGCTGATAAACTCGAGCAGGACTGGAAAGCTGAAAAGGAGGTTGTAGCAAAAATTGTAGAACTGCAGCAGATCCTTAATGACAAATTCGAGGCCGGCGAGAATATTAAGTCTCTTCCTGAAAAGCAGGAACTTGATTCTTTGATCGACCAACTTCACGAAATTCAGGGCGAGGTTCCGTTGGTTCTTGCAAGTGTGGGTTACGATGCCATTGCCGCGGTAATTTCCCTGTGGACCGGAATTCCGGTTGGAAACATGGTTAAGGATGAAATCGGCAGATTGATGAAACTTGAGGAGCTGATCGGCGAGCGTGTTATCGGACAGGTTACTCCGATTAAAGAAATTGCACAGGCAATCAGAACCTCCCGTGCCGGTCTTACCGATCCGCGCAAACCGCTGGGAGTGTTCCTGATGTGCGGTACCAGCGGTGTGGGAAAAACCGAAACAGCGCTGGCTCTGACCGATCTGCTCTACGGCGGTGAAAAGAATCTGATCACCATCAACATGACCGAGTTCAAGGAGGAGCACAAGGTTTCCATGCTGCTGGGCTCTCCGGCAGGTTATGTCGGCTACGGCAAGGGTGGTGTGCTAACCGAAGCTGTAAGAAGAAATCCTTATAGTGTGCTGCTGCTTGATGAAATGGAAAAGGCTCATCCAGGCGTTCATGATATTTTTTATCAGATCTTCGACAAGGGGTCTATTAGCGACAGTGAGGGTCGTGTGGTAGATTTCAAGAACACCATTATCATCATGACTTCCAATGCCGGTGATATGGCTGTTTGTGATGCCTGCCGCGATGGCCGACCAGATATCAGGGAGTTGACCAAGATCATCACTCCGGCACTGCAGAAATACTTCAAGCCTGCCTTCCTCGGAAGAACCACGGTAATTCCGTATTATCCGCTCAATGATGAGGAACTGGGTAAGATTGCGAAGATTTCTCTTAACAGAATCAAGAAACGCATTGAAGATCGTTACGGTGCAGAATTCTGTTGCAGCGATGCGGTAATACCTGCTCTTGTAGCTAGAAATACATCACCTGAGACCGGAGGACGTGCGATAGAGCAAATTATTAATAGAACAATAATGCCTAATCTGGCTAATAGTTGTATTATGCGTCTTAGTGAGGGTCTGTCAGTTACGAAGGTTACCATTGACTGTGTGGATAACGAGTTTACTATCAACATAGAATAGAGGTATTTTCCAACTGATATATGACTGTTGAATAACAGTAGAATGAGGGACCTGCATTTCTGCAAAAGATCCCTCATTCTTTTTTAACTTATAAGGAATTTTATTTGTCTGATAAATTACTATCTTCAAATGTATTTTGTAAAATAGCGGAAAGTCGTTCTTTAAAGGTGCTGGCCAGGGTACTTGCCGGTGTATTGCTGATTGCTGTTGGCACTGTTACCGGCGGTTCGGCCGGCTATGAGCGAGATGATGCACTGGTGCATGAAGATGCAGATCGTTCATCCCTTGTTTCTCCTCGGAAAAATTCTGATTCGAATGAGCAACACCGTAGTGGAGATCAGGTAAAACTAAGAGAATTGCCATCCGAGGTGTCGGTGTTTTTCTATCACGGTGATGTTGTGTATGATGAAAACGGAGCGATCAGCGGAATATTTGTTGACAGAATGCACTGTATAACAGAAAAGATGGGGATTAAAATGAAGACCTTCATGGTTGACTGGTCAAGAGGGCAGAATTATCTGAAAAGCGGCATACTTGACATTATGGCATCCACCATCAAAAGCGAATTGAGAGACTCCTACGCGGATTTTTCGCCGTCCAATCATATTCACCGGTTTGTACTGGTTATGAATCCCAAGTTCCATAGGTCAATTAAACTTCCGTCGGACTACCGTCAGATTTTTAAAATATTCAACAAACGCGGATATTCTGTATCGGTTATCGGTGTTTCGGCCGAGGAAAGTACAATCAGATTGACCGGATTTAGGGGATTTAAATTTGTTAACACTCTGGATGAAATGGTAAAATCTATCATTAGTGGCGACAGTCAGGCAATGGTTACAGAACTAGAACTTATAGAAAAATATGAGAAGGAGCACGGACAGAAATTTATCAAACATTTCCTGTTTGAAATGCCGTGCGGTTATTACATCAGTAAAAAAATTACCTCTCGGTATCCTAAGTTCATGCAGCGTTTCAATGCTGCCCACCAGCAGTGCGTGAAATAATTTTGAGAAAGAGTTGTATATGGCTTTATCATTGAAAATAATCGATTCTCCTAGAGGAGAAACAGTTACCAGATGGAATATGGTTCTTCCTGCTGAAGGAGGAACCATCGGCCGTAAGACCAATTCAACCATGGTTTTGAATGACAGTCGCAGAATTGTATCCGGAACACATGCACAGATTACTCTCGGAGAATCCGGCTACAGGATAACTGATCTGAGCACCAACGGACTGTTTTTAAACCGTTCTTCGGCTCCGCTGGGCAGAAACAAGAGTGTCGGTCTCAACGATGGTGATATACTTACCATCGGAGGCTATACCTTACTGGTTTCTATCGATGAACCGTCGGCAAAAGTACAGCGTGAGCAAGCAAAGCCACAGTCTCAACCGCAGGAAGAGGTCTTTGATCCTTTTGCTGCGTCTGCGGCAGCTGCATCGCCGTCGTCGGTCCAGGCGGAAGGAACTGCTAAAAAATGTTTTGATTTCCCGGATCCTTTTGCAGGTGATCCTTTTGAACAGACTGATCAGAACGAAAAGGATTTATATATCACTGCCAACTCCTATGACTATACCCGCAGTATGAACAAATCGGTGAAATTAGATCCGAAGGATAACATTCTCGATGATGAGATGGCCTATACCATTTCACCCGATCCTTTTGCCGATACCTCCACGAACGACAACGTGGTGAAGCCCTCTGCTTCCGCCACCATGAATATGGATCGGAGAAATATGTTCGGCGGCAATCCGTTTAACAGTTCCAATGAGCTGATTGATACCCCGCTCGGTGATATTTCAGAATTTAGCGGAGGATATATCAGCATGAATATTGCCATGCGTAAGTTGCAGCAGAACATGGAGGAGGCGCTGACGATGGCTCTCAACAGATTCCTTGAGGAGATTGAACCGTCACATTTTGAGGATATCTGCAGTGTGTTCAATCACAGCAGACTGTTTTTTCTCAAACCAAAATATTGGAACAGCTACAAGGAATTTTTTGCCATGAACCGTAGCAACAATGAGTGGCAAAATAAATTCATTATGTATTTCAGGGAAGCTCTTGATATAGTAAGAAACAAGAATAAAATGTAGCAGACCGCGGTTGCCGTTAGTTTCGGATAACGCAGCTGTTTGCTGATGGGAATGTAAAGTAAAATGATGTTTTCAGAAAAATTCAAAAAAAGCTCTCTGGCTGGAGCGTGTGTCCTTATCTGTATGATTTCCTGCGGATGCTCAACAATTGCGTCGTGGTTTGAGAAGGATCCTGCCAAAGTCATTTGTCATATTACCACCGATGCAACGGTTAATCCGAATATAGACAATGAGGCCACGGCTGTGACCCTGCAACTGTTGCAGCTTAATAATCCTGAATTATTTAATCAGGGCCAGTTTATCGATCTGTATACCAGAACTGCTGAGGTCCTTAATGCTTCTTTGGTTGCTAATACCACGGTCAATTCGGTGCTTCCTAATTCACAAACAACCGCTGATCCGCTGCTGAATGATAAAACTACTCATATTGCGGTGCTGGCAGGGTTTTCCAAATACGACAATTCCAATGCCAAGGCTATCATTCCAATAAAAAATAAGGGTGATACAATAGAGCTGGATCTAAACATAACCGGTCTTAAAATGGAATTGAAGCTCAAGGAGAAATAACATGGCAAATTCAAAGGTGGTATGGTCTGAGGGAATGTTGCTTACTCCGCAACACATGCAGAGATCCGAGATTTATCTTGAGAATTTCACTAAGGAGCTTCAGTCTGAATATTTCCATGATGGTATTTTTGGTCTCAGCGAACTGGAGATTGACGACTCTCTGCTCAGCCTTGGTAAATTCGGCATAAAAAAAGCTAAGGGTGTATTCAAGGACGGAACTCCGTTTATGTTGGAACATGAACTGGTTATTGATATTCCTGAGGGCTCAAGTCGAGACGTGATCTATCTGGCTCTGCCGGTTTACAAGGACGGAACGCTGGCGGTGCAGTTCGGTGAGCATGTTAATACCAGGTACAAATCCTATGATGCCGATATCTATGACAATACCGAAATGAACAGCGAACCGGTAAAAATGCAGATGGCCAATTTGAACATATCGCTGAAACTTGGAAGTAAGATTCCGGAAAACTATTTGGTGATCCCGGTGGCTGAGATCAGTGAATATGTATCAGGTGCATCGGTGGTGCTGAACAAGGCATTTGTTCCCCAGTGTCTTGATGTCAAAATTTCCGGTTACATGCAGGACAATATCAATTTAATTTACGACAAGCTGCAAGGAAGAATTTATCAGATTTCTTCCAGAATGAACAATTCAAACAATAATAAAAGCTATCAGAGCATGATCCGCGACTACATGTGGATGTCAGCCCTGGGCGAGTGGGTTCCGGTATGGCGTGAGTACTCCCAGAATGAATATTTGAAAATTTCTCCGAAGGATTTCTATTTCCGCTGTATTTCCATGCTGGGCAGCATGTACGGCCTTGAGGGCAAGATTATGCCGGAGATGCAGATGTGGAATTTCAACGAACTGTATGGCATGTTCTCCAAACTGTTTTCTCTGATCCATGAGTGTCTGCGTGAAGTA
The DNA here is from genome assembly GCA_900319705.1 of uncultured Pseudomonadota bacterium. Taxonomy (GTDB): domain Bacteria; phylum Pseudomonadota; class Gammaproteobacteria; order Enterobacterales; family Succinivibrionaceae; genus UBA2804. The sequence goes on along the minus strand of ONPL01000014.1, from coordinate 15,219 downwards.
CAGTCAGACAATGTGACCTATCTGCCGTGGGATACCAGCTTGTATGCCTCCCGTCATCTGCTGCGCGCCATGGTTATGGATCGCTCTTTGTACCGCGATTCAAGTTTTGTTCTGGTGGTATCTTCTCCTACCTTCAGTGCGGCTTCCCTGGTTTCAGATTTCCCTAAATCCTGCAAACTGGCAGGCAACTCTGAAATTGCTAATATTGTTATAAATGCTCTTTCCGGTGTACCGATGAGAAATCTGTCGGTGGCTCCTTCTGAACTTAAGTCAAAGAACAACGCCGCATATTTTGAAATCGACACCAGATCAGAGTTATGGCAGAACATTGTCAACAATGACGAACCTATAGCACTACACATTGATGATCGTTTCAGCGATCTGACGGTCGAACTTAATGTCATCAAGTAGTGAATACCGATAACTGAACATTAACGGCATGTTGAAACCGCATGACCGGCTAAAAAAAGGTGAAAAAGTGGCTAATATTTTTGATGAAGCCCCTACGCTCGAGTTTAACAGAACCACTGTAGAGCATGATATCCACGGTGAGAAAACCGGTGAACAGTCCCACGTGATGAGTGAGCTGCGGGATATTGACGGCTTCCGCATTCCTGCGGAGATAGCCTTTCATAATAACCAGCTGCTTACCCTGGCGGATCCAATCCTCAGTATCCTGCTGAGTATTCCCCGTCAGTCGGCTCCATATGATCTGAACTATTTCCGTCTGCAGGTGCTGGATCTGCTACGTGATTTCAAGATCAAGTCTATTGCACTCGATTACCATCCGAGCGTTATTGAAAAGACCGTTTATGTGCTGTGTGCGGCCCTGGATGAGGCAATTGCCCACACTGAATGGGGAAATTCCAAGGGTTGGGTGAATCATTCGCTGCTGTCTTCAATGTTTACCCAGCGCAACGGCGGTGAAATTTTCTTTGTACTGCTCGACAAGGCATGTCAGCAACCTAAGCTTTTGATTGATTTCATTAAACTGGTGTATGTATTGCTTATGCTTGGTTTCAAGGGTAAGTATTCAGAGACCGATCAGAATGAACTTTATGAAATCAAAACCTATGTTTATTCGCTGATTGAACATTATGATCACGACAACAATCTCTACCTGCCGAAGGATGAGGCAAACACCACCAGGGTGGCTCCGTTTGTTGGTTTGAGTTTTAAGTTCATACTGCTCTATATGTCGGTGATTTTATCTGTAATTCTCGTAGTTAAGCAGTTCAGGTTCATGTTTACCAATGACACTGTTTATGAATTGACACAAATGATTAACAAGAAAATCAGCGATGAAGACGTGTCAACTTTCAAATCGATCCAGAGTTCACAGGTTGATTACAAGGTGTCATCCCCTAACAGCGGAAAAAATTCCCGTGGAAGAGGTCAGAACAGTCATCGCAACAATAAAAACAGCGGTGCTCAAGGAAACCGTGGCAACCGTGGAACATCTGAGCAGCTTGTACTAGGTTCAAAGGGAACTGACAACGGCACCAGAACCAACAGTTCACAAGGTTCTGGTAAAAATGACAGTGGTGCTTCAGCGAAATCCGGTAAGAATGATGCCTCAAATAAAAAGAATTCCGGTAAAGAGAGTGCGAAGAGTTCTGGAAAACAGAATACCTCAAACAACCGGAACAGTTCATCAGGAAGCATGCAGAATTCCCCTGTGAATAAGAATACCGGAGGAAACAGTAAAGCCGATTCGCAGAATAAAACCGGTGGAGAGAAAGGAAATTCAATGAATAACTCAGACCGGAAAACTAATAGTTCAGGCAAAGGCGGGAAAGAGGAGCTCACTCTTTCTCAGAAAGTTGAGAGCGGTACCTATGAAACCTCTGGGAAAGCCGCAAAGAGTGATCTTAATAAAACCGCAGAGAGCAAGAGTAAGTAGAAATGGGTAGTTTAAAAATAAAAATAATCGTCGCATTCTTTATCATTTCGACAGTGCTGTCTCTGGTGGGTGCGTTATACACAGATCCCGACAAACGCTGGATCCTGTGGACAATTTTCGGTGTACTGGTTTTCCTGCTGGTTGCCTTCGGCATTTATATGCTGGTCAAATTTCTGAAAAGAAACAAACACAAGGAATCTGAGCAGGAATTGTTGCTCAAACAGGAAAAAAATATCATAAACCAGCTGTTCCGCCTGTCGGTTAAAAGTCTGGGAAGATCTTTTACCAAATATCGCAAGCCGTTGTTCATAATGCTCGGTTCTGAAAAAAATGATGAGCATGTTCTGCTTTCTCAGAATGGTTTCAGAGCAGTGTTGGATGAAAATTCCGATGCGCTGCACAGTCATTCAGTTGCCAATACCCAGGAATCCGATTCCTATTTGAAGTTCTGGCATAATGATTCCGCCATGATAATGCAGATCGGCAACCGTCTGTTTGGCGATTATGGTGCTGAAAATGAGTTATGGCAGGAGATGATTAGACTGCTGTGCCAGTACCGCAGTCAGCTTCCTTGCAACGGAATTATCTATACTCTCGGATGTTCTTTCGTTCAGACCGGAGACAAGGACTACCATGACACTTCTATGAACAAAGTACGCCAGGCGTTGCTTGATTTCAACTCCATGACCGGCACCACCGTTCCGGTGTTCCTTATGCTGACTAATGCCGATTCGATCAGGGATTTTGTTCCTTTCATCAAGATTTTCGAACTGCTCAATCAGAATAAACCGCTTGGATTTAATCTTAAAAACAAAGATCGCTATCATCTGGATTTTGCCGATTACGATCAGAAAACCAAGCAGATAGTGGAGTATTTCAGTCAAAACTCGGTTAAGTTCTTTAAGAATCTTTCCGAGGAGGAGTCCCGCTCTGCACTCAGTTTTGTTTATGAGCTGGCACTGTTCTTCAATATTATGAAGGACTGCCTGAAGACTTTGTGCCACGAGGATAAACTGAAAAAGAGTATTTGGCTTCGCGGTATGTATTTTGTGATCCCGAACCAGCGGGCGGAAAAATATGATCTGCTCACGCAGTTTATCGCCGCCAAGAACGACATCAGCACTGACGGGGAGTCGGAGGATCTGCACTATGACAAAAAGAGATATTTTGTCAGCAATCTGTTTGATGATGCAATTCTGCCGGCCCGAAACATTACCGGTGTCAACAATGTGAAGCAGATGTCCAAAATTATGTGGTACATTGCCAAGATTTCGTTATCGGTCTGTCTGCTGGCTATGATTGGATGGTGGTACTATACCAACTGGCAGTCCTATATATCTCTGCGCAGCGAGGTAAAACAGGTTTTGCGGGATTATGACAGTGATATCTCTTCCATTGATTTAACCACTAACAATCAGTTGGATGATTTGATCATGTCCCTGGATAGTCTGCGTCAGATGAATAATAAGCTTCATTCGCAGAATTCGCTGTTTTATTCCTTGTTTATGGAATTTCACAGCATGAGGGAAATTTTTAGCAATTTCTATGTTAAGCAGCTTCAGATGGTATGGCTGAACAAGATGGAAGATCTGATCCGCCATAATCTTTATTATCAGGAGCTGGTAGACAACAATGATGTGCTGTTCAGCGGCGCAAGTTCATATATGATGCTTTTTGACAAGTCTATTCTGGATGAAGAGTATCTTGAAAATTACTTCTCACTTGAGGTGCTGCGCAACGAGTCCATTGATATCAATTTAAGACCGATTGTCAAGGAGCTGGATCATGATCTGCTGGCTTCTGATTATGACAAGAATCTCAGATCCAAAGACGAGGAGCTTCAACGGTTCTTTGTCGGCTATATCGATTCCATTTCTGTAGAGGATATGCTCTGGGGTATGGTAAAACTCAAATATCAGCCGCGCGGAACTGTCAATGTGCTTGAAAAGATCGGCAGTGATTTCTACAACCTGTTTGAAATTGAACCGGGTTACAGCGGTTACAATGTCCCTTATATCTTTACGAAGGAAGGCTTTTTAGAAATCGATCTGTCACCAAGATCTGAAGAACTCAGAAGAATGCTGAAAAATCTTAAGCTGATCAAGCCGAACATCGATGTGTCCGATGAAAATTTAACTGAACTTGCCCATAAGGTTCAGAATCTCTACTATGACGAGTATTCTGACTACTGGCTTGAAATGATTCAGAAAATTAATGTTAAAGGCACTTACACTTTCTCTGATCTGTCTGAAGTTCTTGATAATCTTGCCAACCGCAAGAGCAGTGTTCTTTTCCAGTTCCTGAAGGTCGTGATAAACAATACTTATCTGACTGATGCATATGCCGCTCAGAAGGATAAAGACAAGACTGGCGACGATGCTAAAAAAGGTGAAAGCAAGGATGAAAAGGTCAGATATAATGAACTTGACGGCTCGGTGATTGCTTCCGAATTCTTGGATTACTATGAATTTGTCGGTGTAAACAGTAAGCTTGAATATAGTTCAGATGATGCGGTTCCAATTAATGCTCTCATGCAGAAATTCGGTTTCACCGCTCAGCTGATCAAGGCTACCGACATGTCTCCTGCGATTAGAAACAAGCAACTGTTTGATTATTATTCCAAGAATACTCAGGATATCAGCAATCTGTTTGATGTGGAGGAATTTTTCACCGAAGATACACCTCTGCTGTTTACTGAACTGCTGGCAAGTCTTCGCTTTGCAGTTAAAGATTCCGTGTTTAACGGTATTGCCCAGCATATCAAGGATCAGTGGAACAACCGTATTGCCAGCTTCTATCAGGTTAATTTTGCCAATAAGTTCCCGTTTGTGCTTGAGGCCGATCAGGAGGTTAAGCTGGAGAATATCAACCGTTTCTTTATGATTGGCGGAGTATGGGATACCTTCGTTAAAACCTATATCACTCCGTTCATGGTTGAGGATACTACCGGTGTCCACCTGGCAGGGCTTGACGATGGCGACTCCTTCCATATTCCTTATTCTCTGTATGACAATGTCAGCACAGTTAAAGAGATTCAGAAGGTGTTCTATCACGATAATCCGGCCCAGGCATCGCTGAAGCTTAAGATTGTACCGCGCAAGATGAGTTCATCGGTCAAGAAGTTTGAACTCGATGACGGCAGCGGCAACAAGTGTTCCTATGATCAGGGTCCTAGACTGCCGTGTTCACTGCAGTGGCCGTCCAGCGGACCAAATCCGCTGAAGCTGAGCTTTGTCGGTTCCAACAACTACGGTTACGGCACCACCTTTGAGAGCCAGTGGGGTTTGCTGAAAGTATTTAAAGACAATCTGTACTCTGATTTCCAGGATTTCCTGAAAAACGGCTACCAGTCATGGACGTTCACCTATGAAAACCGCTCTATTGTATATGACGTACAGGTGACGGGACAGGAAGACAGCACCATACCGGTTAATCTGTTCCAGCGAATTGATCTCGATGCCTGGTAGTATCGGTTCATACAGGATCATCAGGGAACTTTCCGCCGGCAGAACAGGCGTCTATCTGGCGGAAGATCCTGATGGCCTTCTGGTGATCAAGCAAAGAAGTCCGGATAGGCTCAGGGCTGAATATAAGGCAATGCTCGCCTGCCGCGGTCCGCTGATCGGTGAGCCGCTTAAACTAGGCAGTGAAGGACTGTTTCTTAAATACTATGAAGGATCCTGCGCACTTTCATCCTTTGATGAGTCACGGTGCCGTGAGGCTCTGCTGGCAATGATCCGTTCCTATGACGCGCTGTGCTGGTGCCATGACTGCGGTTACATCCACGGTGATTTCAAACCATCAAATGTACTGGTTCTACCTAACGGCGGGATCCGGCTGATCGATTTCGGAGCGGCACTTAAAACCGGCACAGTGTATTCAGATCTTCACAGTTACGAATATTCCCCTTTCGGACGTACGGATTATGCAGTTCCAGGGAGTGATTTTGCCGCCTATCTGCATTATGCACAAATGTTCATAAAAAAAAGTCCCCGCAGAGAGGGACTTGAGATGGAGTTTTTTCTTAGAAAGAATAAACTTTTAGCCGCCGATTAGTACAGTCGGAGCACCGGATACAATTGAGCCTCCGTGGGCGGTACTGTCTCCCATTCTTGCTGCAGGCATATTGCAGATTAGTACTGTGGCGCTTCCCTTGACAATAACATCCGGAGGACCTACACAGACACAGTTCTGCCCGAGCACTGCTGCCGGCATAAAGCTGATCAGTACGGTTGAGGCCGGTCCCGGCAGGATCGGTCCTCCTACATGTGGGATTGGTGTAGGCGCACACGGTGTCTGCATCGGACATACGTGCATATCAGTGGCTCTTGCTGCTGGTAATCCCATTTGATACTCCTTAAATAACCTTTTGCTGAGTTAATTTCCCTGTTTATTGTTATGACGGATAAACCGTCTGTCGGTTACAGCTTTCAAATTTAAATTTTGCCGTCTCCGCCCTGGGCAATATTGAAGGCGATCCTCAGAGCCTTTTTAAAATTGGCTTTAATCACTGAAGGATCTTCCTCATCCAGACTGATGGACAGACATACCGCACCGAATACCGCTTTGGCATACAGAAAGGCAGGCGGCTGGGTCTCCGGATCTTTAGGGCTTAAGATACTTCCTCCGCTCCAGAATACCGCTTCTGCCAGCCATGCCGGACCGTTTTTTAGCTGCAGCGCATCTGCAAGCTCTCCGCAAATCCGGCGGTTAGCCTCATCGGAACTCTTAAACCAGGCCTCTACCGTACCGGGGATCCTGGCGCTTATCTCGTCTGTAAATTTATCCTTAAGGAAGGAGACGGTCAGAAATGCCCAGTAAATACTCTCGCGCAGCGGCAGTGCATGAGCCATGAAGGCAACTGCATCAGTATAGAGTTCACGATCTGCCGTAAGCTGCAGAAACTCATCGGGTGCCATATCAGGCTGTATTTGCTGTGCCAGTTCTTCGGACAGTTGGTAGTTCTTGATAATGTTTGCAATTGTATTATCCGGTATTTTCTTAAATTTCATATTAGTTGATCCTTGTTAAACCACCCTTGAGTGTAAGCATTGCGTTTCCTTCCACTGTTGCCATGGTGGAGGCTTTCATCTCTGCGGTCAGTCCCGAAATTTTAGCCTGTGCATTCGCCTTGACGGTTATGTTTGCTCCCTCCACTTTGACATTTGCTGACCCCTTTTCTGTCAAGTTGGTAGAGTCGATCTTGGTAGTGGTTCCCTTCAGGGTAATGTTGGTTGCATTGATGGTGATCCCTGATGAGGTGATTTCAATCTTGCTGCTTCCAACCTTGAGAGTAATGTTGCTCTTGCCGGTGATGGTGATCTTGTCGCCGTCAACGGTTACATTCTTATCAGCCTTGAGTGCATAGTTGGCCTTGGTGGTCTCATTGATATCCTTGTCCACGGTCAGTGTGGCTTTGCCTTTGACGGTGGTTTCAGAATCGGCTTCAGTGGACATGGAGTATTTTTCTTTGCAGGCGATGGCATAGGATTTTTCACCTGAATGGGAAATCTCTTCTTTGGCAGTGGTGGTCAGTTTCTTTTCGATATTGACCTCCTTGTTGCCTTTGATAGTAGTTTTCACATCATTTTCAATCTCAGATACCAAATCCTTCTGAGCGTGCAGGTAAACCTCTTCGGCATCCTTCTGATCGTCAAAGCGAAGTTCATTGCTGCTGGTCTGCTCTCCGTTCGGATGACTGTGGGTCTTAATTCCGGACTGGGAAGATTTTGAGAACGGCAGTTTCTGGTTGTCCGTATAGATGGATGAAATTACCAGAGGCTGGCAGATGTTGCCGTTGATGAAGGAAATGATTACCGTTGAACCGATGCGCGGCAGGAACATGGTTCCGAAACCGTTGCATGCCACACTCTGGGCAACCGGTACCCAGATTGATGAATTTTCATCAGCCTTTGCATTCTGATCGAAGTGGATCAGAACCTTGATACGGCCTTTGTCATCGGTATATACCTCCTTGTCCGACGGTCCGGTAACGGTTGCAGTCAGAATGCCGGAGTAGGTTGGTGCGGTAATATATTTCGGTTTGTATTCGGTCTTGGACGGAATGCAGATGAACTCGTTGGAGTAGATATCATCTTTGGCTGATTCCGTGGCCTCGATTTTTAATGAAATACCGATAATGATGTATTCCTGGTTGCATGCATCGTCGGAATGGTTCTTCAGGGTGAATTTCTGACCGCAGTAAAGCTGTTCCACCCGGCTCTTGCCTCTGTATACATGCTTGAAGGTATCTTCACCGGAAATGATACTCTTGGTAATCTTTGAAATCTCGGATTTATCCTTGGCACCGATGCCGTAGCTGAAACTTGACATGGTGATTGCCGATGAAACACTGGATTTGTCGGTGTTGTCAAAGGTCTTGGCGTTTTCAAAGGAGAAGCCGATCAGACCGGCGGAACTTAAACCGATATTGTGGGTATCCTCCCATTCGGAAAGCACATCGCTTACATCGGAGGTAGGGTTAAGATATGAAATATTGGTGTTCTTGAAGTTCTTGAAGGCCTGGTTGGTATCTGCGATCACCAGCAGGGCATCACTGTCATGTTCGCAGTGCAGATGCCATCCTTCCTCAGAGCACAGTCTTTTCACGAAATCGTAGCCGGTCTCGTTGAATCTGACGCAGAACTCCCGGTTTGCACCGTCTCCTGAAACTGAAAATTTTACATACTTGGTCAGACCGGCCTTGGACAGAACATCATTGATGATCTCCTTGGTGGTCTTTTTCTGGTAGATGAAACTTTCAGTTGTATTCTTTAAAAAAGACAGAGCGTCGGTTCCGACAACCTGATAGTAGTAAAGGGATTTTGCCTTGTCGGTGCCGCAGAATGAAATCTTGCTGGAAATGGCATAGTAGGTAATTTTTTCCTTATCGGTAATCTTGTGCTCAATCTTGATTTTCTGGCAGAGATCCTTTTCATCCAGTTTTTTGTCTGTTGCAAGATCAACAACCAGGGTGGAACCTTCATCCACCTGTTCATTAAGTCTGATAACAGTGGCGATAAAAGGACCTTTGCCGTTTATCGTTACCTGATTGGATCTGTTATCAGATGTATATTTTGTACCACTCATTTTTTATTCCTCTAAGTATAATCCTTTATACTTAAAACTATTTTAAATCAGAAAAGTTACAAAAAATATTTAAAATATTGATTAACTTGACAGGGATCAATATGGCCGGCGGCATATTTTATTCTGGTCCGGAATATCTAACCAGTTTAATAGGAAAATCACCAAATCTGGTTATGTACCAGTACCTGGAAAAATATTAACCAGTGGCTGTCTTAAGGAGAAGAAGAGAGATTCGAATAAACAGTTCAGATGATCCGCGAAAATTAGAAAACTGATCTGCCGATAAAAGAAACCAGTGAGAGTGTTTCGAGTACCTTAATTCAATAAATCCGCTTCCATATATAGTTCAACATTTTGTTTCACATTTGATTCTGACGACTATCATCTCAAAAAATGCCTTACTCTCGTTTGTAGTTCTCAAAGTGATGGAAGCGTTCTATTATCGTTATTTTATTCTAGTTTTTTTTCAGTAAATCCAATAACGTATATTGACCACTAGATTGATGTTTTTGATGGTATAACATAATTGCATTCACTAGCTTTTCCGGTGTACTGAAGTATGCCTTAATGGTTTCATACTTCTTATCATATTTTAATTTAGGCATATTCTGTTTACAAAAAGTACTAGGACTCATCTTTGACTTTACCTTGCAAAATTCCTCGTATTTATCTTCACTGCAAATAATGAGCATCTCTATTTCTGGAGATGTAACAATATTAACTATGTCAATCTTGTCTTTGTAAGGCTTACTGATTTTAAAATTTTCCTTTTCGCGATCCAAAATTCGAATAACAGAGATTTGATCATCAAACACCTTTCTCAAATATCTTGATTCAAATTCTTTTGCGTCCCTGCATCGGATAATATCATCGTCAATAAGTTCGCTTTTTGAAAAAATCAACAGTTCATTCTCTAACAGAATGTCCATTATAGCTCTCTCTGCCGCCCCTTCACATATGCAAGCCTTGAATTTTGCCAGTTTCATCGCTTTTTTCATTTTCATTACTCCTTGAGCGAAGTAATGTTAGATTCAAATTTTCTCTTCAAATCAATATATGAATTATATGAAGGAGCAGTACCTGTTAGAATCCCGCTTTGATAAACATCACTCTTTTTTAAATCGTTTCTTTTCAAAAGATCACGTAAATTTTCTACAGTTATACCACCATGATTTTTAGTTATAAATATATTATCATTTCTGTCATTTTCATCCAAAAGTTCAGGATAATGTGTTGAATATATTAAAGTTCCCCCATTTTTATTTAATTTATAACTTTTGAAAAATCTAATGATTGTACAAACAATCTCTTTATTGAAATGATTTTCAAGCTCATCAACTAGAATGTAGCCACCTTTCTGAAGAATATCCAAAGCCAAAGTAAATATAAATATCCCTCTAATAGTGCCTGACGATAGATATTTATTTAACTCAATAGGATTAAATAGTACTAATTCATTTCCCTCTTTAAACTTCAAATGGATAGAATGTCGCTCGTCATTTTCAAAAATTAAATACTCAATAGAAGGATCAAGATATGCAATTATTTCAGCCGGAATTTTTCCTTTGAATGGTAATATGTTAATGTTAGTAAAGTCCAAAAGACTAATAACTTCAGGTATATCGTTGATTTCTTTATTTTTTGCAATAATAATACTGATATCGTCGGCCAAAAATTTTTCTTGATTATTTCTTTCAATCAACAGTTCAGCGTCACCAAAATCTAGCAGGTGAGTACGAGAAGTAATTTTAGTTGCCTTTTTACCCCATAATTTTTCTGATACTATTCTGTAAACAGGACCTTCACTGGCCATTTTCTTGAAAGCAATATTTGTTTCTAATTTACATATCTCTGCCGTACTTTCTGAATAGTAAAATATGTTAAAAACGACATTATCAGTTTGTCCCAATATATCTTTTTCACGTATATCATTAATTGGTCTATTTAAAAGTAACTGTAAAGCCAGGAGAATAACCTTTAATGAAGTTGTTTTACCAGACGCATTAATGCCTGCAAATACATTTGTTGTATTAAGAAAAACCGTTGAAAAAAGTGGATATAGATAATCTCTCTGCTCTTCAGATATCCTTTGCTGTGCAAAAAAGCATATATCAATTTTTTCTTTAAAAAGAGGTAAGCCATCAACCTCTATTTTTAGGAGTTTCATTAGTTTATTTCCTTGTTATTAAAAACATGTAATACGTATTTAGTATCGATACATTACAAAGATTATCATTATTAAGCATAATTATCAACGAATTACATGTTTATAGTCAATGCTTTCTCCTTTCGGCAAGCTTCTACTACTATATGAAGCGTTCTCATGCATACTCAATTCTTAACCATTCATCGTTTCTTTAATATTACCTTGCGTATTATGTTATAAATTAAAAACTTATATCTTGCGCATTATGTGCAAATTTTAAAAGGTTTATCTTGCGTGTTATATATAAAAATGACAGAATGTATAATGCGTATTATATGTGTATCTTATAAATTGTATCTTGCGTACTGTAGGGCTGAGACAATAATTTCTTAATGAGTGTAAAGAGGTTTATATGATCAAACGTAAGATCTACAAAAAAATACAGGAATGGAAAGAGACAACTAACGGTTCCAGGGCTCTTCTGATTGAAGGCGCCAGACGAATCGGTAAATCAACCGTTGTAACAGAAATAGGTAAAAATGAATACCGATCTTTTATTCTTGTAGATTTCAGTAATGTCAGAAAGAAAATTTTAGATCTTTTCGATAATCTGAATGAACTGGATGTCCTGTTTCAGACTCTTTCTCTTGAATATAATACGCGCCTGTATAAACGTGAATCGTTGATTATTTTTGATGAGATTCAGAAATTCCCCAGAGCCAGAGAGGCAATCAAATATCTAGTGGCGGACGGACGTTATGATTTTATTGAAACAGGATCGTTGATTTCCATCAAGGAAAATGTTGAAAGTATTACCATCCCTTCTGAAGAACGCAAACTTAAGATGTATCCGGTTGATTTTGAAGAGTTTCTGGTTTACATGGGAGAAGAACTGCTCATTGAATATATCCGAGACTGCTATCATAAACAGGTGCCGCTTGATCAGTCATTCCATAAGAAGGCAATGCGACTGTTTAAAGAATATATTCTGGTTGGCGGAATGCCGCAAGCTGTTGCTGCCTACAAGAATAACGCCAGAGATTTTTTTGCGGCGGATGTTGAAAAACGTGATATCTTAAATCTATATAGAGATGATATCCGGAAGGCGGCCCGCAAATATAGCTTGCGGGTATCCGCTATATTTGAGAATATCCCCGGTTATCTGTCGACCCATGAAAAGAAAATTGTCCTGAGTGAAATAGAGAAGGGGGCAAATTTTGCAAAATACGATGATCCTCTGTTCTGGCTTGATGATTCGATGATTTGCAATCTGTGTTATAAATGTAATGATCCGTGTGTTGGATTCGGTTTAAATAAAAATGATTCTGCGGTCAAGTGTTATATGGGTGATACCGGTCTTCTGGTAAGTTTAGCTTTTTCAGAGAATGAATTAACCGAGAATAAATTATTTGCCGATATTATGGATGGAAAACTTTCGCTGAATGAAGGAATGCTTTATGAAAATGTTATTGCGCAGATAATCGCTGCAAAAGGAAAAAAATTATTTTTCTATACAAGATACAGCGATGAAAAACATAGGAATGATATCGAAATTGATTTTCTGCTTTCCAATGAAAGCAGGACAAATTACAGGATAACTCCGGTGGAGGTAAAATCTTCAAAAAATTACAGCACTGTCTCAATAGGAAAATTTGTAGAAATATTTAAACGCAAAATTGATCGTCCGCTGATTGTTCATCCGAAGAATCTTTCTGTAGTTGACGGTATTCTCAGGATCCCTGCCTATATGTTTGCACTTTGTGATTGAATCCAACACTCCTAGATTAATATTTAAACTAGGACTGACTCTGATGGAACAAGGGGCTCAAACTTTTAATTAAATATGGCATTTAATCCTCCGTATGGGAGGAATAACTATGCTTCCCAATCTTAAGATTGGTTTTATTCCTGGGCAACGTAGCGCTGATTGGCGCTCTTCGGCTTTTCCGGCATGGTCATCCTTAATCTGCCCTGCATAATTAGAGGGGAAACAATGGATGACATCGTATAATATTTGGATTTTCCAACGAAAGCTGTAATTTCATTCCGTGATTTTGGCGTCTGGCAGAACTGCACAACTGCCTGGAGAAGATCTGCTTTGTTAACTTTGAGCGGGTCTTGATGCAATTGAATCCCATTTCTGAAAATAACTTTGAACAACCCATGCTGCACAATGAATTGCGGTTCAGGAAGATGCGCTTTATCGAAAGATTTTAATATTGTCGGTATACCTGAATAGCGATTCTCTGTGACTTTCAATAATTCCAATATATTTGCAAGGGCAGGATTCCTAGTTTCAAATCGTCCTTTCCCCAGTTGATTTAAGGAACCTCCTCCGTACAGACCTCCTTTGCTGGATATTTCCATCCGGTCGCGGTATATTTCGATGCTGATAGGGGTGTTTTCTGTAAGCACACTGTAATCCCGGTGAATCAATGCATTCAGTATAGCCTCACGGACTGCCTCGAGTGGATATTCTGTGCGATCTTCACGATGTCCGTTTGAGTCAATGATGGTTTTGGTTCTTAAGTTCCTGCTGACAAAGTCAACTGCTTCTTCAATCATGTCGGGAATAGAGCCGGTAATACGTTTATTGTCGAGAAATCTTCCTCCGTCGTTGTCGGTATCACCCATTTCGGTTCCAGGAAGTGCTACTGCAGTAATACAAAGTTGTGGAAACCAGGTTTGCGGATAGAGACAGAAAACCAGAATTGCAGCCAGTGTAATTGCACCCTGACTGGTAATTCCCATAAGTTCCATGATTTGCGGATCAGTGAGTGTTGAAATTTTTTTTCTTTCCTGTTTGACAGCCTTTAGGTATTGGTGCAATTTCTCCTGATCCAGGAGATTTATTCCGCATTCAGGTATGGTTCTCAATTCATCGCGGATCCGTCTCCGGAATGCTTCAAAACTGTATACCTCATACTCACTCATCGGTTCATCTGCATCTCCTACACGTATATATGAGCCCTTCAGCCTTCCTGCGCCTTTATAGAATACAGGTCTTCTCCAATATTCCACCGGGGGTATTTCAGCAGCCAGCACGATCTTTCCATCAATTTCAGTGTTTGTAAAAATTGCCCGTACGACTGGTTCCATTTGATCACATGCTTCCATAGCTTTCTTTTGAGCATTTTCTACATTGTAGACTCCAACGACATCATAATTGTCATTTTCTGAAATCCCGAAAATAACCGTTCCTCCTTCGTCCTGGTTAGAAAATGAAGACAGCGTGTCGTATATTTTTTTAGGAAAATCTACACTGGCAGCCTTAAGTTCAATATTTTGAAATTCAGTCTGACGCTTTTGTATTTTACGGACAAGATTTTGTAGTTCATCTTCTAACATAGTTTTGGATTCCTTATGTCATTCTACAATATGATTAGTACAAAATAGCAACTTTTTCAATAAATTACAAATTATTTGCCAATTTATTTTGTTAATTTGCCAAATAATTTGCAAAAAATAACTTTTTTTTGATTATTTTAATATTTTACCAAGTAAATTCTTGAAAATAATCAGTAATTACCAGGTAAATATCCAAAAATTCAAAAAAATCCCAGTTTTATTTGTAAAAATACCAACTAAATATTGAGAATAACAAGTAAACTGCTGAGAATGCCAAGTAGATTGCTGAGAATGCCAAGTAGATTGCTGAGAATGCCAAGTAAATTGCTGAGAATGCCAACTGTTTGCCTGGTATCTCCAAAATGTCAAAAGTCTGCCTGGTTGAACCTGGTATTCCAGCATCATCTTTTGATAAATAATTCCTTTCTGATCCGAAACACAAATTATCTAAGATGATCACGAATTGTACTTTGCACAGGAGGAACTGATAAACCGGCTTGAACAGGAACTGGACAGGTTTTCGGCGTTTCTTGAAGATTGTAAAACGGCGGTGCATTCACTGCAGTGAATCTGAGCTGTGTATTGCTGCTGCTCCTGCAGAAAATTTTTTTGGAGAAGGAAATGAAAGAAACTTGGTTCTGTTGTAAACTTGTATTGATCACAACTTTGCTTCAATACCGTTTCCGGTAATCCGAACGGGCCTGAACACCAGACCGCTACCAATTATTTTCTG
>ONPL01000154.1 GCA_900319705.1 uncultured Pseudomonadota bacterium | reverse complement strand
GGCATCGAGTGAATACAAGACACAGCTGAGATACTCTCTTCTTATTTCCATGCTGAAACAGGTTCTTCCCCGCGCCAGGTTTATCAACGATCAGATCGTATTCACCGGACAGAAGGCGCAGAAGCATCTGCAGAGCGACAGAAATATTAATTCCTGCTCTCATTTCTATATCAACGGACCGATCCCGGAACCTGATATTCTCGTCATTGATGATATTGTCACCAGAGGTGGAACCTTCAGTGATGTGGTTCAGATGCTCGATAACAGTTACGGTGCGAAGAGATACTGTTTCATGACGATTGCCAGAACCGTAAGCCCGAACATCCTTCTGTGAAAAATTCTGTTCACGGCGCAGAGATCAGCAGCAGAGAAAACATCGTTTCAACCATGGTTGAAACCCCTGATCCTGAACCTGGGTGCTACCATGAAAATATGAATTGCAGAGATAACAGACATAGAAATTAAAAGTTTAAAAGGAGATAACACCATGGTAAGAATTTTACGTGATGAAAATTACAAGGTCGGTCCCGTTTACTACCTGTTCAATTACTATTCCAAAAATCACTATCCTGACGATGCTATCAGTGAAGAGGATCGTTTTATCCGCAACGGGATCCTTAATTTCAAGTCAGGCATTGATTCCGAGAACAGAAATGCAGTGATTAATGCCATGGTAGAAGCTGTAATGCAGATCCCCGGGATCAACAGCGGTACGGTTGCCCTGTTCTGTGTGCCGGCATCCTCACAGGGTTCCTCCGCCCTGCGCTACGGTGAACTGCTGGCGCGTCTCAGACAGAATTGTCCACGGGTTCATTTTGTCAACGATCAGGTGGTATTTACCGGTGAAAAGCAACGCAAGCATCTGCAGAGCGACCGCAGTGCCGACTCCTGCTCCCATTTTTATATTGAAGGCAGGATCGACGAGCCTAATGTGGTGCTTATTGATGACATTGTAACCCAGGGGCATACGCTGCTGGAAGTATCCCAACTGATTGATAATCAGTTCGGACAGAAGAACTACTGCTGCATGACGCTGGCAAGAACTGTTTACAACAGATAGGGATGTTTATTCCCGGGACAGATCAGGCGCGGACAAGGACGAATGGAGTCCGGCCCGTTGCTAGCGATCACCGGAAACCGGAAATTTAGTAATTCTGCAATTTAACTGAACCGGAGGAAACTATGAACTGCTGCCACGAGACTCAATGCATTTTCGGTAAACTGAACTTCGTCGGTCACTACTTTCCGCTGTCGGTTCCTGACTGCTCTATAACCCGTGCCGGCCGGATGTTCCGTACCGCACTGCTCAGATTCAAACGTGGAGCTGCTGATGAGGTAACCTTTGAAATAATCCGCCGGCTCGGCTCCTGGATCCGGGATCTTACCGCCGGTACGGCCGGGGACTGGGGATTTATTACCTGTCCTGCCTCCAGTGAGGAAATTTATCAAAGGCGCAATGAACCGCTGCTTTCGCAACTGGGCAGTTTTGTTCCTGAGCTTAACATTCTTAATCACCGGATCGAGTATACCGGACGCAAGGCATCAAAAACCCAGGGTTCGAATCTTACTGTGGTTGAATCGGGAATATTCCATCTGCGGGCACCGGTAAATACCAGAAATCTGATTATTTTTGATGATCTGGTGGTAACCGGCAGAACCATGAGCCAGTTTGCCGGCCTGGTTAAAAACCGCAGCACCGAACGGATTGTCTTCTGCAGTCTCGGCCGTTCTGAGTACGGCTGTAACATTATCAGGGTTCCATCCGGAAGTATCATTACCGGTGCCGCCGGCGGTAAATAATTTCACGCGGCGGTTTGCAAAAAAATATTCAGAAATCAGAAGAAGAACAGAGGAGAATTATATGGCCATCGCAATAGAACACGTTATTGCAGCAAGCTCGATTAAAGGTGTGGGCAGACAGTTTCTGCTGAGATGCATTGACGACTGCAGTGATGCATCTGAAATCAACTATGAAAATTTTGTAGCATTTGTAGCTCCGGAAAAACATAAGCGGATCTGCAGGGGTGCCGGATCCTGCAACCAGGAAATTGAGATGAAAGAATTGAAAAAAGCCTATGATCATACCCTGAAGCTGCTTGAACGATCCGCTGATGAAAAAATTTTTTATATAGGCTCAAACAGTTCTAAATATCCGCGCAGACTGCGCCGCTGCAAAGATCATCCCCTGTTTCTGTTCTACCGCGGTAATCTTGAAATATGCGACACCATGCGCTGCGCCGCGGTGATCGGAACCAGACAGCCCAGCGCAGATGCGCTGAAGGCGGAGAAAAAAATCTGTGACTATCTTGCAGAATACGGCTGGAATATTGTCAGCGGTCTTGCCTTCGGCTGTGATGAGACTGCCCACCGAACAGCGGTTGAATACTGGAAAAATACCGGGAAAGGTACCACCACCGCCATTCTGGCCGACGGGCTGGATGCAGGCTCAATCTATCCGAAGGAAAATGCGGAACTGGCCGATGAAATTGTTGACTGCGGCGGTCTGCTGCTGTCGGAATATATTATCGGCACCTCATGCCGGCCTTATTATCTGACAGAACGGGACAAGTGGCAGGCCCAGCTTTCTGATATCGTGATCCCGGTTCAGACCGGGGTTGCCGGCGGTACCTTTCACGCTTTAACCAGAGCGGCAGAACTTGATATTCCCTCCTTCATTCCGTATTTAAGGGAATATGACTCCCCTGACTGTGAACAGAGCGACTTGTGCAGAAAAGGTATGATGAAGGCTGTTAAGAAATATAAATGCCGGTCCTTCCGGACTGTACTTGAACTTGACCGTATGTTAAAACCGGGTTGTTCCGCCTGATCGGATCACCGGACCGGCCCTCTCTGGTGTCAGCACTGCTGTTGCTTATTGCTTATATCTAAGGCCGGTTTTGTTGAGGTGTACTTTGGGGGAGTATGATCGGGATTGTTGTTCCATACGTTTTTTCTGATTGTACGGATTTTTTGAACCGTACGAATTTTTGGACACTGTGTTTCGGGTAACATTACTGCAGAAACT
Organism: uncultured Pseudomonadota bacterium; assembly: GCA_900319705.1. GTDB lineage: Bacteria > Pseudomonadota > Gammaproteobacteria > Enterobacterales > Succinivibrionaceae > UBA2804. The sequence continues at coordinate 1,089 of ONPL01000154.1, read as the reverse complement.
CAAGATTAAACTTACTGATTTTTACGGAGAATAGCTATGACAAGGGATATCCTGCTTTCCATTACCGGCATGACACCGCAGGTGGTTACAGAAACACTTTATGCAATCTATAAGCAGGAGCCGGAAAGATTTCCGGAGGAAATTTATATAATCACCACCAAAAGAGGGGCTGAAAAAATCAGAACTAGTCTGCTAGGTGATGACGGAATGCTCAACCGTTTCTGCAGTGAATACGGGCTGCCACAGATTGAATTCGATGAATCAAGACATCTTAAAATTATCTGCGATAAGAACGGAACGCTCATTGACGATGCCAGATCAAAGGAGGATCAGCAGGTAATTGCCGATTTTATTTTCAATGAAGTTCGTAAACTGACTCAGGCTAAAGAAAATGGAGTTCCTTATTACCGGATCCACGCCTCCCTCGCCGGCGGCCGTAAGACCATGACCTACCTGCTCGGCTCCTCCATGAATATTCTCGGCAACCCGGAAGACCGGCTCAGTCATGTGCTGGTAAGTGAGGCTTTTGAAACCTGTTCTGAATTTTTCTATCCTACTAAAGAGACTCATTTAATCCATGGACGCTATCAGGAGGAACTGGATGCCGCCCAGGCAAAGGTTGAACTTTCTGAAATTCCGCTGATGTTCCTTCGAACACTGCTTGATCCTGAGAAATCTCAGTCCTATCTAACTTCATACACAAATGCAGTAAAAGAAATCAACAGTTCTCTGAAAATAAACAAAAATAACCTTAAACTTACTGTTATTTGCAGTAATTGTTCATTGTTAATCAATAATGAGGTTGCAGTTCAGCTTGAGCCGCGGGAATTTACAATATATAAGTTTATTGTTAATCGAATTAAACAAAACTTAAGTTTTCAAATTCCTAAAGACGTAGATTATCATAAGGCTGGATATTATCAATCTTTTGTCGATGCAATAAAACTCTTATTTGAACTATTGTCATCAGTTTCTCTTTTGAATAATTTCAAAAACGAAAAATATCTGTCAATAATTAAAGAAGGGAAAATCAAGCAGGAGAAAGTTCTGCATCTGTTAAGGGATAAATATAATGAACAGTATCCTGAA
>ONPL01000010.1 GCA_900319705.1 uncultured Pseudomonadota bacterium | reverse complement strand
ATTCATTCTCTCATAACGTAGTTCATTCACTTTTCAGTGAAATCACTTAGACTAAGCAAAAGCCATAATTACCTTAAAGGTTATTATGGATCGTTTACCAGATTGCGTCGATAATTCTCCCGCGGTACTGCTCATTGCTGATAAGCTCTTTGAACAGCAGAGGTTCAACCAGATGATTTTCCAGACATCCGGTGCTCCTTATTCCGGCATTGTACAGACATCACTGTGCTTTTGCAACGGCGGGCGTCGTCCGGCGGTTCATGACAGAGGTCAGGAAACGAACGGACACCGCTGCAGAATTTTTGTTATCAGTTTCAGTTTTGCCTGATCGGACGCGTATAAGGTCCGCTCAGTATGCTACAATTACTGCAAAATTTTTTTACCGTTGACAGCCCGGACTGGCGGTTTACAGCAGAGTCCGGGACAGAAAAAGGAAGATTTTACATGCCGACACCGTTGGAACAACTCAGAGAAATCAGAGAAGTACTGAAAAAAAATGCCGAGGAGCAGCAGAGGCTGGAAGAGCAGAAAAAAATCGAGGCGCAGAAAAAGGCAGCCGCGCTGGCTGAAAGTTTCGGCGCTATGGAGGGGGAACCGGAGGACAGTACTGACGATGATGCAGCCGGACAGTGGGAGAGATTCATCAACAGCAGCGGCGACATCATCCCGCTGAAAAACAGCAATATAGTTGCATTGGAAAATATCCCTCTGGCTTCTGAGGCCGCCATGGAATACCGCAGAAAATCCGCGGTTACTGAAACTGTCCAGGAAATCCATGAATTTACCAGCCAGTTTGTGAAATATCTCGATCCGAACGATCTGGTCGGATTTAAAAAGGACGGGGTACAGTACGGGGTATATGCAAAGGTAAAACACGGCGAATATCAGATCATGGCCAGACTGGATCTTCACAAACATACACTGGAACAGGCCAGATCCCATACCCAGAATTTTCTCAACTACTGCTATGACCGGGGTTTCCGGTTTATAATTATTGTACACGGGAAAGGGGAGTTTACCAGTCCGAAGGCCTTTCTTAAAAGTCATGTGTACAGCTGGATGAAACAGTCGGAACTGGTACTGGCTGCACACAGTGCCATGCCGTATCACGGGGGTGCGGGGGCTCTGTATGTCCTGCTGAAAAAGAATAATGAACTGAAGTCGGAAAACCGGCAGAAGTATATGTAAAAAAAGAGGTGTGATATGAAAAAATTATTATCTGTTGTGATGATTTCCTGCGGTTTGTGCTGTGCTGCGGATGCGGTGGCGGAGCAGACCTGTTCGCCGGTCCAGACGCCTTCCGTCCAGGTCAGAGGTCACTCCAGGATCCAGGTTGATCCTGATATGGCAAGGATCCATGTGCAGTTTTCCGTTACTGACAGCACTGATGCCGGTATGGCACGTAAAAAACTTGAGAATATTTTCGGTGTTGCTGTAGGTAAACTCAAGGCTCTCGGTCTTGCTGATGATGAGTTGATCGCCGAAAGTCTCTATACTTCAAGAAACGAACTTGATGATGACAAAGCCGGGAAAAAACGTTTCGAATATGAGGCATCCCGCACCCTGGTGGTTAATCTGAAAAATCTGGCACTGATGGATCGTGTGATCGAAATTGTGCTGGACAACAGAAGCAATGCCCAGATCCGTTATGTGGCCTTTGATCTCAGTGACAAGACTAAATATGCAGATCAGGCCAAAAACCTGGCGGTCCAGGATTCCATCAGACAGGCAAAGGCTGTATCCGCCGGCTATAATGCCAAAATTTCAAGAGTTCTCAGAATTGATTACAACCAGAGCTATGATCTTGTGGAAATGAACGGTACAGCAATGAGAAGCGCCGGTGTTATGGCCAACAAAAGCGCCGCAGCTGATGGTGCCGGTGCCTATTTCAAACCGCAGAAGATCACCATCAGGGATGATGTGGATGTAACTTTCGAACTTGAGGCCGGCAGAATCGAATAGAGTGCATTTCTGTACAGTCTTACCTGCCGCCGGAAATTCAGGTTACACTGAAGTTCCGGCGGTTTTTCCCGCTGCTGCGTATAAAAGTGAAAAGCTCTGAACTCAGCCTTTCGACAGCAGGTAATTCTGTATCTGATCAGCCTCAGGAACATGCCTATCCGGCTTTTGTTCGTTTATTTTCTGATTTTTTCCAGAACCTCGTCCAGAGATATAGGACGGTAATCGATATTTTCCACCGATACGTTGAAAGAACCTGCCGGCATGGCCTCCATCGCCTGATAGTGGACATGTCCGTACAGGTGGTAGTAGCCCCTGTAGCGGTTGTCCCAGTCAAAAATCGGGTAGTGGAACAGTACAATTTTCTTTTTTGCAGTCAGCGGAAATTCATAGTAGTTTTTGATCCAGCGGAACGGTGAACGGTCGAACAGCGGATCCTTCAGCAGTTCAATGTCGTGGTTTCCCACCACCAGGTGCTTGATGCCTGAAAGTCTGGCAATGCAGCTGTTCACGCTCTGAATGTCGGGATACCGGTAGGCCAGGTCCCCCAGAATATAGACTTCATCGTTTTCTGATACGGTACTGTTGAAGTTTTCAATCAGTTTTTCGTTCATTTCGATTTCGTCCCGGAACGGGCGGCTGCAGCTTTTGATGATATTGAAGTGGTAAAAGTGAAGATCGGAAATAAAAAATACCATGCCTGCCTCCTTTGCGGCCGCGGATCAACCGACGATATTCCAATTCTACTCTGCCGGGATGCAAAAGAAAACCGGAACGGACCGGCGTGTACCTGGTTTGTGATTAATGCCGTTCCTGACGGCGGAACCGTTAATCCGCCGGATCAGATGTTTCACCGTGCTGATATTTGCTGTTGTCTATTTTTTAAACATTCAGCAATTTTAGTATATTGTACGGCCAACTATTATTTGCTACTATGCTAGTAAAGGTTTTTAATTTTTACTTTTCTATTTGGAGATATCAATAATGAATATTGCTAAGTCTTTGGCTCTGTCTCTTGCAGGTCTTTCTATGGCTTTTGCTGCAAATGCAGGTACCGTTACTCTGATTAACGGAACCACTTCTGAAATCAGTGCTGTATACATTTCTTCCAATACCAGCGATGACTGGGAGGAAAACATCATTGACGGTTATGTTCTTCCATCAGGAAACCAGGTTAACATCAACATCCCTAACTACGAAAAATTCGATCTTCTCGTTGAAGGTTCTGAAGGCGGTCAGGAAGATTACAGAGATTTTCCAGGCAATGTTACCCAGATTACTCTTCACGGTGCAGGAAAGGCTGATTACAAATAATTAATCAGATACCTGGATAAATTTTGCAGAGACCATATGCCTTGTCCGGTATATGGTTTTTTTGTTTTTCAACTGTTCAATTCTCGATGATAGCATGAAACGAATTATTGTATATTTTCTGGCTGTTGCCGTGTGCATCTGTCCGCTGGCGGTGTCATGGGCAAAGTCTGATGAATCATGGGTTGTGGCCATTTATCTGTGCGGTTCGGATCTCGAATCCCAAAACGGTTTTGCCTCTTTCAATCTGCTTCAGATGGTGGAAAGTAAATTCAGCAAGAATGTGAAGTTTGTAATCGAAACCGGCGGAGCCAGCCAGTGGCAGAATGAGGTGATCGATCCGTCCAAGGCTCAGCGTTACGAAATAAATGCCGATGACATGTTTCTGCTTGAGGAAGTACCCGGTAAAAATATGGGTGCGAGCCGTACTCTCGGCGATTTTATAACTTTCGTCAAGAAAAAATACAAGGATGCGGATCATATGATGCTGATCGTCTGGGATCACGGCGGCGGCTCCGCCGGCGGTTTTGCCTTTGATGAAAATCACAATGATGACTACCTTACACTTGATGAACTCGATGATGCACTGGAAACCGCTTTCAAGGCAACCGATGACCGTAAATTTGATATTATCGGATTTGATGCATGCCTGATGGCAACACTTGATGTGGCAATGATCCTGGAGCCCTACGCCGACTATATGATTGCCTCCCAGGAGACTGAACCTGGAACCGGCTGGAATTATACCGCGATCATCAACAGTCTTTCTAAAAATTCAGGACAGAACGCCCAGCAGCTGGGAAAAACCGTGGTTGACTCCTACATCCAGCAGTGTAACGAAAACGGAGACGGGGATGATGCGACACTGTCCCTGGTAAATCTGAAGAAAATTCCAAAACTGTTCTATGACTATGCAATGCTCGGTTTTGAAATCGCCGGAAGTGTAACCAAAAACTCCTCGGTGCTGCGTACCTACGGTCGTGCTGCCAGCAGTGCTGATTCCTACGGTGAAGGAAAATACGGAATGATCGATCTATCCGGATTCATGCAGGGACTGAGTGCTGTGGCTGCAAATTCATCACAGACTGTTATCAATGATATCAGTGATGCGGTGGTCTACCGTGTCAACGGCAGATATCATAAAGGTGCAGGTCTGTCCACTTTCTATCCGAATGCCAGCGGTACGCTGTTTGAACAATATATGGGACTTGATGTCGGTGTTATCAATCCGAATGCAGTGGTATCGGCTCTTATGCTCGGCGGCATCGATCAGAGTGAGGGAAACAGCATCCTGCCGCGACTATACACTTTCTATCAGGAGAACAAGAACTATTTTCTCGACCAGGCGTCCTATACTGCAGCGGCAGGTCAGACTAAACCGGAAAACGAGGTTAAACCTGAAGATGAAGTAAAACCGGAAGGACTTCAGCCTGCTCCGGCACCTGCAGCTCCGCAGCTTACCGCCGGCTCCAGCGTTCACACCATCAATGCAGTGCAGCATTCCGTGGTAATAGGAACCAGCTCCGACACCCAGATCGGCGGTCCGCTCGGAACCATGCAGAATGTAAATGAAATTACCTCCCTGATTTCCAAGAAAATCGATATTTCAAAACTAGAGGATCACGATATCGAGTTTGATTCAGACAATACCCTGACGGTGAAACTCACCAGGGATGAACTGGATCTTGTCGATGAGGTTAATTTTGTGCTGTTCTACTATGATGACAAGGATGACAAGATCATCATGGATCTAGGTTCCGATGCCAATGTGGATGTTGACTGGGAAAAGGGCATAATTAAAGATAATTTCGGTGGAAACTGGCCTGCCATTGACGGTCATCTCCTGCGTGCCGAGGTGGTTTACACCGGTGAGGACTATCTTCGTTATGAATCGCCGATTAAACTTAACGGCAGACGCATGGATCTGCTTTTCGCCTATGATTTCAGTGATGAGAAATATCATATAACCGGAGTGCGTGAGGTCAGCGGTGACAGCAACGGCAGTAAACGAACCATTCAGCTCAAGCCGGGGGATACGGTAACCACCATCATGGAGGCCAGCAGTCTTGCAACCGATAATGATGACTGGATTGAGGCGGACATTGACACCTTCAAGGTTACCGAAAAGACCAGAATAGAGGATGAGGATCTCGGTGACGGAACTCTGAGGTATATGTTTAAATTTATTGCGGCAGACGGAAATTCTGCAACCTCCAAGATTGTGGAAATCGAGATGGAGGGCGACACTATGAACCAGACTATTCTCGATTAGCAGGTTCTGATCTGCAGGCCGGTGTCAGCGGATCTGCGAAACGCTGATCCGGAGTCCTGCGATACTCTGCGTGCTTTGATTTGCGCCGGGAAACCGTTTTTCCGGATCCTGGTTGCATGTGATTGTCTGTGTTATTAAAGAAAGGAGACAGTATGGAGCCTGTAACTGCCGGAGTGTTATCATTAATTCCGCCTATGGTGGCGGTGATGCTGGCACTGAAAACCAGGGAGGTGTATTCATCACTTCTTGCCGGTATTTTTTCCGGAGCTTTGATCTATTCGATAATGTCGGGAAGTGAACCGGTGGTACGTCCGTTTGAGGTGTCGCTTGAGATCATGTCTTCAAAATTTGATCTTAAGATTGTGGTGTTCTGTGCACTGCTTGGGGCACTGATTTACGTAATCAACGCCTCCGGAGGGATCCGTGCCTATGGAGAATGGGCACGGAAAAGGATCAGAACACGCAGAAAAGCTCTGTTCTCCACCATGATTCTCGGTTTTATCATTTTTATCGATGACTATTTCAACTGTCTGACCGTGGGTACGGTAATGAAACCGGTTACCGACTCCCAGCGGATCTCCAGGGAAAAACTGGCCTATATCATTGATTCCACTGCCGCACCGATCTGCATTATCGCCCCTATATCCTCCTGGGCTGTGGCGGTAAGCTCCAATCTGAGTGTTGCATCACCTGATGTATCCCCGTTTGCAATATTTATCTCCTGTATCCCGTGGAATTTCTATGCGATTTTCTGTCTCTGCTTCGTGTTCATTATTGTTGCCATGGATTTTGATTTCGGACCGATGAGACGGGCGGAGCTGCGGGCCAGAACCGCACCGCCGGAACAGACTGTAGAAGAGGAGTCAAAGGCCGGAGCCGGGGGAAAAAGACCTGCAGACAGGAGGGATGCGCTGATTGATATGCTGGCTCCGCTGTTCTGTCTGATCTGTGTTACTTTTCTTGCCATGCTCTACAGCGGCGGATACTGGGGGAGGGAGGAGCGGTCCATATCCGAGGCCATGGGCAACACCGATTCCTCACTTTCTTTGATTCTGGGGGCGCTGGCCGGACTTATCTGTGCATTTGTGCTGTATCTTCTGGAGAAACGTTCGACTCTGGCTGAATTTATGAACAATGCTGTAAAAGGGGCGCAGAACATGATGCCGGCGGTTATTATTCTGATGCTGGCATGGACACTGTCCGGAATAACCCGTGATCTTCTTGATGCGCCAAAGTTCATCGGCTCTCTGATATCCGCAGACAATTCCTTTGCAGCCGCTCTTCTTCCGGCTTCAGTCTTTCTGCTGGCCGGTTTCCTTTCGTTCTCCATCGGAACCGCATGGGGTACTTTCGGTATTCTGATCCCGATTGTGGTCAGTGTGCTGACTGCGTTATTCCCGGGAAATTCCGATTATCTCTGCATTGTTCTTTCCGCGGTGCTGGCCGGTGCCGTCTTCGGTGATCACTGTTCACCGATATCAGACACCACGGTGCTGTCATCGGCCGGTGCCCAGTGTGAACATATCAATCATGTGAGCACCCAGATGCCTTACAGTATTTTTATTGCCGCTGTGAGTATTTCCGGTTATGTGGTGGCGGGACTGACCGCCAATCTGTGGATGAGTCTTGCTGCAGCTGCGGCGGTGATGGTGACCGGTCTTTATACAGCAAGAATCCTGACTGTGAGGGCTGAACATTCTGCGGCTGCGGTAAAACAGACTGTCAGCGGTTCATAGGCATTAATTTCCGGACGCTTCATAATGAAGTGGTGAATCCCCCCGGTTCAGCATATTATCGGGAAGCTGTCCTGCCAGAATTTCCCGTTTAAGGCCGCATCCGGGGATCTTTCTGACTTCAAACCCGGCGGCGGCAAGTCCCCGTCTGACCGAACCGGCCACGGTAAAGGTGGCGAAGGTTCCTCCTGCTGCAGTGGATTGTCTCATGGCGTTGAACAGGACCGGACTCCACATCCCAGCATTTTTGCTCGGAGCAAAACCGTCGAGAAACCAGGCATTCACGCAAGCCCGGCGGGACTGAACAAATCCGCCGATGGTGTCGTTCAGATCACCGATATACAGGATCAGGCTGATTTCAATCCGCTCCCCGGTTACAATGGTGAAACGGTTTTCCCCGGATTTCAGCGATCGGTATTCCGAAAGAAAGCGCTCAAGGTCGAACAGAGTCGGATCAACACGGTATATTCCGGTAAGATAGAAGTGAAGATCCTCCGGTGTCAGGGGGTATTTTTCAAAGGAGATGAAAGTAATATTCATCCGGCTGTCAGAGCTGCCGCCGAAGCGGCTGCGCAGCTGTTCACACAGCACCCACAGATTCGACCCCGTTCCGAATCCTGTCTCCGCAATGACAAAGGAGGCTCCCTGCGGCAGCCGCGCAAGTCTTTCCATGATCCGGTTTCCTCCTATGAAATTGTGCAGTGTTTCCTCCTTTCCTCCGGCGACGGAGAAATAGCAGTCGTCGAACATTTCCGATCTGGGTACGGTTCCCTGCTGCCAGTCAATTCTGGCATATGTAACAGAATTTTCCATAAATGCTGTGCCGGGGTGTCCCCGGGTGAATTCCTCCCATTGGTGACTGGCGGACGTTCCGCCATGAAAAACGATCCGATATTAACGGATTTTTGTTTTCAATACAAACCAATAAAATGACAACGGCGGCGGTTAGTGCTAGAATAACCGGCAGTTGAGATTTGATTTTTAGCGGGGATTGAGATGACTATTTCACCTGAAGCTCAGAGAGTAAGGGAAGCTCTTTTGAATAAAGGGCTGGAGACTCCATATTTTGATACCGGAAAAACTCCGGAGGAGAAGATGGAGCTTATTGCCGGTAAAATGAAGGATGTGATGGAGATTATCGGTCTTGATGTCAGTGACGATTCTCTCAACGGAACCCCTCAGCGTATTGCAAAGATGTATATCAAGGAGATCTTTTCCGGTCTGGATTACAGCAATTTCCCGAAAATCACTCTGATTGAGAACAAAATGAAGATCGATGAGATGGTAAAGGTCAAGGATATCACCGTGACCAGTACCTGCGAGCATCATTTCGTGGTAATCGACGGCAAGGCCAAGGTGGCATATATGCCGAAGGATAAAATTATCGGTCTGTCCAAAATCAACCGCATTGTTGAATTTTTTGCACAGCGTCCCCAGGTGCAGGAACGACTGACACAGCAGATCCTGGTGGCTCTGCAGACTCTGCTGGAGACCGACAGTGTGGCGGTTACCATAACTGCGACCCATTACTGTGTCAAGTCACGCGGTGTCAGGGATGCATCTTCATCCACCACCACCACGGCGCTGGCGGGACATTTCAAGAAAAATCAGGCTTCCCGTCATGAGTTCCTTACAGACGATTAGAGCATAAACCCTGTACAGACATAATTATTAGGAGGGCGACCAGCAATGGATCAGCAGAAACTGGACTATATCAGAAGTACTATCACCAATATCAGGGATTTTCCGAAACCGGGGATTATTTTCAGAGATATCACCTCTCTGATTGAAGATCGCCGTGCATTTCTGGCCAGTGTGAAGATGATTGCCGATCACTACCGTGACCGCGGGATCGACAAGGTGGCGGCACCGGAGGCCAGAGGTTTCATTTTCAGTGCTGCTGTTGCGACACAGCTCAATGCCGGACTGGTTCTGATCCGTAAACCGGGCAAACTTCCGCGTGAGGTTATCAGTGAGAAGTACACGCTTGAATACGGCGAGGCCGAGGTCCAGTGTCACCGTGATTCCATCGTTTCCGGAGAGAAGATCCTGATCGTTGATGATCTGATTGCAACCGGCGGCACGGCAATCGCCACGGCAAATCTGATCCACCGTCTTGACGGTGTGGTGGAGGATGCCGCATTTGTGATTAATCTTCCTGACTGCGGCGGAGCGGAAGCCTTGAAAAAACTGGGGATTGAAACCTTCAGTCTGGTAAGTTTCGACGGCGAATAGTCTGTCTTCATAATATTGGATCCCGATGAGTAACTATTTAGCACTTGCACGTAAGTACCGTCCCAGAACCTTTGATGATGTTGTGGGACAGTCAAACATTCTGACGGCGATTAAAAACTCGCTTGACAGCAACCGTCTTCATCATGCCTATCTGCTGACCGGTACCAGAGGTGTCGGTAAAACCACCCTGGCCAGGCTGTTTGCAAAATCCCTCAACTGTGAGAAGGGCGTCAGCAGTACCCCCTGCGGCTGCTGTGATGCTTGCAGATCTATCGATGAAGGCAGTTTCATCGATCTGATTGAAATCGACGCCGCCTCTAAAACCAAGGTGGAGGATACCAGGGCCATACTTGAGAATATATCCTACAAACCTACTTCAGGAAGGTACAAGGTTTATATTATCGATGAAGTGCACATGCTGTCCAAGGCCAGTTTCAACGCCCTGCTGAAAACCCTGGAGGAACCTCCTGAGTACGTCAAGTTCATTCTGGCCACCACCGATCCGCAGAATATTCCTGTTACCATTGTGTCGAGATGTCTTCAGTTTAAACTGCAGAATCTTACTCCTTCTCTGATTTCGGCCAGACTGTCTGAAATATTCCGGAACGAGAACATCAGGGCTGATGCCCGTTCGATCCAGATCATTGCTGAAGCTGCCGCAGGAAGTATGCGTGACGCGCTCTCTATCGCCGATCAGGCAATTGCGCTCACCAACGGTGATATCAGCTCGTCGGCACTGATCAGTATGCTCGGGGTGATTGACACGGAACTGTACCGTGACACCCTTATGGCGGTTCACCGTAAAAACTATGAAGAACTTTATGCGCTGCTGGAGAAGATTGACTCCTATTCTCCGAACTATGAGTCCATTATCAATGCCCTTGCCAATCTGATCCATGAGATTTCCATGTTCCAGGTCCTCGGGGACAGGATTAATATTAATTTCCGCAATCCGGTTGAGACACTGCGTACCTTCGCAGCCGAACTTTCACCGGAGGTGCTGCAGATCTACTATCAGATCCTGCTGATCGGCAGAAAGGATCTGGCATACGCACCTAACGGCAGGGTTGCTTTCGATATGACTCTGCTCCGGATGATTACTTTTGCCGAACCGTCACAGAAGGTTCCGGTTCAGCAGATCGGAGGTGTAATCAGACAGCCTCAGCTGCAGCCGGTGAATGCTGCTGCAACCTGCGCATCCCAGTCCGGTCAGACATCTGTTTTTACATCACAGAAGTATGATTCAAACAGAGAAACGCCAGCCGCTGCTCCAGCCCCAGCCCATTCACCTGCGCCTGCACCAGTTGTGCCGGACAATCCGCTTATGGCTGATTTGAACAGTCTTCAGAACATTGTCAAAGCTAGAGGAAGTGTCGATTATCCGTGGGATGATCATAAACCTAAGATCCCGCTGCCGGAAAAGGGCAGTGAGGTTACGGTTCCGCCGATGAATGATGCTGCCGGAGACGGCGGTGACATAAAAAAAAATAGTGCAGTAGACCCGGAACCGGAAATTCATGAGCCGCAGCAACAGGTCAGTCAGCAGGATAACCAGGCCGGAACTAATCCCGATTCCGGCGTCAGGCAATCTTTAGAGCCTGATATCCCTGTTAATGTGCCTGAGACCGCCCCTGGCGCCGTGCCGCCGCAGATACCGGCCGGGAACGTGCCTGATATGTCAGAAGTGCCGCAAGCATATGAATACGTTAACGACGGCCCCCAGGATCTGCTTCCCGATTATTTTGCCGGCGGTGATATCCCGGAACCTGATTTCTCCGCTGAGATCAGCATGGATTCAGTCATTCATCCCTTCAGTGACAGAGAGCCGGTGGCCAAAGGCTCCGAGGCAAAAAGAATGTTCACATATGAGGGGGTTCTTCCGTTTTCCGATCCTGACGAGTACCGGATGGACCGTGCCATAGAGTATGTTACCGATCCGTGGTGGCTCATGATTAAAGAGCAGATCCATGATGACTATACCCTGATGATCCTCAAAAACTCATTTCTGGAGAAGACTGCCGACAGATTTGCGGTGCATATCTCCAGTCAGAATCTGCTGATGCTGTCGGAACAGATCAGGAAGGAAATCCGGGAAAAACTGTCCGCGGTGGATCCTGCGGCAAAGGAGCTTGAATTCGTGGAAGATCCGGATTGTGCCGACAGATGTCCCAACGGTCTTGCCAGGGCAAAATATTATGCCATCAAGCGTAAAATGGCAAAGCAGCTGATGGAAAACAAGAAGTTTACCGAGTTTATCCGTTATTTCGGACTGACTCCGGATCTGGACAATCTTCATCTGCTGCGCAGGGAGGATGGTATCCGGGCAGCGGCAGGGGATTCTGAGAATAAAGGCTCCGGCGGGGACAGCGGTGAAAAATAGCAGTTTTTTTGAATTGAATTTATGGTAAAATTCAGTTGTTTTTAGATTTTTACAAAAGGATTTTTAGATATGTTTAACGGTGGCGGATTTGGTAATATTTTAAAACAGGCACAGGCGGTACAAGCCAATCTTCAGAAGGTTCAGGAAGAACTCAAGAATATGGAGATCGAGGGTCAGTCAGGTGCAGGTATGGTAAAGGTTCTGATGACCGGCAGTCACTGCGTGAGAAAGGTTACCATAGATCCTTCCCTCAAAGATGAAGATCTCGATATGATCGAGGATCTGGTGGCAGCTGCATGCAATGATGCAGTGTCCAAGGTCGAATCCGTATCACAGGAGAAAATGAAGAAGGTTACCGGCGGTATGCCTCTTCCTCCGGGTTTCAAGATGCCTTTCTAGTTTAACGGCGGAACAGCGATGCAGTACAGTCCTCTTCTGACAGATCTTATTAAAAACCTGCAGTCTCTGCAGGGGATCGGGGCGAAGTCTGCCCAGCGTATTGCGTTCAGTCTGCTTTCCGGAAACCGCGGCAAAGGTCTTGCACTGGCCCGGTCGCTGGCAGATGCCATGAACGGGATCGGTGAGTGCTCCTGCTGCCGTAATTTCACAGAAGAGGAGCTCTGTCCGATCTGTTCGAGTAAAAAACGCCTTCAGGAGAAGACCATCTGTGTGGTGGAGAATCCGGCAGATGTGACGGCGATCGAGGCTGCATCAGAATATTTCGGAATTTACTTTGTTCTTCACGGGAAAATATCCCCGCTGGACGGGATCGGACCGGAGGAACTCAGACTTGATCAGCTTGAATCGCTGATCGAGAGAATTGAATGCCGTGAACTGATAATTGCGATCAATCCTTCTGTTGACGGCAGCATGACCTCTTTTTATATTGCTGATCTGGCAAAAAAACACAATGTCAGGGTGACCACTCTTGCCCAGGGTATTCCGATGGGCGGCGAAATCGACAACATGGATCAGACCACCATCTCCTATTCCTTCTCCAACCGCAGAGCGTTCTGACGGTGCTTTTTTTCATATTTTTTTCTTCTCCCGTCTTGAAATTCCTCCAATCAACTCCATATATACTCATAGATTGAAAATTAAATATTTTTATAGGAGTATAAAATGGTTGCTGAAAATCATGTGTTTCAGACAGAAGTGAAGAAAATGTTGGATCTTCTTGCCAACAGCCTTTATTCAAACAAAGAGGTTTTTTTAAGAGAACTGATCTCCAACGCCTCTGATGCTATCGAAAAATTAAGATTCAATTCTCTGCAGAATGCAGATCTGCTGGGTGACGATCCCAACCTTAAGGTTCGCGTAAGCTTTGACAGCGATGCAAAGACTCTCACCATTTCCGATAACGGTATCGGTATGACCAAGGATGAGGTTATCAGCCACCTGGGTACCATTGCCCATTCCGGCACCGCTGAATTTTTCAACAGTCTCGGCAGTGATCAGGCTAAAAATTCAGAACTGATCGGTCAGTTCGGTGTAGGTTTCTACTCCTCATTCATTGTTGCCGAGAAGGTTGTGGTTAATACCCGCTCAGCAGGAACAACACCAGAAAACGGTGTTTCCTGGGTTTCAACCGGTGACGGCTCTTTCACCACTGAACAGATTACCAAGGAAAACCGCGGTACCGATATCATTCTGTTCCTGAAGGATACCGAGACCGAATTCCTCAACAGCTATAAACTTGAGGACATCATCACCAAATATTCCAACCATATCGGTGTACCGGTTGAACTGTACAAGGATGTGGAGGATGAGAACGCTCCTGAAGAAAAGGATGAGAACGGTTATCCTAAACCTAAGCCAAGGATCAAGAAATGGGTTCAGATCAACAGTGCAGTGGCACTGTGGACCAAGAATCCTAAAGATGTCAAGGATGATGACTACAAGAAATTCTATCTGAGTCTTGCCAATACCTATGGTGAAGAGGAACCTCTTGCCTGGACACACAATAAAATTGAAGGTGAGCAGGAATATACCTCTCTGCTGTACATTCCTTCCAAGGCTCCTTGGGATTTGTACAACCGCGAACAGAAGCACGGTCTGAAACTGTATGTTCAGCGCGTATTCATTATGGATGATGCAGAGCAGTTCATGCCTACCTATCTGCGTTTTGTTAAAGGTCTGATCGATTCCAACGATCTGCCGCTGAATGTTTCCCGTGAAATTCTGCAGAACAACCGTGTTACCCAGGCAATGAAGAAGGGCTGCACCAAGAAGGTTCTCGGCATGCTTGAAAAAATGTCCAAGGATGAACCGGAGAAATATCAGACTTTCTGGTCTCAGTTCGGTAATGTTATGAAGGAAGGTCCTGCTGAGGATTACTCCAACAGCGAAGCGATTGCAAAACTGCTCAGATTCGCATCTACCCACAATGATTCAGATGTTCAGAATGTTTCACTTGAAGATTATGTTTCAAGAATGAAGGAAAAGCAGAAGAACATCTACTATCTGATTTCCGATTCCTACAAGGCTGCTGCAAACAGTGCACACCTCGAAATTCTCAAGAGCAAGGGCATTGAAGTTCTGCTGATGTGGGACAAGGTTGATGAATGGCTGATGAGCAACATGCGCGAGTTCCAGGACAAGAAGTTTGTGAGCGCACTGTCTGACGATCTTGATCTGGGCGAACTGGTTGATGAAGCCGACAAGAAGAGCAATGAGGAAAAGACTAAAGAGAATGAACCTGTGCTGAAACGCTTCAAGGAGGCTCTCGGTGACAAGGTGGAAGATGTGAAGATTTCATCCCGTCTGGTTGATACACCGTGCTGCGCTGTTTCCAATACTGCGATGAACGGTCACCTGATCAGTACACTGAAGGCTCTCGGTCAGAAGATCCCTGAAATCAAATATGTGCTTGAGCTCAATATCGATCATCCGCTGGTTCAGACCATCGTAAATGAAACCGATGAGGATAAATTCAAGGAGTGGAGCCAGTTCCTGCTGGATCAGGCACTGCTGGGTGAGCAGGGTACTCTTGAAGATCCGTCATCCTTCATCAAACTGCTGAATAAACTGATGATTTCAGCAAAATAAGTTTAGCAATTTGTCTGTTTAAATCAAGCCGGTCCCCGTGATCGGCTTTTTTTCTTCAGATCTGCGTATTTAATCGCAGATCCTGTCACAGCGATATTCTGCCGGATCGAAACTGTAAGTACAGACAGTAACGTTTCTCCAAATTTTTTTTTTTCGTTTTTGGAACGCAGATCATCTTTTCCCGTCTCTGTTTTTTTTTAATCTGTTAATATATGATGGTGTTTGTTTTAAAAGGAGAAGGTTATGCAAAACAAAACTGTTTTTTTAGTCTGTTTCACCGCGGCAATGGCCGGTCTGGTGTTCGGTATTGATATAGGCGTTATCGCCCAGGCAAAGGATTTTATCAAACAGGATCTTCAGGTTGATGACACCGTGATATCCTGGGTGGTGGGTTCAATGATGGGTGGTGCCACTGCCGGTGCGATGGTATCCGGAATTCTCACCCGCCGTCTCGGACGCAAGGTTTCACTGCTGCTGAGCGGGATCTGTTTTGTACTCGGTTCACTGTTCTGTGCAATCTCAACAAGCGGGGCCATGCTGATTGTTTCCCGTATTATTGTAGGTCTGTCTGTAGGTATTGCATCTTTTACCGCACCTCTGTACCTGTCTGAGGTTGCTCCGAAATCAATCCGCGGTACTATGATAACCATGTATCAGCTTCTGATTACCGCCGGAATTCTGGCATCATTTCTGATAAATACACTGATTAGAAATCTGACTTTTACCGGTGCTGAGGGACAGAATCCTGCTGATTTTCTGATTACGGATGTATCCATCAGCTGGAGGACCATGCTGTTTGTAACTCTGATCCCTTCGTCGATATTCCTGCTGGGTGTTCTGTTCCTGCCTAGATCTCCGCGTTGGCTGATTTCAGTGGGACGTCATCAGGAGGCACTGACGGTACTTAAGAAGATCAGAAATTCTGATGAGGAGGCCGACAGCGAGGCCAGGGAAATTTCTGATACAGTTGCTGCAGGTAACACAAGCGGTGGCGGTTTCAGTATGTTCCGTACCAATTCCAATTTCAGACGCACCGTGTATCTCGGTATCACTCTGCAGCTGCTTCAGCAGTTGTGCGGGATCAATATCATCATGTATTTCGGACCGGAACTGATCAAGGCGGCAGGTTATACATCTGAGCTGGCAGCAAATACCGGAACCGTGCTTATCGGTCTGACCAACATGCTGTCCACATTTATAGCAATAGCACTTATCGATAAATGGGGCAGAAAAAAGATCCTTCTGGTCGGATATACCATTATGGCTGTAGCCATGATGTGTGTGGCGGTATTTATGAGTCTTGGTTACAGTATGGCAGCAATTGCCTGCGTACTGCTGTTTATTGTAGCCTTTGCCTTTTCCGCCGGTCCGGTTGTATGGGTACTGTGTGCGGAAATCCAGCCGTTGCGCGGCAGAGATTTCGGTATTACCTGTTCAACCTGCGCTAACTGGTTCTCAAATATGGCCATCGCTGCAACCTTCCTTCCGCTGACCACACTGCTGGGTAATTCCGGAACTATGGCTGTATATGCAGTATGCTCTGTAGCCGCCATTTTCCTGATCTGGGCCTTTGTTCCTGAAACCAAGGGTGTATCACTTGAAAGGCTTGAAAAGAATCTGATGGCTGGAGTGAAACTCCGGGATATGGGTAGAAACGACTGATAATTTCCGTACGGATTTTAAAAATAACAGCGGGAGATCTGCAGCCGACCGTGCTCAGATCTCCCGCTTCTATTTGAATGAAATTGCGTCTGCGGTATGATAGAATTTTCCACAGTGATCAACTGTGGGGGATTTTTATGAAAATTGTTGCGCTGGATATACAGACGCTTTTTCCTGAAGCCGAGGATGACAACTGCTTTGAAATCAACGAGCAGGAACTCGGAAGACTGTGCGGTGCTGATGATGAACTGATCTGCTGCCGCAATATGAATGTAAATCACTTCGGAAGCATGGAAAGACTCAACGAGGCGGTGGCTACTGCCATAGCGAACGCTGATGTGGTGATTACCAACAAGGTGAAACTGAATAAAGCAAATCTCAATGCCGGAATTAAACTGATCCTGGTTTCCGGTACCGGTACCAACAATATAACCTTTGCCGATACTGATGCGCTGGGGATCCGTGTGCAGAACTGTGTGGCATACGGGGTAAATTCAGTGGTGCAGCATACCTTAGGTCTGATGCTTTCCCTGATTAACAATATCACTGTGGCGGATCGACATGTCAGACAGGGTGACTGGAGCCGTTCTGAAAACTTCTGTATCTGCAGATATTTTTTCCCGCTTGAACTTAAAAGCTCCACTATCGGTATAATCGGCTGCGGTGCCATCGGCAGAGGAGTGGCTGAAGCCGCCTCGGCGCTGGGTATGAAGGTTCTGCTGGCTGAACGCAGGGGGGCACAGCAGATAAGGGACGGGCGTACTGCTTTTGAAGAGGTGCTTGCAGAGAGTGACGTCATATCTGTTCACTGTCCGCTTACACCTCAGACAGCCGGGTTGATTTCCGATCGTGAACTGTCACTGATGAAAAGAAACGCCTATCTGATTAATGTGGCCAGAGGGGGAGTTGTGGACGAACATGCTCTGTACCGTGCTTTGACAGAAAAGAGGATTGCCGGGGCGGCCACCGATGTTCTGACCGAAGAGCCTCCAAGGGAGAATATTCTGCTGTCGGATCTTGATAATCTGATTGTAACACCGCATATTGCCTGGGGCTCCCGCAATGCACGCATGGAGATTATCAGACAGATGTCAGTTCATATTGCTGAATTGAAAAAGGCGGCTACCGCATAGTTATTCAGCAACAGAAGATAAAAAGGGCGGAGCTGGCTGCTTCGTCCTTCGTAGTAGCCGTGCCTGCGGTTAAACTCCCTTGTTGTCTTCAATATCCCGGCTCAGACCGCGGATGATTTTTCTTTTCAACTCTTTGAGATCAATATCGAGTTTGCCGTCCTTGATTTCTATTTTAAAACCGGCGCTGAAGGCGCAGGATATTGCCTCGGTACAGAATTGTTTTGGTCTATTCCGGTATTTTTCCGAGTTCCAGCCTATAACAGTGGCAATTTCCTTCATGAGTTCGGATGACAGACTGATCTGATATTTTTTCTCAGACGCTTCTTTTTCGCCGGTTGGGAGAATAAATTCAGATATTCCGGTAAGGTCCGGAATATATTCGGTATCCGGATTGTGGATCAGTTCATTATAGGCCTTCAGATATTTTTTCGGTTTGATATGCTGATCAAGACCGTATTTACGCAGCAGTTTTGCTACCATGCCGTCCAGAGTTCCCAGCAGACTGAGATCATTAATCAGCCGGTAGTAGTTCAGCCAGGAATAGTAAACCGATCCCAGTTTGAATCCGGTAATCCTGCGGTTGATGGCGACCTGAGCCTCTTCGTAGACAATCTTTCTGCAGTTGATAAAACCTTCACTCTTCTCATCTTTGAGGAATTGTTTCAGTTCGGCAATCTCTCTGTTGGTTCTGACGGCGGTGTCCCTGATAAAGGATGCAAGACCGTTTTGAACTTTGGCAATACTTTTTTCTCTCATTGAGATCAGATCACCGTCAAAAACATACCCGAGGTAGTCGAATTGATCCGTCATAAGGCCGTTCAGGGTCTTTTCATCGCTCAGCGTAAGTTCGAGTTTTGCCATATCCTCTTTCAGTTCCTTGCGGATCCCGGAGGATGCGCTGCTGTCGGTAAGGATCAGAATATCGTCGACAAAGCGGAAATATCTGAGATCCTTTCTGGCGCTGTATTTGCGATCCAGATTTTCAAGGTAGCTGTTGGCAAGGAAACCTGAGAAGGACAGCCCTTCGGGAATTCCCTTTGAAGATGGAGTGTGCGGATTGTTTACTGCTGACGGCGGGTACTCAAGAGATCCGGTTGACATACAGCGGCAGAACAGTTCAACAATACCGCTGTGACAGAATTTACGTTCCAGCAGTTCGTGCATTTGTTCGTGGGGAATGGATTTAAAGAATCCGCTGATGTCGGTTTTGACAAATCCGCTGTATTTATTTCTGTCCCTGATTATGGAGCTGATGATGTTCCTTCCTCTGGGAATTTCACATCCTGGCCCGAGAACCTTTCTGGCAAAATCAGCCATGGCGGTGATGGTTATCCTGTCACGGACAGTTGGGATCCGCAGTTCCCGCGGAGCCTTGCCTGGTCCTTTGTTGATCAGAACGAGTTTGAACCTGGTAAAGCTGTAGGTGTTGTTTTTTACCTTGCGGCTGATAATCTGCAGGTTTTCTTCAAGATTACGCTCAAATGCCGCCGGAGTGATGAAATCAAGACCGACGGATTTCTTGAGCAGTCCTGTTTTTGATGCTTTTACTCTGGTGTTGAATATAAGTCTGAGATTATCGGTTTCAAAAGTCTGATCCCACAGTCTGCGGATTTCTTCCGGATCGGTGATTGGACCGGTTTCCCCCTGACGGGAGATGTTTACTTCAAGTCGGTCAAGCTGTTGGTCTTTATTCATTCTAGGCACCTGTTGTATTCAAAAGGAAAACAGAACCGGATTTATATTTGCATATCCGGACTGTATTCAATTTTACTGTGGTTGTGTCTGGGTGTCATCTGCGGGTGGGCAATTATGATTTTTACATCAAAAAATTAATCTGCTACAACCGTCCCGCTCTTATGGCGGAGAAATGAAGAAAATATCGGAGGACCGGCAGTATGGATAATTAACTATTAATACCGCACAGACGACTGTGCAGACACTGAAGAAAAGTCTGTGTGTTTATTCGTTCCGAGGAACAAACTCCGTTTGACGGAACTGCCGGCCTGTGTACATGGTACCTTTTTGCTGGCGCGGATTCAATTATTAATTTGAGCAGTGCAGTACAGATCAAAAAAGTTGATTACATAAGATTTTGAAAAGGGAACTGCATGATATTGCAAATCACTATTTAACCGATTTAAAAATACGGTTCGATCGTGAACTCCGTTAAATCTTTCTGCAGGAAAACTATCCTTATCGTATAAGCACCATATCTGTCCTTTTTTGACCTTGTTTTTTCGAACAAATTCCTCAGCTTGGGATATGACGCGCATTGTTTCTGCACCACATGGTTCAATTTCAATCAAAACTAGATTTTTGTATATTGGATTAGATTCTATATACTTCTTAAAACTGCTAAAATATTGGGGTTCCGTTTGCTCTCCTTCACAAAAGATATAATAGCGGAATTCTTTTCTCTCTAAATATTCCTGCCGTCTCTTTCTTTTCCATGATTCCATCCCTGCTTTTTTCGTCACTTGATCACGCTCCAGTCTATAATATTCTTAAGATATGGATCAGCACCATATTTGCCTTCGAGATACTGCTTATCAAATTTGGCGTCTTTTCTGACAGAAGTTCCACCTGGAGTCTTGAATTCAACTAATGAATACAGTTTTGAATTCTGCTCATGTCCTTTTGCAACAAACCAAATTTCATCTCTTCTGAATACATCACTATTCATAGTTGATAAATCATGAGACGTAAAAATAAGTTGCGCTCCGTGTTTATTAATTTCACTACTGTTGTACAGCATTATAATATGCTTAAGTAATACAGGGTGAATCTTCGCATCCAGTTCATCAATAACTAACGTTACTCCATTTGTTATACTTTCAGCAATAAATGGTAGTAGACCGAATATTTTTCTGGTTCCGCTAGATTCTTCTGTAAGATCTATTTCATAGGATTTTCCATCAATATTGTGACTTGTAAAAACGTGAATAGAATCGTTATCTTTTCTTTCAACCCTGAAGTCATCAATATCCAAATCCATTTCCTTTATCATATCAAGAATTAATTCCTTGTTATTGGCTGAATTTGCAATTGCCAATTGAAGTTCCTGTATAGGGCTACCATAGTTTAAAAATTTAATTCCTTTTTCAAACCAATTAATACAATCAGCTATTACTTCATTTTTTCTATATGTAATACCGAGATAGGACAAAAGCGGAAGAGTATCAGAAATGTCATTACTGACTTTTAATTTACTAAATCCGTCTCCCATAATTATTTCCCCATGAGCTCTTTCAAAAATATCAGAGATACGTCGGGTTTTAAATTTCTTCATGGAAAGATTTTCGTATATGATTTCATCCTTGATAACGTGAAGAATGTAACGGTATTCTGCTTTGGATGTCTGAAAAAATAATTCAAATTCGGTTGGGTTGTTTTTGCTAAATTCACTGAACACAAACGGAACGATTTCGATGTTTTTCACATAAAATCTGCTTCTTTCATCAGATTCAGTAATATAAAAAGGACGCAAAACCTTTAATTCCAATGTATGAATTGCTTTTAATACATTAGTTTTGCCCCCTCCGTTTGGACCATATATCACAGAAACCGGGAGAAATTTTTCATTATTTGATGATGTTATCAGACGATCTGTATGTTCTGATATAGCAGTAGCAGCCTGCATATCAAACACCATCTCATCCCTGATACTCTTGAAATTTTTTACAGTGAACTGACTTAACATTTGAAATCCTCCGTTAAGAATAGTATATTCTCCTAATAACTGTTTTCAATAAATATTTTGAGAATTTATCTCGAATTTTTTATTGTAATCTTGTAAAACGCTAATTATAAGCGTCTTGAGGGTTACGAAACTGTAAAAAAAACTGACAGACAGGAATAATTAGGGAAACGGTTGCCGGAGGTTGTGACAATATAGAAAATTTCTCCGGTTCAACCGGACGAAAAAAAACATCCAATATACTTTCGCATCCTGCTGCAGGATGCAAACCTGCTCCGGGAGGAGCAGACCTCCGGCAACAGAAATTATAGATAATCGCATAAGTTATGTCATCCTCCTTCAGAGAACCTGTATCTGATTTTTACGGCAGTTCACAGTTCCTTGATGATGTGGATCTGTTCCATACCTAATTCCTGCGGCTATGAACGGTTGATTTGGACTGCTGAAATTAATTACAATAGCCCCTGCGGTGCAGTACAAGCGCCGTCATCTGTTTTCAATAATGTACAGAAGTAAAGGAGAACCTGCGGTGAATTCCCTGTTTTTGAAGCGAATTGTTACATGCTCACTGTTCTGTGTCTGCAGTGCCTGCACTACGGAGCATACGGGACTTTACGATCATGTCGACTGTTCCGGCGCACAGCAGTGCTTTGATAAAGGTTTCAGGCTGGCAAAGAGCGGGAATAAGGATGACGGACTGGTCTATTTTAAGAAGGCCTGCAGTCTTGACCATCTGGAGTCATGTAAAAATCTTGCCGTATATTACAGCCTCAGGTATTTCACAGATCCGAATGATGACGATGCTGACAATGAAAATCTGAAAAAAGCCGCAATCTTTACAGACCGCACCTGTAAACTGGGAGATGCAGATATCTGCGCAATTGCCGGATCAATTATGATGTTCACCGGTGATCAGGAGTCTGCACAGAATTATACGCATCGCGGCTGTTCATTAGGCAGTAAGAAATCCTGCTCGCTGGAAAAGCTGGTTGAGATGGTTCCTGTTTTCGGTTCTCCTGAGGTAATCAGAGAGATTATGCGCAGTATTTACCGTAAACTGTTTACTGATGAGTGATGTCCGGAGACTGCAGTAAAGGTTGCGCTGTTATACGAAATTGTAATTTCATAATTTGAAAAACATCACAAAAGCGGCATACAGATCAAATAAATGGAGACGATTTGTTGAATTATGTTGGAACTTGCGGCTCTTCGTTATAATATTTATGATACTGACCGTGTCTTTTTCCTTGACACGGTATTACTAAAATTAAGTTAATTTAAAAAAACACACTGGGAAACGATATGATAAAAATCAAACAATTGCTGATTGCAATTCTATTGATCTTTTGTCTGTCAATTTTTTATTTCTGTTTCAACTACTACCGGGAATTCAGAAAGTTTGCCACAGAGAATGTTCTGCAGCAGCTTACTTTTGAATCCACCTTTGTTAAATCCCAGATCCAGAATCTTGTCAGCACTGCAACCGATCATCTGATCTACATGACCATGATTGATAAGCACGATCAGCTGATGCGCCGTCTGTATGACGGTAAGCACCGGAAGCTCGACCCGGCCGATATCAGAACCATGTCAGGTGATTTTGACATGGTAAAGGAGAAGAACCCGATTATTTCTGATATATTCCTGGTTGATGTCGACGGAGCGCTGATTGCTGCATCCTCCGGTTTTGATGATGCCGTTCTCAGTGAAAACAATCTGGAGGAAAACCTTTACGGCAGTATTGCCGCCGCTGTCAGAAATGATCCGGAACAGCTTAAGGGAAATGCGGCCATATTTAACGGCAGGAAGGGCAGAAAGTCCAACTATGCGGTTTACGCCTATCCGGTGCTTTCGGAAGCAGCCGTGGAGAAACCGGTATCATCCAGAGATCAGGCTTCGGGTAAAAAGGAAAGGACTCGTATTCAGCCCGAATCTGCCGAAGTTGCATTTGTTTCCGGAGAGAAGGTTCTAAGGGGCTACATTGCCATGGTTATACCGTTTGACAATCTTCTTGAGTCGGTGCGCAGTCAGTATCATAATTCGGAGTTTGATATTTCAACCAAGCAGCAGGTTGAACCGCAGTATTATATTTCTGTAACTGAAACTGTAAAATTCAACAATGTTCTCAGTGACAACAAAATCATTCTTTATGTCAGCATTCTCAAACGCGTGGATGAAATCGAATCAAGAATTCTGGACACCATCCTTAAACAGATTGAGAACAACATCCTGATTTCAATTATCATCGGGCTGTCGGTTATTGCCTGTTTTATTCTCATAACCCATTCTTTCGGCATTCTGTCTGATTTCATCAATGAGATCAGACATAAGACGGTGATTGGAAAGGAGAAGTTTCTTATTTATGAATTCAATGAGACTTCTAAACAGCTGCTACGCATGAAGAAGGATATTGATTCGAAGGTTGATACCATCAAACAGACCAACCTCGAACTCAAACAGTCCAACCTGGAGATTGAAAAAGCCAACAATCAGCTTGCCAATATCAACAAAAGGCTGGAGGAGCAGGTTCAGGAACGTACTGAATCGCTGCAGCAGGCTCTCAATCTTTCCAAGAAATGTAATGAAATCAGCAGCACAATTATCAGCCAGCGTTCCGTCCTTCAGGATGATTTCACTGCAAGACAGGTTTTTGATGCCTTTGTTTCCACACTCAACCAGTTCAATCTGAAAAAAGATTTTCTGTTTGAATATAAAATTGAAAATGAAAGGAAACTCAGATTCTGTAACATTGATGGTGAAATCCCGGAACTTGATGATAATATCAAGATTGACACCTATCTGAACCGTAACGGTTTTTATATATTCCCTCTCAATATCAAGGAGGGCGTCGGACGTCTGGTGATCCATTCCCCGATGGAGAGTATCGAGCCTTCGATTCTGAGCAATGTTTCGATTTACTGCCGTGATGTTTCCATCTATCTTGACAACCGGGTACTGCGCAACCGTCTGTCCTACTGGGCACGAACCGACGGACTGACAAAACTGGGCAACCGTGCCGCCTATGAACAGGCCATGGCTTTCTATGAGACCAGCCTTGACAATGAAATCGGACTGTTTCTGATTGATGTGAACGGTCTTAAAGAAATGAACGACAAGATGGGTCATGCCGCCGGTGATGCTCTGCTCAAGACTGTTGCCGAGCGACTGAAGAAGGTGTTTGCAAAACGCAGTGCCAGTCTCTACCGTATCGGCGGGGATGAGTTTATTGCCATTCTGCAGCAGGACGAACTGGATAACGGAACTGCAATTCTCGAAGAACTGATTGCCGCCCAGGACGATCCCGTTGCCATGATGAATAAACGTTCGTCAGGCATTGTTGCCACTTTTGCCGTCGGTTTCGCCGACAGCCGCAAAGTTCCGTTTGAAATGCTCTACAAGCATGCCGACGCCGAAATGTATGCCCGCAAGGAGGCCTACTACAAGATGCGTCAGGAAAAGTTCGGGGAAATCAGAAAACCGCGTCATTGATACTTCTTTGGGTGAGATTAACCTGAAGAAGAGGGCATTGTGCCTTCCTGTTCTGCTGAGCACCGGTTGCTGCTCTATCTTTTGTTTTGCTACCGCCTGAACATTAATTCGGCAGTGAACAGCAAATAGGATTGACTCATAGCTAAAAATCTCTAAAATTAATGTCCGGTATCTTATACGATATCGGAAAAAATTGCTGAGCATTGCGGATAGAAATAACATAATGTATTGTGCAGCAGTTTGATTTTTTGTTGGTTATTCCTCTGTTAGAGGAAATAAGGATATAAATATAATGAAAAAGTTAATGATTGCTGCAGCTGCTTTATGTATGTCTGCATCAGCAATGGCTGAATGGGTTGTAGTTGAACAGAACGAAAAGGGTGCTGTAATGCAGGAAAATGCTCTTGGTGTTAGTTTTGCTGTACAGCAGGTTGCTGCTTCAGGAACTGCTCCAATTGCAGATATTGCTACTGAATATGCTAAGAAAAACAACTGCGCTGCTCCAACTGCTGGTACAATGAGCGGTTTCCCTGTACAGCACGTTGTATGCCCAGATGCAACCCAGGTTATCATCATGGATGACGGCGAAGCTATCGGTGTTCTTGCTGGTAAATGCGAAAGTGAAGAACAGTGCGCTGCAATCGATTCACTGGTTGCTACTTTAACTGCTAAAGCTGGTCAGTAATAACTTTCCGGTTGTAATTTGAATTTTGGATAGAGTGCTTCGGCACTCTATTTTTTTGTGCGCCCGGCACATGTGCAAACTCCGCAGGTGAGGATTTCGCTCAGGAGATGCTTTAATGCAGGTTTTGTCTGGAAGGAGTGTTTAATCGGGTTTTCTGTCAGGCACCTGTTAATCCTGCTTTTCGGTTCATAGTTAAATCTGAAATAAGCAGCACGTGGAATATATACCGTCACGCTATCTGCTGAAAATAACCGGTTCCGCCGGCTTTCTGAATTTTTTCCATCCGACTCTCTTCTTTTTGTTTCCTTTCTGAATAATGATCCTGATCATGGTTTTAAATTAATACTTATTTGTCAGTTGATATTAGACAGTATTGGTGTTATATATTTAAACATGAAACATGAGAAAACCTATACACTTGATGAACTGAGTTCACTTACTGCAGTACCGAAACGTACCATCCGTTTCTATGTGCAGTCCGGACTCGTTCCGAAACCGGAGGGCGCCAACCGGGGTGCCTACTACCTTAAATCCCATCTTGACCGCCTGCTGGAGATCCAGAAGTGGCGCAATGCGGGAATCAGTCTCAAACGCATCGGAGAACTGCTTTCAACTCCGGATGTTTCCGCCATTCCTGATAAGCTTCCGAAACCGGGAGATCTATCGGTGAGAAGTCATATATTTCTGCACCGCGGAGTTGAACTTGTGATTGATCCGGCTGCTTCAGAACTCAGTTCCGCTGATGTTGCGCAGCTGGTTCGCCATATGCTGAATTTTTTCAGCAGTCAAGAAGATATTGAAGTCCAGACAGAAGGAGAAACAGAAGATGAACAGTAAGAGCTCAGACAAATGTGCAGTTCTCAAAGATCAGTCAGGTAACCCTGTACCGCTTACCGGTATAGATGTCAGAGCAACCATCGATGATGTTCTCACCCGTGCCTGCATTACGCAGACCTACGAAAACCGGGAGGAGCTGAATATTGAGGCGGTCTATACTTTTCCTCTGCTGCTTGATGCGGTACTGCTGGATTTTACTGTTAGAATTGATGGAAAAGTACGCCGCGGAACTGTGATGAAAAAAAGTACCGCCAGGGCTGATTACGAGAATGCGGTGGAGCAGGGGGATTCTGCCGCCATGCTTGAGAATACCGGTGACGGCCTGTACAGCATGAGTGTCGGTAATCTTCTTGCCGGCCAGAAGATCGAAATTTCCTTCAGCTATGCGTACCCTAACGTGTGGAACGGCAGACTGCTTCGTTTTATGCTCCCTACAGTGATAGCGGAAAAATACGGAGATCCCGCTTCAGCCGGGATTGATGACTGTCTCGCACCGGTTACATCGGTATATGCGCAGAATCCGTACCAGTGTACAGTTACTGTTACGGGAAGTCTGGTCAGTGCTGATATCAGCAGTCCGACCCACCGGCTTGAACGTTCCGGAACAGAGGGGGAAATTCAGCTGAGTGTAAGCGACTTTGCCGATCGCGATCTTGTGATTGAACTGCGGAGCTGTTCAGATCCTTCGCCTTATGCCTGTTGCGGCCGGGACGGTGAAAACTACGTGGCCGCAGTTGCCATGACTCCGGATTTCGGCAGTGAAGTTAAACGCCGGCCCCGTGAAGTGGATATCATTATTGACTGTTCAGGATCTATGACGGGTGACTCCATCATTCAGGCCAGAACCGCACTGCTCGAAATTCTCAATCAGCTGCAGGAGACGGATTCATTTAATATCATCCGCTTCGGCAGTACGGTAGAACCTCTTTTCAGTAAGCATGAACCATACAGTGAAAACTCAATCAATAAAGCACGTG
This sequence comes from uncultured Pseudomonadota bacterium, assembly GCA_900319705.1. Classification (GTDB taxonomy): domain Bacteria; phylum Pseudomonadota; class Gammaproteobacteria; order Enterobacterales; family Succinivibrionaceae; genus UBA2804. The sequence goes on along the minus strand of ONPL01000010.1, from coordinate 6,149 downwards.
AGCTGCTTGAGGATCTCGATGCCAATCTTGGAGGTACTGAACTTGAAGACGCTCTGTCAGCAGCTTTCAGAACCGGAACAAAGGGCAGACTTCATGATCTCCTGCTGATTACCGACGGACAGGTCTACGAGGGAGATGATTTCTATTCCCGTGTTCAAAAGGCTGAATGCAGGATCTTTACCGTAGGGGTGGGAGATGCGGTTTCGGAAGGACTTCTCAAAAAACTATCGCAGATAACCGGTGGTATGGCTGAATTTGTGACCCCGAATGAAAATATGTCCGAAAGAATCGTACGCCATTTCCAGCGCATGAATGCACCGTGCAGCGGGGCGCAGATCTCCTGGCCTGAAGCGCCTGACTGGATCTGGCCGCTGGGTGAACCTAAACTGTTCCACGGGGATACAGCTGTATTTTTTGCCGGTTTTTCGTGCCGTCCTGCCGGTATGGTAAAACTGACAGCTGTATCTGAAAATCACAGCTTTTCCTGGGAGTGTATACTGCCTGAGCATGCCGATGAAACTGAATATTCTGATCTGGCGCGCATCTGTATGCAGAGAAGACTTTCCGGAAAGAACGGCGACAATGCTGCTGAACTGGCTGAAAAGTACCGGTTGGTTACCCCGCTTACCAGTTATCTGCTGATTGAGGAGAATGCCGGCCGTGAGGAACTTCCGCTGCCTCAGATCAGGGTTGTTCCGCAGATGGCTGTTTTAGGTATGGGTGGAGCCATATCGCAGTCGCGGGCCTGCGGAGCTTCAGCCGCCGGTATGTTCTCTTTTATGTCTGCTTTTGCAGGTACAGGCGCAAAACTCAGTTCGTCATATGATTCATGCTGTGCCGGAGATATTTGTCCAGATGATGCACCGGTCGAAAAAGATCTGCCTCAACTGATATTTAATCTTGCAGCTCTTAATCTGGCAGCTTCGAAGAGTCTGTTTGCCGCTGCAGGCGTTGATGAACTGTGCACCCTCGAACTGCCTGACGGCGCGGCGCATAAACTGCGTGACATCATTTCCATCGGGATCTGTGAACGTACTGTATTTGTTCTGTTCATGCATATGCTGCTGATAGAATTCAGTGATGAGCTGAATTCTGCTGTGATTGGATCTTTCATAAAACGCAGTTACTCACGACTGACAGCAGCAGAAAAAAATCTGTCTCCCGAAATTGAAAAACTGTTTGAAGCAGCGATCAGCGATATACAGGACTGAACTGAATACCGGCTTCCATGCCTGCTCAGTAAAGACATATTACCTCCCGGATCCTGCCGGGAAACAGTGACACGGCCGAGTTGGAAAATGTATAATACGACAGATTGTTAAATGATAGTGATGTAGCAGTCCGGACTGTTGTGCGATGAATGAACCGGACTGTTGCTGTATATTGCAAATGGAGATTATACAATGAAACTGGGATTTGCCGGCGGTGCTCAGGAAGTGGGCGGAAGCTGTATCTGTATCCGGATCGGTGACAGGGGGATCCTGTTGGATTCCGGGATCCGTCAGGGCGGAAGTAAAGATCCGCTGCCTAATTTCAGACTGATCCAGGAGATGGGTGGAATTGATGCAATCATCATCAGTCATGCCCACATGGATCACATCGGATCTCTTCCTCTTATATCAAGATCCTATCCGGATGTTCCTATATACATGACCCCTATGACCATGGAACTTACCAGGGTTCTGCTGCAGGATTCTCTTAAAATCATGTCAATGCGTGAAGAGGAGATACCTCTGTACGGTGAGGCGGACGTTGCTGCTATGATGGAACGTATAGCCCCGCTGCATGAGCAGATTGAGAAGGAACTGTTTCCAGGTGTTTCTTTTACTTTCTATCCTGCCGGTCATATAGCAGGTGCAGCCTGTATATATCTTAAAACTCCAGAGGGATCGGTTTTTTATTCCGGGGATTTTGCTTCGTTTTCACAGCAGACTATTGACGGGATCCGTATTCCAAAACTCCGCCCGGATCTGTGCATCGTGGAGACCACCTATGGCAACCGTCTGCATTCCAACCGTCAGGTTGAGGAGAACAGACTGATCAGGCTGGTGGGCGAGGCCGTGACTGCAGGTAAAAAAGTTTTGATCCCGAGTTTTGCCCTCGGACGCGCCCAGGAGGTTATTCTGCTGCTGCGTGTCGGTATGAACCGCGGGCTCATTCCTCAGGTTCCTGTTTATGTGGACGGAATGGTGAGGGAAATATGCCGGGTCTACAAACAGTTTCCGGCGAATCTCAGAAGCAAACTGGCAAGAAACATAATCAAGGGGTATGATCCGTTTTATTCCGGCGAGGTGGTACCCGTATCTCCTACCGCTGATCGCAGTGAACTTGTGGGCAGGGACGGTCCTGCTGTATTTGTCGCCAGCTCGGGCATGTTAAGCGGCGGTCCGAGTGTTCTGTATGCTGAAAAAATCATTTCCCGTGAAGACGGTCTGATTATTCTGACCGGTTATCAGGATGAGGAGGCTCCGGGCCGGGCTCTTATGCAGCTTGCTGAATCGGTGGAGAATTCGCAGCTGGCAGATCCGGATGCGGAACCTGTAACATTCAATATTGCAGGCCGCAGTATTCCGGTTCGAGCCGGAGTCTGCAAGGTTGGACTTTCGGCTCACGGAGATCAGGAGGAGATTCTAGGTCTTCTTACCAGATTAAGTCCCCGTGATGTTTTTCTGGTTCACGGTGATCAGGAGGCCATGCCTTCGGTTGCAAGGCTTATTACCGGCGAGCATCTTCGCGGGATCCATATGCCGCAGTGCGGAGAGATAAAGGATATTTCATACCGGACCACCAGGAAACAGACCTGTTTCAGCTGGCCGCATACTCTAAGTGAGAGTTCCATGCCTGACGATTCAGGACTGGAAAAACTCCGGCAGTTTGTTCTGGAACATTATCCCGACCGGCAGTGGACCGCTCTTCAGCTGATGGAAATATGGTACGGCAGACCGGCTGCTGAATCGGCTGATATTACAGCATGGCAGAAAATGCTGCTGGATACCGGCTGTTTTTCCTCCGATGAAATGCATTTATTTCTGTTCCATCCTGCAACGGAGCAGGAAATGGCGGCTGCGCGGATGCCTAAGGAATTGAATCTTCAGGATATTACCGATCTTGCATCACAGTTCTTTTCTTTCCTTGGCTATAAAAAGGCCGGTATTTATCCCGAAGAAAGAAAGGTTGTGCTGCGTTTCCTGTTTCCTGACGCCGTTAATCTGGAGCTGTTCAGGGAGGCGGAGGAAAGATTTGCCGGTCAGACCGGATGGTCGGTGCAGATCCATCCCGGCACCAACCACAGTTCCATGCAGCAACTACTTCATTCTCTGTTTGAAAACCGGATTGTCAAAATCAGTTATTTCGAGATGGAGAAAACCTATCAGCTTACTCTGACTCATGCAGATCATTCAGATCAGGAACTTAAAGAGAAGTTCAGAAAAGAAACCGGGTGGAGTCTGCAACTGTCTGTCGACCGTACCAAAAAAGGTGCAGCCTGCAGGTGTACGCCTGCAACGGTGAAGTCTGCCGTATCCGGAAAAGCGCTGGAGCAGAATGAAGCACTTTCCTATATCCGCAGTTTCTGTGCGACGGAGAATATTCCGTTGCAGAAACTTGGCATAAAAACCGATGGTTCCGGCAGATATATTGAACTGTCCTTTATTACCGGTGAGGTGGGAAGACGTTATTCCGACAGATTTAAAGTTATGTCGGAACATACCGGATGGCGAATTGTCTCCAGTGAGGCGGTGATGCAGAATCTGGTGCTTGCCGTTGCCGCAGCTGCAGCCGCCCGTGCCGGTCTGGATTTGAAGAAAAGTCCGTCCTATATGCCGATGACCAGAGAGGTTCAGCTCAAAATATCAGGAGCGGCGCCGCAGAACTGTGATGCGCTTGTTGATGAGATCAGGGATAAGACCGGTCTTGTCTGCCGTATAATTAAAGGCTGATCCTTTAATGATGTATGATAAAGTTTTCCCCTGGTGCAGTTGATTAAACTGTTTCCTGACGTGTTTCATCAGTGCAGCAGTTACCGCTGAAGCCCGGAGAACTATTTTTTTGATTGAAGAAACTGCCGAAGACTGCAGTAATGATGTTTATATGACAGCAAAGTACAATCCTGCCACACTTGAAGAACTGAAGACGCTTGTATCCGATCCGGATGTTAATCTGGGAGATATTGATACCACTCAGATTACCTCCATGGAAAAACTGTTTCGTGATTCCAACCGCCGTGATTTTTCCGGGATTGAAACCTGGAATACTTCGAATGTGAAATGCACGAAATGCATGTTTCAGAATGCTGAATATTTCAATCACCCGATCGGCAACTGGGATACATCATCCGTAACCGATATGCAGTCCATGTTCCGAGGTGCCGTTTCCTTCAATCAGCCGCTGGCAAACTGGGATACCTCCCGTGTTAAGAACATGAAAGAACTGTTTCTGTTTGCAAGAAGTTTCAATCAGCCGATCGGTAGCTGGAATACCTCAGCGGTTACCAGCATGAAAGCTATGTTCTGCGGAGCGGAAAGCTTCAACCAGCCGCTTGACGGATGGGATACCGGCAGAGTTAAACACATGGAGCATATGTTCAACGGAGCTAGAGTTTTTAATCAGCCAATCGGAAACTGGAAAACTGGAGCTGTAAAAAGTTTTTCCGGAATGTTTTCTGATTCCAGTGTTTTCAACCAGCCGATTGGAAACTGGGATACCGGCAGTGCAACAGATCTGTCGTTGATGTTTAGTAGTGCTGTCAGTTTCAATCAGCCGATCGACGGTTGGAATACCTCCCTCGTGACTGATATGATGGGCATGTTTGATCACGCTGTTAATTTCAACCAGCCGATCGGTAGCTGGGATACATCCTCGGTAACGACCATGCAACTGATGTTTTTCTGCGCTCGAAGCTTTAACCAGCCTGTCGGCCACTGGAACACATCTGCTGTAAAAAACATGAACTCTATGTTTGCTCAAGCAGTTAATTTCAATCAGCCGCTGGCTGACTGGGATATCTCGGCTGTTACTAATCTGAGCTATATGTTTGATGGCGCTAAGTCTTTCAATCAGCCCATCGGGTGCTGGGATACATCTTCTGTCGTAAATATGGAAGATATGTTTTCCGGGGCGGAAAGTTTCAATCAGCCGGTGGGAGACTGGGATACGTCAGCGGTAACATCAATGCAGCTGATGTTTCAGAATGCAGTTAATTTCAATCAGCCTCTTGAAAACTGGGATACCTCCAGAGTTGAATTTATGAATTCAATGTTTAGCAAGGCAGTAAAGTTCAATCAGCCGCTGGGCGGATGGAACACCTCGTCGGTAAAATATATGAGCAGGATGTTTGAGGGTGCTGAATCTTTCAACCAGCCGATCGGCAGCTGGCAGGTGGAGAGAGTTGAACTGATTGAGCGTATGTTTGCCGGTGCGGTTTCCTTTAATCATGATCTTGGTCAGTGGCATCTTGACTCGCTGAAAAAAGCAAAGGAAATGGAACAGTTTCTTTCCGGTGCGGATTCATTTGATTATACTGTCAACAGACTTCCTGTTCTCAAATGCAGGAAGGCATCTGAATCATAACAGCTGAGCGGATTGTTTAAGAGTAAGAAGTTGACAGTTGACGAGTAGTATGAATAGTGTTGAGAGGGTATACAGTTGGATCTCACCCTCGCTCAGTTTTAGAGAGTGAATCCGTCAGAGCTGACGTGTCGGCAGAAAGTCTGATGGTGCTGTCGTTCATTTTGATCTCCGTAAAAACGAAAAAAGGACCTCATGATGAGATCCTTTGAATGTAAGTATTAGTATTGATTGGAGTGTTTAATCGAGTTTTTCAATCAGGCACTGGTGATCTTTGGTCTTGGTGCTGTAATTGATCCCGACAATAATGATATTCCGGTATTGTCCGGTATAACGTTTGAAATATTCCTGAGTTTTAATCTGGGCAATGGCTTCTTCAGCGGATCCGTCATATTTAAACTCAATCAGAATTAACGGCATCTTTCCTGTTATGGGTTCGTACACCAGATCAACACGTCCTTTTCCTGCCTGATCTTCACGATGACAGCTGTAATCATCAAGTGTTGACCACAAAAGACCGGTCATCACGCAGTAAGTAAGAGATTCCTCGTCATTGTAATCAAGAAGAGATACAGCAGATGAAT
>ONPL01000070.1 GCA_900319705.1 uncultured Pseudomonadota bacterium | reverse complement strand
TTTCCTATAAAAAGTTAAGTCTTATTGAAAAAAGAAAAGGCTGGATTGTTGATTTTAAACAATCTTAAGTAGCATCAAAGGTTATTATGGAGCGTTTACGGATACAATGTTGTGAACATATAACTTCTTCCGTTACCATAGCAATGGAACGAAAGCACAACTTTGCGGTCTCAACCTTTGATGTGATAATCTCTGCTATTATCACAAGAAAGGTATACCGCCGTATTTTTGTCCACGAGCCGGATTTATTATTTACATTTAGAAAGGAGGATTGTGGCAATTTCTTCTGAGGGATATACCTTGGGTTCTTTGTCACCGGTATTATGAATAATCAGAACAATCAACAGGAATTCACATCCATGGAGCAGGCTTTTTCCATGGGCAACAGTCAGGACAGTGCTCTTGAATGGTTGAAACAGAATAAAAAGCAGGTAGCTGTATTTCTAATCAGCGGAATAAAATTAGAAGGAATCATTAGCGGATTTGATCCTTACTGCATTCTCTTAACAGATGGAAAGGGGTGCCAGCAAATGGTTTATAAGGCTAAAATATCAACAATTGCGCAACTTCGCAGTTAATCAAAATGAAACGATGATATCATGTTCGGCGTTTAAGAAATATTGGATAAACGCCGGATAGGGGTTATAGCTGTTCGTCAGTATGTTGTAGCATGAATGATTTTATTTAAGTCAAAAGTGCCGTCTTTTACTACACAACAGTCGAAATTTCCGTTTTTGGCAGCTTGTATTCCTAGTGGAGCGTCTTCAAACACAATACTGTCACAGCAGCTTACCCCTATCCTTTCTGCCGCAACGCAGAAAGTATCGGGTGCAGGCTTGTGATTCATCACATCCTCTGAACTTACCACATCCCGGATATAACATCCAAGATCAGTACGGGCCATTATCTTCTCTACGTTAGACTTCAAGGTTCCTGTTGCAATAATCATCCTTATCCCGTGCAGTTTGGCAAAATCCATTAATTCTCTCGCCATCGGATAAATTTCAATCATAGGAATATAGCTGACATATTTTTCTGTTTTCTGTCCGGCAAGGCAGTATGCTGTTTCTTCTAGATGATAATTATGTACTATTTCCTGGGCTATTTTGATACTAGGGACTCCACCATGAGAGTGGAGATATTCATAGCTAAGATTGACACCATACCTGGCAGCCACTTCCTGCCAGGCTTTTATATGGTATTTCATTGAGTCTATGAGAGTTCCGTCAAGATCAAATATAATACCTTTATAATCAAGAATTTTACTGAAATCATTCATCATTTTTTCTGAAACATGAGATCCCAAATACCATGTCCTAGAGATATACCCCTGAGTTCAAACTTGGTCATCGGTCTGAAATCAGGGCGTGGCACATAATCATTCGACTGAGACAAATTTGTAAACTGATCACAACTGTTTCCAACTTCAACCATATGTTCGGCGTACTCCTGCCAGTCAGTAGCTAGATGAACAATCCCTTGCGGCTTAAGTTTCTTGGCCAATAGTTGTAGGAAAGGCAACTGAACAATTCTTCTTTTGTTATGTTTCTTTTTCTGCCACGGATCTGGGAAGAAAATCTGAACCTTGCTGAGCGAACCGTCAGGAACCATATTTTCTAAGATCTCGACAGCATCATGTTCAAAAACTCTCAGATTAGTCAGCTGATTCTCTCTTGCAGCCATAAGGCACGCTCCAACACCAGGCTTATGAACTTCTATCCCGATATAATTGGAATTTCGATCAGCACTTGCCATTTCCACCAGAGATTTTCCCATACCGAATCCGATCTCCAAAATAACAGGATTCTCATTTCCGAACACAGCGGAAAAATCAAGCGGACGATCTGCAGAATAATCAATTCCCATCACTGGCCACAGTTCCTCAATCGCACGGGACTGTCCGTTTGTCAATCTGCCTTCTCTTCGGACGAAACTTACGATTTTTCTCATAAATTTCTTCTCTTCTTTCAAATCAGAATTTTCAAGCATAGAAATACCCACCAATAATTATGTTTCAAATACTAATTAGAATTAATCAACTGATAATACAAGGATAATCGGAAGAACCACACAGAAAAGGAACGGTTAATCAACCGTTCCGGAATTCTTCCTACCTAACTAATGGCTATGCAAGACATCCTGCATATTGTTGGTACTAAATTAAGGATAAATCTGCCATAACCTTCTCAATCTGCTGCTTTGTAGCGGAAGACAAAGGCATAATCGGACAACGGCACTCTTCTGTACACAGACCTAGCAGAGAAGCAGCGTACTTAGCTCCAGCTGGACTTGGTTCCTTGAACATAAGCTTATGCAGAGGAATCAGACGATCCTGCAGTTCACGAGCTTCTTCCCATTTGCCTGCCAACGTAAGTTCCTGCAGCTGTGATACAAGTTTCGGAGCAACGTTGGCAGTCACAGAAATACATCCAGTACCACCAGAAACGTTATAAGAAACAGCTGTAGCATCCTCACCTGACAACCATACGAAATCTTTACGCTTAATTAACTGTCTTTCTGTCCATGGACGAGACAAATCGCCAGTTGCGTCCTTGATACCGATTACTCTAGGAAGTTCAGCAAGACGTGCAACGGTTTCCGGAAGAATATTAACAACTGCACGACCAGGAATGTTATACAGAATAATAGGGATATTGGTATTGCTGTGAATCATTTCAAAATGCTTATACAAGCCTTCCTGATTAGGTCTGTTGTAATAACCGGCAACGTGAAGGGTGGCGTCTGCACCGTATTCTTCAGCAACTTTTGAGTATTCTATAGCTTCCACAGGATTATTTGATCCTGCACCGGCAATAACCGCCACTCTACCCTTTGCCTGTTCGACTGTTATTTTTATTACTTTACAGTGTTCGTCATGAGTCAAAGTCGGACATTCACCGGTTGTACCAACTGGAACGATACCATGAGTACCTTGTTCAACATGCCATTCAACAATCTTTCTTAAGGCATCCTCATCCAGCTTTCCATTTTTAAATGGCGTAATCAAAGCAACTATAGAACCATGGATCATTTTATTTCCTCTTATATTAAATGAATTAAGGTTTCCAAAACTACTCGCAATTATACTCCAATTAGTTTACAAATTGAATTATTTTGAAAAAGCCGGGGCACATGAAGCCGAAATATGCAAATACAGCATTGAATAGGAAAAATTCAGTATTTTCAACACTTACGGAAAAATATCACCAAAAACTGTGGATAACTCTGTTGAAAGGAAGATCAGAACAAGCGGAAAAACATAAATCTCGGGCATTTCATCATTATCAGTAGGTAACTACCTATTTTAATTTTTGTTCATAAATCAATCTATTATTCAAGCTAAGCCGCTTCCCCTAGCGGTTCCGTCGCCGAAATTTCAATCATCCGGAAATACCACGGCTGTGACATACAACAAACATGGAAATTATTCCAAAACTCCGCAGAAGCAGTACCTGCAGGAGTTTCACGGAACTACAAACATTGGTTGTGGATAAAATTGTTGATAAATGCATAAAAACCTCACACAATTACCGTATTCATGGGCATTGCGGAATAGTCAAGGACTTTACATATATTTTTTTATTCATGAAAAATCAATAACTTATAACACTTATTCAATAAAATCCACCAACTATTCTGATAGATTATTTCTCATCCAAAATTCTGTGGAAATTTCGTTTTAAAGAGCTACAGTCCACTTTATAATCAACCAAACTGCACTTATTACATTCTAGTTCAATTTGTAAGCAATTTCTTTAACAGAGCAAACTTCTACAAACAACCCGTTGTTTGTCTGTTGGTCATGCAAAACATCAATCGTGAATTATCACAAAGCAAGTAATATCAAAGGTTAACAAAAATTACCACCCATACCTGTGGATAAACATGTGGAAACTTGCATAATCATTCCGTGAAACCATAGTGATTACATGGACTGAAGTAATATCTGCACTATTTTTAATCAACAAAAACACTTTATAAATCAACCACTTACAATAATTAAAATTCCCCTGTATGAATTTAAAATTCGTTACTGAAAATTTCTACAAAATTCTGTGGATAACTAAAAAGTCAAGTTTTTATGGTTAATAACCGTCCAATTAAACCCGAATGCATCCAGATTATAATTTACACAATCCCGACATAAACAATCAAAAATCTTGAATGAAGTGGCATTTTTTTTAATCAGTTACATTTATCATATGATGAGTAATCTTTTAATTAGGTGGTTTTATGCCAGGAGTTTTAGCAGTAGTACTTGCCGGCGGAGAAGGAACGAGACTGCTCCCGCTTACACTATCAAGAAGTAAACCTGCTGTTGCTTTTGCAGGTAGTTACAGACTTATTGATTTTGTCCTAAATAATCTAGTTAACTCGAATATACTCAAAATTTACGTACTGACGCAGTTTAAATCCCAGTCACTGTACCTTCATCTCAAGAAAGGATGGAATATCAATGGAATTTCCGGATGTTTTATTGATCCAATACCTGCACAAATGAGGCTGGGCAAAAGATGGTATGACGGAACTGCAGATTCAGTATTTCAGAATCTTAATTTCATACAGCAGGAAAATCCAAAGTATATCTGCGTATTCGGTAGCGATCACATCTATAAAATGGACATAACCCAGATGATCGACTATCACGAACAGACTAAAGCAGTACTAACCGTGGCCGCCGTAAGAATGCCGATCGAACAGTCATGCAGTTTCGGTGTTATCGAGATCGATGAAAACAACAGAATGATTGGATTTGAAGAAAAACCGGCTCACCCAAAACCAATCCCAGGAGATCCTGAACATTGCCTTGTTTCAATGGGTAACTACATTTTTGACCCTGAAACTCTTTATGAAGAGACCGCAAAGGATAATGAAAATCCATACTCATCACATGACTTCGGCAAAGATATAATACCTGAATTATTTAAACACAAACCTGTTTTCGTTTATGATTTCAGTCAGAACAAAATCACAGGGGAAGCCGAACGACAGGGATACTGGAGAGATGTAGGGGATTTAGATACCTACTGGCAGGCACACATGGATCTGCTGGATTCTCCTTCAAAATTTTCCCTATACAATCCGCAATGGCCTCTTCATACATTCTATCCTCCTTTACCACCGGTAAAATACCGGGGAGACGAACCAAGCAATGTTCAGCAATCGCTGATTTGCGCCGGAACCCTGATGAAATGTGCCACAATAAAACACAGCGTAATCGGGTTTGAATGCAAAATAGGTCATGGTTCTGTTATAGAAAATTCGATACTTATCGGAAAAATAACCGTAGGCGCCAATTGCCATATAAAAAATACGATAATTGACAAAAATGTTATAATACATGATAACCAGACAATAGGATTTGATACCTCGAAGGATGCGGGGATAGCAACCATTTCCAAAGGCGGAATAAGAGTAATAAAGAAAGGATCTGTTATATAACTCTATGGATATATTGTTTTTAACCACAGAATTTCAAGGCATAGTTAAGACAGGAGGTCTTGCTGATGTCGCCAAAGCTCTCCCAAAGGAGCTCGCTTTAATGGGGCACAATATAAAGGTAGTGCTTCCACTGTATGCTTCTGCCAAAAATACAGATAATCTTGAGCTTGTGGGAGAATATGATCTCACCGTCAGAGATCATCCACCCATGCACTACCGTGTATTCAAAAGGTTATACAACAATATATTTGTTTGGTTCATTGACTATCCTCATTACTTTGACCGAAACTCTCTTTACGATGAAAATTCTGTTGCATACTCAGACAATGGCGAACGTTTTACTTTTTTTACCATTTGCGCAATGGAAATATGTATACATCAGAGTTTCAGACCGTACATAGTCCACTGTAATGACTGGCATACTGCAATTGCCCCTTTTCTTCTGAAAACACGTTATTCAGAGACTCCTGTATTTGAAAATACACGCTCAGTCATCACCGTTCACAACGGTTCATTTCAGGGGGTTTTTGACCGGGCTCAGCTGTGGCTTGTTCCGGAAATTTACGAACACTACAACGAATTCATCATGCAGGGTATGTCCTATATAAACCTACTCAAATGCGGAGTTTTTTATGCCGATGAAATAAATACAGTAAGTCCGGGGTACGCACAGGAACTGACCACCTATCTCGGCGGTCACGGCATGGCAAAAAACTATTCATCGAGAGCAGATCATCTCCGGGGGATCGTAAATGGTTGTGACTACACAGATTGGGATCCAATAACCGATACCCTTATTCCTTTCAATTACAGTGCGGATCATCTTGAATCCAAAAACCTGTGTAAACATATCCTTCAAAGGAAGCTCGGACTGGATATAAACGACTTTCCTTTGTTTGGGATGATCTGTAGGTTGACTGAACAGAAGGGATTGAACATACTACTTCCTATTTTGGAAAAATTTCTTGTTCATAAAATAAATCTGATAATTATCGGAACCGGCGATGTCGGCTTTTCCCAGCAACTTAAAGACATAGCAAGCCGTCATACCGACAGGATGGTTTTCATAAATTCATATGACGAAATACTCGCACATATGACAGAAGCAGCTGCAGATTTCTTTCTAATGCCGTCTCTGTATGAGCCGTGCGGATTAAACCAAATGTACAGTATGTCATACGGCACACTTCCGATAGTACGCGCGGTAGGAGGACTCAAAGATACTGTAATTGATTATGATCATGATCGTAACCATGCATCAGGCTTTGTATTTGAACTTCCGGATCCTATAGATTTTCTTTCAACATTGCGGCGAGCGCTGCTGTTTTATCTGCAGGAAACCGATGAATATAAGAGGGTACAGATTAACGCAATGCATACAAGATACTATTGGTATCAGTCTGCAACCCAGTACGTAAAAATGTACGAAGACGCACACAAGCCAAGATAAAACAGTTCTCCATTCTTAATCAGTTCTGTAAACAGAATGCCGGACTGCCATAGCTGAACTTTTTTCAAGTATGCACGAAAGCTTTTGCAGTATTCAGTTTATGCCGCAAATAAAAAATGAAGGCTCCGTTGAATAGTATGAATAGTGTGAATAGTTTGTGTTGAGAGGGGAAACTCCATACTGCACCGGACTGCTGCATACTCTCCCCGATCAGCATATAATTCGACAAAAACTACACAATCCTAGGTAGTAATGCGAGTGATATATCCTTAACATGAGAGAAAAGCTATCAATCAGTCTCCCTGTTCTATTCCTACAGTCTGATATGCGCGATAGTCTGATAGCAGCCGGTTATATGCAGCGGCAGTTCTGCAAACTGAAGATTTTTCATTTGTTTCATTAACACCTCTGAAGTTTTCACGATCAATTCTATACAAATAATTCTTGGAATAATTTATATCGTCGGTAATACATAAACCATCACTGTTGACAGTTATAGTTCCGTTGAACGCAAAATTAAAAATACATCTATCTTCAGCTTCAAACAGATTACATCCAGTGGAATAATACTCAATTTGACTTAAACTGATATTAAACAATGTCGGCATAATATCCTTGTGACTGGCAAAGCGCTCCTGATTAAATTCGAAATGTTTTACCGAATCCCGTACCTGGCGTGGAATATACATGAAAAAAGGGACCTGATGGCCCATAATCTGATCAGACACCTGATTATAGACATTCAACCCTCTGACATTATGATCTCCGGTAAAAGCAATGACTGTACGATCCTTTGCAGTAGGTTCCGAGATTATTTTACTGATAAAACCTCCTAGTTGATCGTTGGCATAATGGAAGGTATCGTACATATCGTAAATATCCCTGGTTTTGTACTTTTCTGCCGCCGCTACATAGTCTCTGTTCATTTTTGGAAAATTGTCCGGAATTTTATATGGAGGATGATTGGTAACGCTTAACATAAATATCATCACAGGTTCCTTGGTATTTTTTAATATTTCTGCGGCAGCATCAAACATATACTGATCATAAACCCCCCATGTGGAAAGTTCTGCATTCGGGAACATACGTACAATATCAGCCTGATCAACGAACAGATCAAACCCCTGGTTTTTCACAAAATCACCAAGACTACGCCACGAGGAAAGTCCTGCAGAAATGAAATAAGTTTTATACCCGGCTTTTTTAAACGGTTTTGCAATACTTGTTTCAAATGACTTACGGCCGTATAAACTGACCGATAAATCCATGAAATTACCGCTGTTTACAATGATTCGCTGCAAAGTATCGATTGTACCGTCGCCTTCAGAAATAAAATGCCTAAACATATAGGTATCCGGATGGGATATCACATTTCTCAATCTGCCATATACATCAAACGAATCCTGATTATCCAACTGAAGCATATCTGTGCTCATACTTTCCATCAAGGCAAAAACAACATTCGGTTTTATCTGTTCCAAACGTGGACTTTCAGAAGTAATCTGTCTGAGAGATGCCATAGGTTCATCTCGGGAAAACTCCAAACCGAAGAATTCAACATCTCTTGCCAAATCTTTCAAATCAACCGGTTTGATATTTCCTGCCATATTTAAATGGGTAACAGTCCAAAAAAATGAAATCAGTCCGTTTGCAACAGTTCCGTTAACCTTCGTTTCAGGTGTAACAGCAACTTCCGACCTTCTCAGAGGGAAGGTACCAATTCCGCCTCTGACTAAAACAGGCCAAACCAAAAGAATGAGTAGAAACAGCGTAGTTATTACCACGCGAGGTCTTTCCTTTTCTCTGATCAGAGTATATTTCCTTCGCTTAAACCAACGTTGGAAAAGAATATATAATATAGTAACGGAAATAATCAGCAGAACCATCAGTACTACAGGATAGCCATCCCAAATACTCAGAATGACCGCCGTAAAATCTTCATTCATCAAGCCCTTAATCATTACATCAAATGTTCGACCGTAGGTCTTGAAATAGAAATAATTACAAATCACCGCCAATAAGGAGCACGCCACGGTTACCGGATAAAACAGTCCGGTAAATTTACAGAATTTCTGGTTAAGCTTCTGCGGGGTGCTACAAAACAAACATCCAACAACACATGGAGCATAAACTGTAGTCAGAGTTTTAAGATCAAACAGTATACTGTATTTCCAATATAGCCAGCGTTCATGGGCATTGAGTACCGCATATGCATCAGGGATCAAATTCACGATTGTAATCACCCTTGCAATCATAAAAATAAACAATACCAACAGAAATACCGACAACAGTTCAAATAAGGATCTTAAAAAATTATTCTGAAATAACATAACCAAACTTTTATGATCACATGGATCGATAGTTGATAAAAGACTTGTGTTCTGACAGCAACTGCAATCAGGTAGGTTAATTATAATGGATTTTTCGCATTTATTTGTAGTACGTTCAAATATTTACACCAAATAACAGCAAATAGAACAGGAACAAAATAAAACTCACTGATTTATGATTTCTTACCAAAATGAAAAAAAAGGACTCAATTAGATAAGACCAATAGGATGTTATCAGTATTTCCTTACGATTACAAAAAGCAAAATTTGACTAAGAGAGAGTGCTTAATAGATAATAAGGAAAAATTTTAAGGACTGAGACTGGCATGTCAAGAAGAAGAAAAAACAGCAATAGCGGAAAAGAAAAAGATATCTATGATATTATCGCTTACACAATTATATACGGTCTGATTTCTTTGGCATTTCTAGGAGGGATCGTTATTCTATGGTGGGGAGAGGATCAGACATCAAGATATTATAGATTTCTTGACTTTGCCCAGAATAAATATAATACAATAACAAACATTTCAAACGTTTATCAATCCAATGACGGCGAACTTGTTTATCTGACAGGCCACGCTCATGCAGAAACCAAGCTGGAAGATCCGCTCTTTAACATTAAAGTCGAAGGATTCAAACTGTCACGAAAGGTACGCTACTACCAGCTAGTAGAATATAAAACCAAAAAGAAAGATAAAGATTCAAACGGTAGCACATATAGTTCTCATTACGAATACTCCTACCGGAAGCAGTGGACCAGTTCACCAAAAGCGTCGTACAAGTTTTACAACCACAACTACCGGAATAAAGCTAAAGCCCCGATTGTAATACTTAAAGAACTTAATTTAATATCCAAGGACGCAACCATAGGAGCTTATTCAATACCTGAATGGTTGATAGAATCTATAAAAGACAGCCAACCGATCAAACCTAATTTATCTATGGAACAAAAGTCAGATCTGTGCAAAAAGCTAAATATTTCCTGCAGTCTGATCAAACAGACTGACAGCGGCTTTTACATAGGTGACGATCCGGAATCCCCTGAACTTGGAGATGTTTCCATAACACTATCCTACACACCTATTTCAGAAGTAAGTATTCTTGCGCAGCAGAAAGGTAACAGCTTTGAACGATACAACAGTAATAAATCCTTGAATTCAGATGATCCGGACAATGTCAATCTCGGTGAAATTATGACCGGTACTGTCGAACCTGAAAAAATCTTCAGTGAAACATCAGACAACGTAACAGGGGGCTCTTTTGTCACCAGGATAGTCAGTGCAATACTGATTATCATATCCGCATATCTGATGCCGTGGGACTGTTTTTTAAAACACCCGTTCGCCCGGCTGTTAATCAACGGTTCAAAGTATAAACAAGAATGGAGCCTTAAAACCCCGCTGAGGATCGCTGGTTCCGTCATGCTGTTTATTGCATGTGTGTTCTCTGCTTCTTCTGTTCTATCCATATTTAAAGAACCTCGTCACACACACAGACAAAACCTCTAAAGCTCGAGGTACTGACGAATTTATGCATCTTGATGAAAGCGACAAAAAGTAACTCATGGCACCTATTTCATATGATCTAAAAGGGCGAGCCAGTAAAACACCGATTCGCCCTCTCTTATGTTCTGATTTATCCTATATCTACCTATATCTATTTATAATCAACCAGTTACTGTAGCCTCTCCCATATTCTTTTTAGCAAGTTCAGTCTGTCTAGCGATCGCTTCAGCTAGTTTCTGAGCTTCCTTTGCTTTGGCTTCAGCTTCTGCCACTCTGGCTGCTGCTAGCCTAGCTTCCTCTTCAGCTACCTGTTTCTGATGTTCCAGACTTTTAAGCCGCTGCTTTTCCCTCATCTTTTCCTTTTCTTCATTATCCAGCCAGCTTATAGCAGAAGTTACTGCATAGATAACCTTCTCCTCCATCTCCTGACGCTTTTCATCAGACATGTAGAAATACATGTCAACACCGTGTCTGATATAGTGCACTGGAAGCTGGTTCAATGCTAGACAATACAAATCAGAAAGATAATCTGACGATCTTGTCTGATTCAACTCTAAAGCATCGATGTAATTTTCAACTAAATCCTCGTAATAATTATGTATTTC
>ONPL01000017.1 GCA_900319705.1 uncultured Pseudomonadota bacterium | reverse complement strand
TGGATTTAATCCTGCGTATAGCAGATCTTGAAGAGGTTCAGCCGGCTGCATTGCAGGAACTTAATGAAATCATGGAAAAACAGTTTGCCGGTTCAGCCGGTGCACAGGCTGCCAAGATGGGCGGTCTGAAGGCTGCGGCCTCTATTATGAACTATCTGGATACCAATATCGAAGGTCCGCTGATGGATGCAATCCGCGAAACGGACGAGGATATTTCCCAGCAGATCCAGGATTTGATGTTTGTATTCGAGAATCTTATTGATCTGGATGACCGCGGTATGCAGTCACTGTTGCGTGAAGTTCCCGGTGAACTGCTCCAGAAAGCTCTTAAAGGCTGTGATGATGCTCTCAAGGAGAAGTTCTTCAAGAATATGTCCAAGCGTGCAGCTGAAATGCTCAAGGAGGATCTTAAAGTTATGGGTCCTATCCGCATCAGCGATGTGGAGGCAGCACAGAAGGAAATTCTTGCAACTGCCAGACGTCTTGCCGATGCCGGTGAATTTGTACTCGGCGGCGGTGGCGGCGACAGCTTCGTATAATTAAGGCGCAGATATGGCTGATAAAGATCAGAACAACGTGATAGAGGGCGAGGCTGTTGTAAAGGATTCAATGACCGTTGAGGTTCCCTCTCATCGCAAAAAAAACGATTTGCCTGAACTGCCGGAGTCGATGCAGAAGGTCAAAACCAAGAGTAAGCTTGAGTTGAATGAACTTGCCGACTTTGTTTCTGCCGACTATGGAGAGGAAAAACCCAAGCAGCTTTCTGAATTACGGAAGGTAAAGCACTATGTCGAGGAGGAGTGGCCTGAGCGTGAGGAATTTAAATCCACCAATGCTTTCGGGCTTCCCAAGAAAAATCCGTCAGCGGTTCTGAAACAGGAATGGCCGCCTAAAGAAATCACTCAGACTCTTAAAGATGAAAACGGTAATGTGATTACCAATGCCTTCGATCTTCCTCAGAAATTCACCGTAAGTGAACCTTTTGCCGCACCTGCATCTGATGATGAAAAAGGTTCTGCAGAGGAACCTTGGTATCCTGATGAGTCCAAACCTGCCTATATGGAGGCCCGGGACGGAGATGAAACCAATGTTTTCGGTGTTCCGAAAAACTGGTATGAACGCAAACAGAAGGAACTTGAAGAAAAAAAACAGCGTGAGGAAAGGATAGTTCCGCAGCTTACCGAGGAAGAAATAGAGCAAATAAGGGTAAATGCCCACCAGAAAGGTTATGATGCCGGCCACCGTCAGGGACTAAAGGACGGTCGTGATGAAGGGCTCCCGATCGGAATAGAAGAGGGTCGGAAAACCGGATATGAGGAAGGGTATGCCCAGGGAATGGAGCAGGCCATGGCAGATATGCGCGAGAAAATCGATTATTTTGACAATGTCGTGAAACAGTTTGCAGAACCTCTGTCCAATCTTGATAACCAGATAGCTGATTCCCTGGTGAATTTTGCCCTTGATCTTACAGAACGCCTCGTTCATCTCGGTGTAGATCGCAGTAAAACCTTTATTCTGACTGCCGTAAATGAAGCTGTGGCGATGCTGCCTGTGGTAGAAGAAGGTGTGACAATCACGGTAAATCAGCATGATCGTGATATTCTTGCTGAAGCGTACAGTGATGAGGAACTGGCAAAACGAAAATGGACAGTTATGGTGGAAAATACCATGAATAACGGTGATCTTCTGGTTGAGGCAAAGGATTCGTCAATTTCCCAGACTCTGGAGCAGAAAATCCAGGAACTGGTGACAGCTTTCATCAGTGCCAATCTTCAATAGGAAAACATGAGAGATTTTACTCAATATATCAAAAGTCTTAAAACCGGGGTTCAGCTTCCCAGACCGAATGTGGCCGGGAGACTGGTTCGGGTGGTTGGTCTTACTCTTGAAGCTGTCGGATGCCGTGCAGCCGTCGGCTCTATATGCCGTATTGATACAAGCAGCGGCTATCTTGATGCCGAGGTGGTGGGATTTTCCGGTGACAAGCTTTTTCTTATGCCTTCAGAGGAAATGCGGGGCGTTATTCCCGGTGCCAGGGTTTTCCCTCTCGGTTCTACAAGTCAGATCCCGCTCGGCCCTCAGCTTCTTGGCCGTGTCATTGACGGTATAGGTGTTCCTCTTGACGGACTCGGCCCGGTTATAACTCCATCAGGAGTACAGTTTATTCCTAAAAGATTGAATCCTCTGGCAAGAAGACAGATCAAGGAACATCTTGATGTGGGAGTAAAGGCCATCAATGGAATTATCACCATTGGTAAAGGGCAGCGCATGGGTTTGTTTGCCGGTTCCGGTGTCGGTAAGTCGGTTCTTCTCGGAATGATGACCCGCGGCAGTGTTGCTGATGTGGTTGTAGTCGGTCTGATCGGCGAACGAGGTCGAGAGGTTAAGGAATTTATTGAGGATATTCTAGGTCCCGAGGGCAGGGCCCGTTCCGTGGTAGTGGCAGCCCCGGCGGATGCCTCGCCTTTAATGAGACTTAAGGGCTGTGAAACCGCACTTACCATTGCGGAATATTTCAGAGATCAGGGCAAGGACGTACTGCTTCTGATGGATTCGCTGACCCGTTATGCCCAGGCTCAGCGTGAGATTGCGTTGGCAATAGGGGAACCGCCGGCCACCAAGGGATATCCTCCTTCTGTTTTTGCCAAACTTCCTGCACTGGTTGAAAGAGCCGGAAACGGCGGCGGACATCAGGGATCAATAACTGCCTTTTTCACAGTACTGACTGAAGGTGACGATCTTCAGGATCCGATTGCGGATTCTGCGCGTGCAATTCTTGACGGGCATATTGTGCTGAATCGAGAACTTGCGGATGCCGGTCATTACCCTGCCATAGATATTCAGAAATCCATCAGCCGTGTTATGCCGATGCCTTTTCTGGATAATTTTCTTCAGCAGAAGATGAAGGAGGTATTCCCTTATGAAAAATCCATGGAACTTCTGCGGGGAGTTGCCCAGAAATATCTTGATCTGGCAAAAATCCAGCAGAGCGGCGGCATGATTTAGGGTTTAGAATTTTATGAGCAGAGCTATTGAACTGTTGCTGGAAATGATCCTTAAGAAGGAGGAGGAGGCAAGAAATGCCTATCTGCTGGCTATTCGTGAAAAAGAGAGCGGATTGAGGAATCTTGAGGCAATCAATAATTACCGTGAAATTTATACCGGCGAACTTAACAATGCCGGCAGGCAGATCATGAATACCGGAACTCTGACTCAGTATAATAATTTTATCAGCAGACTTGATACCGCTTCAGAGGATCAGGTTCTAGCCCTGAAAAAGGCGGATACAATAATAGAAGAGAAGAAATACATATATATGCAGATCCAGGCCAAAAGGAAAGGGCTTGAGAAATTACTTGAAAAACAGGCGGAGAAAAAAGCCCAGAAACTTGCCAGGGCAGAGCAGAAAATGATGGATGAGGCCGCTCTGCATTCCTTTTTTAAGTCACGGGACAGATGATTGAGAGTTTTTTATATTGCGCCAAGCAGAGACATTATCATGGAATTATGACTTCTGAGTGCATGGGTAAGCATGGTTGTTGCCACCTGCTGCAGAATGTTGTTCCTGGCCATGTCGGCAATTTCCGCGGCGTAGTCGGTATCTCTGATCCTTGATCTGGCGTCACTTACATTTTCGATCATGATCTCCTGGTAGCTTATGGTATGCTCCAGTCTGTTTGCTACTGCACCGCACTGTGATCTTGCATGGTCAATGTACGAAATCATACTGTCAAATGTTCCGATTGCATTCTGAGCATCGTCTGCGGACAGTACGCTTACCGCATTGGAGGAACCGATCTGATAGCTTGAGGTTGAAACCGTATTGCCGGCACTGGCTGCGTTTGCCAGCAACTGGGAGTAGCTGACATTTCCAATATTGACCGAGACCGTCTCATTGGCGTTGGCTCCTACCTGAAAGGAGAAGGTGCCGTTGTTGGAACTGCCGTCTAGCAGTTTCAGCGAGCCGCCGAAAGAGGTAGAACTGCTTATGTATTCAAGCTGGGCGCACAGTTCATTTACTTCATCCTGGATCGCCTGTCTTTCTGAAGATGAATTTGTGCCGTTGGCTGACTGCACGGCGAGAGTTCTCATCCTCTGAACAATTTCGGTCATTTCCTCCATCGCTCCGTCTGCAATCTGACACAGAGATATTCCGTCATTTGCGTTTCTGTTACCCTGGGTAAGTCCGTTGATTTGAGATGTCATACGATCGCAGATGCACAGACCGGCCGGATCGTCCTTGGCACTGTTGATTCTCAGGCCGCTGGACAATCTCTGGTAATTTCCCTTCAGCGCTCTGGTTGCCTTCGACAGCTGCCGCTGGGCACCCAATGCTGCGATATTGGTTATTCTCAAAGACATACAAACCCCTCTTTAATTATTTATCGGTTCTTTTTTAATCAGACTTAAGGCTTTTGTTGAGAAAACAGAGTAATAGTGAAGCAGGACACAAAGAATAAAAAATGCCGCTTTTTTGAGCGGCATCAGGGAAAATAAGTATATTAAACCAATGCTAAGAGATTAACCTGCAAGGTAATCATTAACATTCTTTTCAATTCTGGACAGCAGATCTGCGTTATCAGCCTTTTCAAATTTTTCGCCGATGATATTTTCGTACAGTTCCAGATAGCGATCTGAAATTGATGCAACGATTTCAGGAGTCATTTCAGGAACCTTCTGTCCTTCTTTACCCTGGAATCCGTTGCTCATCAGCCATTCACGTACAAATTCCTTGGAAAGCTGCTTCTGCGGTTCACCCTTGGCAAATCTCTCTTCATAACCGTCCTTGTAGAAGTAGCGGCTTGAATCAGGAGTGTGGATCTCATCCATCAGGTAAATCTGTCCGTTGTGGGTTCCGAATTCATATTTGGTGTCAACCAGAATCAGACCTCTCTTTTCTGCAATTTCAGTACCGCGTTTGAACAGAGCCAGAGTGTACTTTTCCAGAATTGCGTATTCTTCAGGAGTTGCCAGTCCTTTTGCCAGGATCTGCTCCTTTGAGATGTCTTCGTCGTGCAGACCGAGTTCTGCTTTTGTGGTAGGGGTTATAATCGGCTCAGGGAATTTCTGATTCTCTCTCATCCCTTCCGGAAGTTTAACACCGCAGATTTCGCGAACGCCGCTCTTGTATGCTCTCCAGGAACTTCCGCACAGGTATCCGCGGACAATCATTTCAATCGGGAAGCCTTTGCACATAACACCTACAGTTACCATAGGGTCCGGAGTTGCCAGTTTCCAGTTAGGGCAGATATCTGCAGTTGCATCCAGGAATTTTGCTGCAATTTGATTTAAAACCTGTCCTTTGAAAGGAATACCCTTTGGAAGAATTACGTCAAATGCGGAAATTCGGTCTGTAGCAACCATAACCAACTTTTCATCGTTGATATTGTAAACATCACGAACCTTTCCGTGGTAGACACTTTTCTGTGAAGGAAAAACGAATTCGGTATTAGTTAATGCTGAGGTCATAATTTATAACTGCCTATCTGTGAAAACAAAACATGGCTCCATCCCGTAGAACCGGAACAGAACGCTGTCAATATTTATATATCAAGATACTCTGACGGGAAACGGGACAGATCAAACGGTCCACGATAAGGTTTATCTGCCTTATTTCTGTTATCTGCGAACTTTACAGGCCCGCTTTGAACCGATGAAAATCTCATGATCAGGATCTACGTCATGGTTACCTTTAGTCTTTGAGAACTGCACTGTACAGAGTAGTGTGCTTCCTGCTTCTTCGTCTTCGAATTCTAATGACTCCGCAGGCGTAAATTCGGGCCGAGCCCTCCCTATTTGATTGTACTTTTTACCACATATTTGTTTATTTGGCAATAAGGACACAGAGAGATGTAAAACTTTGATTTTTTTTACGCTTATCCGGTTTGGGAAACATGGAAACAGCTGCCGATCCCCCTGGTAATAGGGAGGTGCGGATGCCCGGAAACGGTATATTTAACAATGATGATTTTTCAATAAACTGTATAAATTGTGAACCAGCCGGAAATACCGTCATAAATATGACACTATCGGCATTTTTGTGAGTAATATTGTGCTATATTGCGACTTGGTTCGTGATTTGCAGAGGATCTGCGTTACAGATTATTTATTCAGAATAATACAGCTGCGGCGTTTAAAACAGGTTGGGAAAAGTGGAAGCAACAGTTAAGGGTTCGTTCAACAAAACAACACTTATAAGACTGCTTAAGGGCGGTCTGGGTACGCCTGTGCTGATCCTGGCTGCTCTGGCAATGGTGGTTCTGCCCATGCCGTCATGGCTTCTGGATATATTCTTTGTATTCAACATTGCTATTTCAATTGTTGTGCTGATGGTTTCAATTCTTACAAAGAAACCTCTTGAGTTTGCCTCCTTCCCGTCTATTCTGCTTATTGCCACGCTGCTTAGACTGGCTTTGAATATTGCTTCAACCCGAGTTGTTCTGATCAACGGTCATGAAGGTGATGATGCGGCAGGTCAGGTTATCAAATCATTCGGTGATGTTGTTATCGGGGGAAACTACGTTGTAGGTCTGATTGTATTCATCATTCTGATGGTAATCAATTTTGTGGTGATTACCAAAGGTGCCGGACGTATTTCTGAAGTAAGCGCCCGTTTTACTCTTGATGCCATGCCAGGTAAGCAGATGGCAATTGATGCTGATTTAAATGCCGGTCTGATTGATCAGGATCAGGCAAGGAAAAGAAGACGTGAGGTTGCAGCTGAAGCAGAGTTTTACGGTTCAATGGACGGTGCGTCAAAATTCGTAAAGGGAGACGCCATTGCCGGTCTGATAATAATGGCAATAAATATTATCGGCGGAATGATAGTCGGTATCGGCCAGCACGATCTGCTTTTTGCTGACGCAACGCAGATTTATACCAAACTTACCATCGGTGACGGCCTGGTTGCTCAGATCCCGTCCCTGCTGCTGTCTGTATCGACTGCGATTATAGTTACCAGACAGAATGAAGAGCAGGAAATGGGAACCATTGTTCTAGGGCAGATGTTCGGTGATATCAGAACACTCTTTGTTGCTGCCGGCATTCTGTTTGTTATGGGCGTTGTCCCCGGTATGCCTCATTTTGCCTTCCTGCTGTTTGCCGGTCTGGTCGGCGGACTTGGCTATTTTCTGAAGAGACAGCAGAGCAAGAAACCTACCAAGGAAGAGCAGGAGGAGATGAAGCGCAAGACCGAGGAGGTAAAGAGGGCAGCGGAAAAGAAACAGAAAGACCTCAGCTGGGATGACGTGCAGCAGGTTGACACCATCGGACTTGAAATCGGTTACAGACTGATCCCGCTGGTGGACAAGGCACAGAACGGTGAACTTCTCAACCGTGTCAAAGGTGTCCGCAAAAAACTGTCTCAGGAACTCGGATTTCTGGTTCCCGCCGTGCATATAAGGGATAATCTTGATCTTGCCGCCAACAACTACCGTATTACTATAATGGGTGTTAATTTCGGAGAGTCTGAAGTTTATATCGATAAACAGATGGCTATCAATCCAGGAGAGGTGTTCGGTACAGTTAAAGGTATTCCCGGAGTTGAACCGGCCTTCGGACTGGAGGCGGTATGGATTAACAATGAACAGTCGGAGCAGGCACAGAGTCTTGGCTATACGGTGGTTGATACACCTACGGTAATTGCAACGCACTTAAGTCAGATCCTGATGAACAATGCATCAAGTCTGCTTGGGCATGAAGAAGTGCAGAATCTTTTAGATCTGGTTGGCAAGAGTCAGCCTAAACTGGTGGAGGGACTTATCCCTGGAGTGGTTACACTCGGTATTCTGACCAAGGTTCTGCAGAATCTGCTGTTTGAAGAAATACCGATAAAGGATATGAGAACAATCCTGCAGACTATTGTCGAATATGCACCGAAGAGCCAGGATGTTGATATTCTTACAGCAGCCTGCCGTGTTGCACTGAGAAGACTGATTATTCAGAATCTGGTTGGCGGGGATCCTGTTATTCCGGTTATTACACTGGCTCCGGATCTTGAAAAGATCCTGCACCGCTCTCTGCAGGCTGCCAATGGAGAGAATGTCGGTATTGAGCCGGGGCTCGCCGAACGTATGCAGCAGTCTCTTGCAGAGGCTACCCATAATCAGGAGATGGAAGGTCAGCCGGCAATACTGCTTACATCCGGAGTGTTGCGTGGAACACTGGCAAAATTTGTGAAAAATTCAATCCCCGGACTTCGGGTTTTGTCCTATCAGGAAATTCCGGATGAAAAACAGATTAGAATTGTTTGTTCAGTAGGTCAGCACTGATAACAGTATGAAAGTTGGAGAGTAATGTGAAAATAAAGCGTTTTTTCGCGAATGATATGCGAACTGCTCTTACTCAGGTTAAGGATGAACTAGGTCCTGACGCTGTAATTATGTCTAATAAGAAGGTGTCCGGCGGAGTTGAAATTGTAGCTGCGTATGAGGACGAACAGGAGACTCAGCAGTTTTCGAAGAGCCATGATTATGATGATGAAAATGTGACGATTTCCTCGCGCGGTATTGCGGCTGCCAAAAGCCAGAATTCATCAATGCAGTCCGGAGGATTCGGCCAGCCGGCGGCTAAATCTCCTAAGACCAGAGCGGAAAAAAACAATGCCCAGCTGGCAGATACACTGAGTGAACTGCTGGCAAGACAGAAAAATGCCAAAACAAACCAGACGGGGAAACAGAGTTTCTCCAGTCTTCAGAATCAGGATGTTTCCGGACCGAAAACCCTTGCCGAACAGGAATCGCTGGCGGGCCGTTTTTCCGCAAACAGTGCAGCGGCGCAGAACCCGGTTAAAGCATCTGCGGATCCTGCCCTTGCCGAACTTCAGCAGGAAGTTGCAAATATCCGCAAACTTCTTCAGTCACAGCTTGCCGGACTTATGACAGAGAAGGATGAACGCAATGAGCCGATCAAGGCAATGATTGTTAAACTGCTGATAAAGGGTGGCTTTGCTGAGAATTTTGCCCAGGCTCTTGCTAATGACCTTCCTGCTGCCAAAACTCTGCGTCAGTCCTGGAAGGATCTTGAGAATATTCTGGTTCGCAATATGTTAATCGGCAATAATGAAATATTGCGCCAGGGCGGTGCTGTTACTTTGGTTGGTCCTACCGGAGTGGGCAAAACTACCACCATCGCCAAGCTGGCAGCTCATTTTTCCATGAAGTACGGGGCGGATCAGGTTGCCCTTGTAACAACAGACAACTACCGTATCGGAGCTTATGAGCAGCTGCAGACTTACGGAAGAATAATGGGCTGTGCTGTAAAAAGTCTGTCAAATATGAATGATATGCAGAATGTGCTTTATCAGCTGCGGAACAAAAGGCTGGTACTGATCGATACCGCCGGAATGGGACAGAGGGATCAGCGTTTATCCCAGCAGCTTGATGAACTTATCAACAGTTGCAATGTTCATATTCACAATTATCTGGTTCTTCCTGCAACAGGTCAGAGAAGGGTACTGCAGGATGCATACGAACAGTTCAGCAGAATAGAACTTTCGGGTGCGGTTCTTACCAAACTTGATGAAAGTTTGTGTATAGGTGACGCTTTGTCGGTATGCATGCAGAATCAGCTGCCGATAAGCTATGTGACAAACGGACAGAGGGTGCCGGAAGATCTGGCTGTGGCAAATGCACAGCAGCTTGTCCAGATGGTTTTGTCAGAAATGGAAGATGACTCAACACAATTTTAAGCGGCGGAGATTATAATCATGGAAGGAAAGTTTGATCAGGCACAGGGATTGAGAGCTATGCAGAGAAATTCTATTAATCAGGTGCGAATGCAGAACAGTCGTGTGAAAGTTATAACCGTAACCGGCGGTAAGGGAGGCGTGGGTAAATCCAATGTGTCACTTAATCTTGCTGTAGCACTGGCCGCACAGGGGAAAAAGGTCATGCTGCTTGATGCCGACCTTGGTTTGGCAAACATTGATGTTATGCTCGGACTTCGGGTTGAGAAAAATCTGTTCAATGTTCTGAATGGAGAATGCACTCTGGATGATATTATTATAACCGGACCATACGGACTGATGATTTTACCGGCTACATCCGGAACCCAGGCTATGGTTGAACTGACACAGGCACAACATGCAGCTCTGATCCGTGCATTCGGCGATTTGAAAGCGGCAGTAGATGTTCTGATTGTGGATACAGCTGCCGGTATTTCCAATATGGTACTGAGTTTTGCTAGGGCGGCGCAGGATATTCTGGTGGTTGTTTGTGATGAACCTACCTCTGTTACCGATGCCTATGCCCTAATGAAAATCCTGAGCAAGGAGTACGGTGTATATAAGTTCAAAGTTGTTGCCAACATGGTAAGGACGATGAAGGAAGGGCAGGAACTGTTTGCAAAACTGACCAAGGTTACCGAAAGATTTCTTGATGCGTCTCTTGAACTTGTTTCATGCATACCGTATGACACAAACGTCAAGCTGGCTGTGCGCAAACAGCAGGTAATTGTAGATGCCTTCCCGAAATCACCTGCAGCAATTGCTTTCAGAGCTCTGGCAAGCAGGGCACTTACCTGGCCGATCCCTTATCAGCCGGGCGGACATCTTCAATTTTTCATTGAAAATATGCTCAGTACCACCAAAGAACTGTAGGGCTTTATATGAACGGTGCGGAAGTTTAT
Organism: uncultured Pseudomonadota bacterium; assembly: GCA_900319705.1. Lineage (GTDB taxonomy): Bacteria > Pseudomonadota > Gammaproteobacteria > Enterobacterales > Succinivibrionaceae > UBA2804. The sequence goes on along the minus strand of ONPL01000017.1, from coordinate 19,753 downwards.
TTACAGAATAAATACAGTTCCAAGGAAGATAAAACTACGGAACTTGTGACTAAATATGCTTATCTGGTCAAAAAAATTGCGCTGCACCTGAAATCCCGTCTGCCTCATTCTGTTCAGCTTGATGATCTGATCCAGTCGGGTATGATCGGTCTCCTGGATGCCTCTAACAATTTTGACGGCAGCAAAGGGGCCTCATTTGAGACCTTTGCCAGTATCCGGATCAGAGGGGCGATGCTTGACGAAATACGAAGCGGTGACTGGGCACCTCGGTCTGTTCACCAGAATTCCAGAAAGATAACAGAGGCTATGACTGAACTTGCCAAAAAACTGGGCAGGGATGCTACAGATGTGGAGGTTTCGGAATATATAGGTGTTCCTATCGGGGAATACCACAAGATGCTTTATGAAGCGTCGACAACTAAAATTGTAGGAATTGAAGATTTAGGGGTTACTGCAGACGCGCTGGTGTTTGACAATCAGAATATAAATGAGAATGCACCGCTGAATGCCGTACTTGAGCAGAACTACCGTCAGTCAATGGCTAAAGCCATTGAATCGCTGCCTCAGAAGGAGGCACTGCTTCTTTCGTTGTACTATAAGGAAGAACTGAACATGAAGGAGATTGGAAGTATTCTGAATGTCAGTGAATCCCGAGTTAGCCAGATTTTGAACCAGGCTATATTAAGACTCAGATCAAAACTTAAGGATTGGTTCTGATTTTTAAACTCCGAAAAGCTGTTTCTCGTAGTTTTTCAGGAACCCCCCAGGTTTGACAACTTGTCAAAACTGCATTATTCTTTGACAGCCCCATGAATATATTATCTTTACTGTATGAAGACTTCTTATTTATATATATAAAGGATTGACGAATGATTGACGATTACGAATTAAAACAGAATATTCAGGAGAAAATTAAAAACGTAACGAATGAGATTATAGCGGATTACAATCAGAATCGTGCAATCGATAATAAGGATGATATGTTTCATCAGCCGAACCGGGAAATTATTTTTGAATGTATCAGAAATCTTCTTAGGATCATCTATCCGGGGTTTTATCAGACCAGCAACTACAAGGTTTATAATCTTCAGGATCTTATTTCGGTGTTGACCGAGGACGTGATGTTTCATCTAAGCAAGCAGATCTATATTGCCATGCGTTACAGACATGACATTAATTCCGAAGAAAAAGAGGAACTGATGATCAAGGCCCAGGAGATTACGCTAAGGTTCCTCGGGAAAATACCTGAAATCAGATCTTATCTCGAAGAGGATCTTCAGGCTGCTTTTGATGGAGATCCTGCAGCTTTCAATCTGGATGAAATTATCATTTCGTATCCCGGACTCTTTGCTATATCCATCTACCGTCTTGCACATGAACTGTATCTTCTTGATATACCGCTGATCCCGAGAGTTATGACTGAGTATGCCCACAGCAGAACGGGAATTGATATTCATCCGGGAGCAACCATTGGGCACCACTTCTTTATTGATCACGGTACGGGTATAGTAGTCGGACAGTCAACAGTTATCGGCAATAATGTAAAACTGTATCAGGGTGTTACCCTTGGTGCACTGTCAACTCATGGAGGACAGGCGCTGCGCAATGTTCGCCGTCATCCTACTATAGAAGATGACGTTACTATCTATTCCAATGCTTCTGTTCTCGGCGGAGATACTGTGATAGGAAAAGGTTCTGTAATAGGAGGTAATGCCTTTGTTACCAAGTCTATCAAACCTTGCACCAGGGTGAACGTTAAAATACAGGAACTGCAGCTTACTGATGTAAGAAGCAAGTCTAAAACAACAGATCCGAAGGATGAGTGCTGGTATTACGTTATTTAAGACGGTCGAATGCTGACATACCGCCGCGGCGGTTATTCTTCATTTCAGTTTGAACTATAAACCGGAATTATTTGATTTCTTGCTGATATCAGATAGTTCCGGTTTTTTAATTGCTTATCTGTTTTTAGTGATTGAACATTCAAAAATTACTTTGTTTTTTTTATAAAATATCTGATAGGAATAAATAGGTTTTGTGTTTTTTTTGAACAGTTTCACAAAGGTGGTATACTTAGGGTGGAATTTTGTGTGAAAAATCCCTTTTATTACGTTTTATTGAATAAAATATAGACAGAATAAGCCGGATTATTTGTGTAACGGAGATGAAAATTGTAATACCGGCTTTGATATCTGGTCTGATTCGTTTTTTAAAGGGGTTGTTTTGGGTGAATACAGTATCCGGTATATGACGCCTGCGGCACGCTGTGTACGTTGTTGCAATGCAATGTTGTGATCTTCAATTTTTGTGTTAAGTCATAAAATAAAGAGACCAAAATTGTAAAATGTGTCGTGTCACATAGAATTGAACTAGGAAAATGTATATCATTTTGGAAAATGAATAATTATAAAAGCGCGGCAAGCATTTAGGAGTAGATAAAGTGGATAAGAATATTAAGATCCTTATCGTGGATGATTTTTCAACAATGCGCAGAATTATAAAAAATTTACTACGTGATTTAGGATTTACCAATACCCACGAAGCGGATGACGGTAACACTGCTTTACCAATGCTGAAGAATGGTGATTTTCAGTTTGTTGTAACCGACTGGAATATGCCGGGAATGCAGGGAATAGATCTGCTGAAGGCGATCAGAGCCGATGAAAAATTAAAGACTCTTCCGGTTCTTATGGTTACAGCCGAAGCAAAACGTGAGCAGATTATTGAGGCTGCCCAGGCAGGTGTAAACGGATACATTGTAAAGCCTTTTACAGCTGCAACTTTAAGTGAAAAACTGGATAAAATTTTTGCAAGATTGTAAGTTTCTTAAATTTACTGCTGAAGTCTGATCTTGTATATAAAAAATGGACAAAAACTTTAGGGAAACCAAAGAATAAGTATTAAAAGTTTCCTGTAGGGAGTGCGTAAGATGGCATATGATGGAGTAGATGAGGAAATTTTACAAGACTTTATCGTTGAAGCTTCTGAACTTATTGAAACTCTGAATGAACAGCTTGTTCAACTGGAGGAGAGCCCTGAGGATCATGATCTGTTAAATGCTATATTTCGCGGATTTCACACTGTAAAGGGTGGTGCGGGCTTCCTGAGTCTTACCAATCTGGTTGAAGTATGCCATGCGGCTGAAAATATATTCGACTGCCTGAGAAACGGCAAACTTTCTATCAACCCGGTTCTGATGGATATTGTCCTTCGTGCCTATGACTGCATCAAGGATATGTTTGATCACGTAACCAAACGTGAGGATTTTGATCCTGCCCCTTCCGATTTGATGGCAGAACTCAAACAGCTTGCAAGCGGTACGATGCCTGCCGCAGCTGCGCCTAAAAAGGAACCTGAGCCGAAGGTGGAGGAGAAACCGGCTCCAAAACAGGTTGTTATACCTGCAGGCAATCCTGACGATATTATTACCGATGATGAATTCGAGGATCTGCTTGATCAGCTGCACGGCAAGGGACACGCTCCAGGTTCTGATGAGGATCAGCATAATCAGCTGGTTACCAGTGATGTGACCGATGCCGAGTTTGAAAAACTGCTTGACGGGGTTGCCGGCAGTCAGGATAAGAAAGAGGATAATCCTGCTGAAACCAAACCTCAGCCTAGTGTGGAGGATATCTTATCAAGCACAGACGATACGATCACAGATGATGAGTTTGAGGCTCTGTTGGATCAGCTTCACGGCAAGGGACATGCTCCTGGTCAGAGTGAACCTGCCAAGACGGAGGTCAAACCAAGTTCTTCAGCACCGGCGCCTGCCGCGTCAGCCAAGCCTGCCGAAGCTCCTGCGCATTCTGCTGCTGCAAAACCAGCTGCAAAACAGCCGCAACCTGCTCAACCTGTTGACAGCACCGTTCGAGTTGATACCAAGATCCTTGATACCATCATGAATATGGTTGGAGAACTTGTGCTGGTAAGGAACCGACTGATCAGTATCGGATCCTCCCATAATGATGACGATGAGCTGACCAAGGCTGTATCCAATCTTGATGTTGTTACGGCAGACCTTCAGGGTGCGGTAATGAAAACCAGAATGCAGCCGGTTAAGAAAGTATTCGGTCGTTTTCCTCGTGTGGTACGAGATTTGGCCCGCAGTCTGAATAAGGAAATTGAACTCGTGATGGTCGGTGAAGATACCGATCTGGATAAAAATCTGGTAGATGCTCTTGCCGACCCTATGGTGCACCTGGTTAGAAATTCATGCGACCATGGTATCGAACTTCCGGAAGTGAGAATTAAAAACGGTAAACCTGCCAAAGGTCAGATTCGACTTGAAGCAAGCCAGGAGGGTGATCACATTCTGCTGCGCATCATTGATGACGGTGCCGGCATGGATCCGGAAAAATTGAAGAAAGTGGCACTGGATAAGGGAATTATCAATCAGGAAGCCGCAAGTAAAATGAGTGATTCAGAAGCGTTTCAGCTGATATTCGCCCCGGGCTTTTCAACCAAGAGTCAGATTACCGATATTTCCGGCCGCGGTGTCGGTATGGATGTGGTGAAAACATCAATTACCAAATTGAATGGTTCTCTGCATATAATTTCTGAAAAAGGAATTGGAACAACCCTGGAAATCAAGGTTCCTCTGACATTGGCCATTTTACCTACCTTGATGGTTTCTGTCGGCGGTCAGTCCTTCGCTCTTCCTCTTACTTCTGTTAATGAAATATTCCATCTGGATTTAAGTCAGGTTAAGGTTGTGGATGGTCAGACAACCATTGTAATCCGTGATAAGGCAATTGCTTTATTCTATCTGCAGGATTGGTTGATCAGAGATCCGAGCAAGATTGTTCGTCCGACCCATGGACATGTTGTTATTGTTCAGGTTGGTCAGCAACAGATAGCATTTGTGGTTGACGGTCTGATAGGTCAGGAGGAAGTGGTTATCAAGCCGCTAGATGAGTTGTTGAAAGGTACTCCGGGTATGGCGGGAGCTACAATTACCTCGGACGGAGGAATTGCCCTGATAATCGATGTACCGAACCTCTTGAAACATTATGCTCATCGTCAGTATAAGAATATGTCCGGTCTGTCTGGAGCTCCTGGACGAATTTAAATCCGGTTTGTCTCTATAGTTGAATGTCTTTCAGTGGGGGTGCATCCGGTCAGGTAGAACTGGTTTCTTGTAAACTGCCCGTAAAGGTTTAGTTTTGGGATCGTGTCGGTTCGTTTCGTTTGAATTTAAGGTACTTATGTCTATAAAAGTTTTGATTGTTGACGATTCAAATTTCTTCAGACGAAGGATCAGCGAAATTATCGCTTCTGATCCAGGAATGGAGGTTGTCGGCGCTGTATCAAACGGTAAAGATGCTGTAGCAATGGTATCAAGTCTTAAACCTGATGTAATTACCATGGATGTTGAAATGCCGATAATGGACGGCATTGATGCAGTAAAAAGCATCATGGCGGCTTGCCCGACGCCGATAATCATGTTTTCGTCATTAACCCAGGAGAGTGCTGATATCACATTTAATGCACTTGAAGCCGGTGCTTTGGATTTCATAACCAAGAATTTTGATGATATTGCCAGGAATAAAGAGGAAGCCAGAAAATTCATTTTAGGCAAGATCCGTGATATTTCGAGAAAACATTATCAGGTTGTTTCGATTGCGATTAGCAAATATAACTACGGAAAGACTTCAACCGGAGTTGCGCAGACATCAAAAAATGAAAGAACTGCAGTTGAAAACAGGAACAGCACCGAGTCGAAAAGCTACAGATCCAGTTTAGATAGTTCGCGCATTTCCCAACGTCCGGTTACAGAACCGCACAGATACACTTCTTCAAATAAAACAGTCGGTTTTCAGACAAACTCAACCAGAACGTCATTGCGTTCTGAACCGGCTGTTCATTCTCCAAAAATAGCCAAGCCTGTATCACACGTATACGAAAAAAGTTTTAAAAATGAACCTGAACCTAAGAGTGCTGTTCCGCTAAATGTCAAAGAATTGACGGCTGCCACGTTTGAACCGTCCGGTAAAAAATATTTGCTTGTGGCAATAGGAGCTTCGACCGGGGGACCGATTGCTATACAGAGTGTTATTTCAAGAATACCGGCGGATTTTCCTGTTCCAATCCTTGTTGTCCAGCACATGCCGGCAACTTTTACAACTTCTTTTGCCGCCAGACTTGATAAAATGTCAAAAATTTCGGTAAGAGAGGCTCATCATGGTGATCAAGTCGTTCCCGGTGTCGCCTACATTGCTCCAGGGGCCAAACAGATGTATATCGATACCAGAAAGTCACCTAATTATGCGATAAAGGTTACAGAGTCTGACCCTTCAATTAATTTCAGACCTTGTATAGATTTGACATTTGCTTCAGTAAATAATGCCTATAAAGGCAAGGTTCTTGCAGTAATCTTAACCGGAATGGGTGCTGATGGCTGTGCCGGATGTCGATTGCTCAAACAGAGCGGTGCTACGGTATGGGCGCAGAATGAAGAGACCTGCGTCATTTACGGCATGCCACAGGCAGTTGTAAATGATTCCATCGCATCAATAACGCTCCCTATTCAGGATATCGGAGAGTGTATTGTTAGAGAAGTAATGTCCCGTTAGGAGATTATTGTGAGTTTAGTAGGTGTATTATTAGCTTTAGCATCAATTATCACAGCAAACATAATAGAAGGTGGTAACCCTCTGGCACTTATTGATGTTCCGGCATTTTTTATAGTGCTTGGTTCTACTTTCGGTGCGTGTGTGGTGCAGTTCCCGTTAAAAACGCTAATCGGATCCATGAAACAGATGAAATGGATGATAGCTCCTCCAAAACCTGATTATGCAGCTCAGGTTGAAACTCTTGAAAATATGACCTCAATTGCCAGACAGCAGGGTTTGCTGGCTTTGGAAAACCAGATCCCCGGAATAACAGATCAGCTTACCCAGTCCGGACTGCAGATGATTGTAGATGGTGTGGATAAGGAGCAGTTGGTTGACCTGCTTGAAAAACAGATTTCTACCGAGGAATTTGAACTTGAACAGAATGCAAAGGTTTTTGAAGCTTTCGGAGGATATGCACCGTGTATGGGTATTGTGGGTGCGGTGCTCGGATTGATTCACGCCATGGGTCTGCTGGATCAGCCTGAACTGCTCGGCCCGTCAATCGGTGTGGCTTTCACTGCTACCATTTACGGTGTGGTTTCCGCTAATACCATATTCCTTCCAATGGGAAACCGTTGTAAGAGATGCAACCATGAGTTACTCAAATTCAAGGAGATGACAATGGAAGGTTTGATTTCAATTGCCTCCGGTGAAAATACTATGCAGTTGAAACGTCGTCTTGAACCTTATCTGCCTCCTGAGATGCTTGGAGAGAAAAAATAGGCAATGGCTAAGAAACCTAAAGTACCTGAACATGAAAACCTTGAAAGATGGATGGTGTCGTATGCAGATCTGCTTACGCTGCTCTTTGCTTTGTTTGTAATTCTGTACGGATTTGCAATGTCAGCTCAGACAGAAGTTAAGAGTATCGTTCAGGGGCTCGTGCAGAGTTTTGCTGATATGGGATTCGTAACAGCAAGACCGGGATCTGCCGCGCTTGTAGGTAATATGGGTATTGACGGTACAACCTCCTCAGAATATCTCAGTAACATATCACAAAAAGATATCCCGATTGTTAATGCTCCGGTTGAAGGTGCCGGCGGTGTGCTTGATTTCGGTGCAAGTCTTAAATCCAATGTTACAAATTCCCCGAATGATGACACCAATGAAAAAACAGAAAAGGATGATACAGAAGGTTCTGCAAAATTCGGGCGTGATGATGATACCCGCAATGATTCAGAAATTGAATCGGCAGTTCAGAGTGAATCTGTTAACGGGGCGCCTCTTGACTCGATTCAGCAGGAAATATCGCAGAATATTCAGGAACTTCTCGATGAAAAACTTGTTGTTATGACACGACATGAATCCTGGCTGACAATTGATTTCAATTCTTCTCTTGTATTTCCACAGGGAAGTGCAACGATTTTGAACAGGTTCAAGCCTGTTCTCGATAAGCTTTCAGAAACTCTTGCGGGTGTAAAGAATTATGTTCATGTCCGCGGATATACTGATAACCGTTATCTTGGGGATGAACTTTATAAATCCAGCTGGGAGTTATCTTCAGCCAGAGCTATTTCCGTATTGAACTATTTTGCCGACAAAGGGGTTGAGCAGCAGAGAATGGCTGTTGAAGCATACGGTGAATTTTCACCGTCCGCATCCAATTCAACCAAGAGAGGCCGGGAAAAGAACCGAAAGGTTGTTATTGCAGTATCAAAATATGCCTATAATCCTAAACCGCTTCCGATCATTGAAGATGATGATGTAAAGGTTAATGATGGGAACAACGGAAAGGGTAAATCTGATTTCAAGCCAGAAAACTATAATCTGATACGTTTGCCGGATGGTACAATACAACTGAAGAATAAGGAGAAATAATAATGATTGTTTGGACTACTGCTAACCAGAAAGGCGGTGTCGGCAAAACGACTACATGTGTGAGTCTGGCAGGATGGCTTGCAAAGGACGGAAAAAGAGTTCTGCTGCTTGATACCGATCCGCACGCATCCCTTACTAATTATTTTGATTATGATTCGGATGAACTTCCGCATACCTTGTTTGATGTCTTTTTGAATCCGAATCTTTCAACTCAGGAACTGTTGCAGATTATTCTGCCGACCAAGTACGAAAATATAAGCATTATGCCAGGATCAATTGCCCTGGCCACATTGGATCGTACACTTGGTGAGCAGGATGGTGTTGGTCTGATCCTGAAAAATGCTCTTGAAAGATTGCAGGACTATTATGATATCGTTCTGATAGACTGTCCTCCTGTTCTCGGTGTTATGATGGTAAATGCGCTTGCTTCAAGTACTCAGATCCTGGTTCCGACCCAGACAGAGTTTCTGGCACTTAAAGGACTTGAGCGAATGATGAAAACATTTGAAATTCTTCATACTACAGTTGATAAGCCGTTTAAGTATATAATTATTCCTACCATGTATGATAAGAGAACCAAGGCTTCCATTCTGAGTCTTCAGAGTATTCGCGAACATTACAAAGATCAAGTATGGAAGAATTATATTCCAATTGATACTAAATTTAGAGATTCGAGTCATAAGCATGTTCCGCCGGCATATCTGATCCCTGATTCCCGCGGTACCCATGCTTATTACATACTTCTTCAAGATCTGCTAAAGGAAGAAGGAAAATTAAATGAAAAGTAATGATACACAGTTTGAGGCTATGGCATCGTACTTCAGATCGATGCTCAATCCGGTTTCCTCTCAGGAAATAGAGGAAAAACTTGCCGGCAAACTTGCATCCTCCGGACTTGTGGCAGACGGTGTGGTCAAGGTATCTTCAGAACAGAACAGGCCGGAAGAAAGCCCGGTAATTGAAGAGTCAGTAAAAGTTACCGATGAATCCTCTGATGTTGTTGAAACTGACGGCAGAGAAAGTGAAACTGAGCAGAAAAATAGTACAGCTTCAGATGCAGATCAGAGTTGTCAGATACCAGTTATCCAGGCTGAGAAATCGCAGGAAAGGGATGAAATAAAGAACGGAACCGGTGAGAAGCCGGAGGCAACCAGTTCTGAAGAGAAAAATACTGATGCTTCCGGAATTGAAAATGAACATGATCTGTCTGCTGAGCCACAGAAGCAGGATACTGTTCAAAAACAGCCGGAAACTCATGCGGATCTGCTTTCAACTGAAAATACACAAAAGAGCGAACAGAAGACAGAAACACAACCAGATGCAGCTAAAGGGACAACAGATGCGGTTACTCCTGCTGACGGTGCAATTGTTGCTTCATTCGGGAAAACATATACTCCGAAAGCTGATGATTCGTTTATCGATCGTGAATCAGCACACCGTACATTTAACGCTCCTTCCCCTAGTTCCTTTGACATTGCCGGTGCAGAAAACAAGTCTCCTCAGATTATGGCATCTGTCCAAAAGGAGGCCGAATCACGTCCGGTACTGGAACCTCGCAAGGAAACACTTGATAAACTGTCCAGAATCATCAGTCAGATTAAACCAGAGGTTAAAACTCAGACTGAGACTGAGACCAAGACCGAAGTTAAGACTGAAATTGTTACAATTACTGCTCCGCGCGTAAAGAATTTTGCGTCAAGCAAGGTCGAGGAGGAAACCAAACAGACTACGGAACTTAAACAGCAGGTAGTTCAGGAAGTTGCCAGACCGGCTACTGCCCAGTGGTCCAATATACAGACTCCGGAAGAGTTTCAGGCATTGTTTTTTGTCTTGGATAAGATTACCTTTGCAGTTCCTTTAATTGATTTGGGCAGTATTAACAATATTGAAAAAATTACCCCGATTTTTGGAAAGCCTGAATGGTTTATGGGAATGATGAATGTAAGGGATGAAAAGGTTCAGATTGTTGATTTTGCAAAGTGGGCTATGCCGCAGATTGCAGTGGATCCTGACAGCTTTCAGTATGTAATTGAACTAGGAAATTCAAAATGGGGTATTACATGCACCGGCTTAATCGGAACCGAAACTTTGCGACGCAGTCAGGTGCAGTGGCGTTCCAGCTCCGGCAAACGTCCTTGGCTTGCTGGAATTGTGAAAGAAAGAATGTGTGCTTTGATCCATGTAACAGAATTGGTAAAACTGTTTAAAAACGGCGTTAATATAGATGGAAATTAGCGCTGTGTTATATTTTTTTTAGGTGAAATCCGGTAAGATCACCCGTGACGATGATTTTATAGTTTTATTATCCTGTATAGGTAAAGGAGTAAATCGTGGCTGGAAGTCAGAATATTGCAGGTTCAGTAAGCGATAGTGAAGTGTTTCAATGGGTTACCTTTCAATTAGATCGAGAAACTTACGGTGTTAACGTAAAGCAGGTTCGCGAAGTTTTGCGTTATACTGACATTGCGCCTGTTCCTGGGGCTCCTAAATATGTTCTCGGTATAATTAATCTTCGTGGTAATGTTGTTACGATTATCGATACCAGGTTGCGCTTTGGATTGGACAGCGCTGATGTTACGGACAATACCAGAATTGTTATTATTGAGGCGGAGACACAGACTGTGGGAATACTGGTTGACAGTGTCGCCGAAGTTGTTTATCTGAAGTCTTCGGAAATTGATGTTGCACCGAATGTCGGAACAGATGAATGCGCAAAGTTTATTCAGGGTGTTTGCAATCGTGATGATGATCTGCTTATACTGGTTGATCTGAACAAACTTCTTACTGATGAGGAATGGACTGAACTGAGTCAGTTACAGCAGTAATGGAAACGATCAATTTAACTGTATATTCTTATATTGTACTGGGTCTTATAGGTGTTGTAGTGCTGTTGGCTTGCTGGGTGGTTTACCTGCAACTCAGCCTTCAGCAGATTCGAAAGACCCTCTTTTCAATTTCAGATAATTTCAACGAGATAGACAGTGTGATCAATACTGTGAAAGGTTTCAGCAAACGTTGGGATTATGTCACCAAGGCTCTCAGTGATCTTCAGATTGCTCAGGAACACAGTTCCGTGCATGACAGCGCATTGGCACCGGAACAGTTCGAACATGTCCTTGCCAGAATAGAGGAACTTGAGCGTAAGCTTGAAGAAGTTCAGATGATGGATCCCGAGTCAAAGATGTATAACCGCGCGGTTAAAATGGTCAAAGCGGGATCTTCCATTGAAGAGGTTATGGAGGAGTGTGAACTTCCAAGATCTGAAGCACAACTGCTGTTCTCGATCCACCGTAATTAGCTTTCAGTAATTTATTCTGTTTATGCACAAAGTGCCGGCCGCGCGCTTCTTTAAGTTTTTTTTGAAATTTTGTTCCCGGCTGCGTGTTTTGACTCTATCTTGTGAACTAGAATGTTTTTCTTTACTGCCGTTACTTTATCCGAATGAGTCTGGCCATATAGAAACCGTCAAATCCGGTCTTTGAAGGTAACACTGTGTGCTGATCTTCAAGTTCAAATTCATCCTTGTGTTTTTTCAGGAATACTTTGATTTGAATTTCGTTTTCTACCGGCATTATGGAACAGGTGGAATAAACCAGTTTCCCACCGACTTTTACCATTCTACTGTAGTTTTCCAGTATGTTTGCCTGGAGTTCATAGAGTTTGGAAAGAGTTGACGGTGTATCTCCCCACTTTGTATCAGGGTTTCGTTTTAATACGCCTAGCCCGGAGCACGGAACATCCAGAAGAACCCGATCCGCACTGTTGTAAAGCCTTTTGATTACCTTGGTACTGTCGATCACTCGTGTTTCTACGTTAAAAACACCATCGCGACGGGCACGCTGCTTGAGATTCTTTAATTTCCATTCCTCGGTATCAAGGGCGATTATGCTGCCTTTTCCCTGGGAAATGGCAGCCAGATGGAGAGTCTTGCCTCCGGAACCGGCGCAGGCATCTATTACACGCATTCCCGGTTCAGTCTGAAGAAACGGTGCTATCATCTGCGAACCGGCATCCTGCTGCTCAAAAAGTCCCTCTTCGAAGGCTCGAAGTTTGAACAGAGATGCGTCGCTTATCACTTCCAGTGCCGTATCGACACCATCAACCTCTTTGGTTTGAACATCTGACCTTTTTAACCTTGTGATCAGATCTTCTTTGCTGATTTTAAGAGTATTGACACGAATGAAACGTTTAGGAGCTTCCGCTAGCGCGTGACGTTCAGCGGCCCAGTCATCACCGAGCTCATACAGCCCGTGCTCCTCGAGCCATACAGGACATCCGTCAACCAATGGTTTGTTTTTCTTAAGTTCGCGGATCTTTTTTCTCATCTCATCTTCGTTAAGAGGCTCAGTTCTTGCACCGTGTGTCTGCTGCATATTGTTCAGTATATGCCACAGATGAACGAGACGGTCCACATGTTTGCAGGCATTTTTATTGTTGATGCCGAGAACTGCATAGAAGTAGTTGAGCCTGCGCATGATATCGCCGACCACACGTGTAATCAGAGCCTGTTCTCTGTTTACGACTTTCACTTTATTAAAAAAATGAGAGTATGACTGATCAATTGAGAATTCCTTACTGAGAATATGGTAAAGAATAGTTGTAGCCAGTCTGAACTGGAAAGGTGTAAGTGATGCAATTTTCATGGTTACTATCTCGCTACTTTTATCATGCCTGTGGACGGTATTTGTAATTCGCTGCAATCATCTGTCCGGAAAGTTCTGATACGACTGTGGATCATATCCTAAATGCACTGTACTCTCAAATTGTTTGTTGACATTAATAAAATCACTGCGGCTGTTTTAGAAAAAATTGGCAGTTATTGCATTTTTGCGACGTACGTTTCAATTTTGTAATTTTCCTTGAAAATTGATTCTTTTGCTGTGTTTTTGGTTTAAGTAGTTCTGTTTTTCATTTATAATTAGCAAGATTTTGTAAAGTGTAGAGAAGAGAAAGTCAAAAGGAAATAGAAAGTGACTCCAATTGTAAAGACATTTAAATACGGCCAGCACACAATTACCTTAGAAACCGGTGTGATTGGCAAGCAGACTGATGCCTCTGTAATGGCAAGCATGGATGATACATCCGTTTTTGTAACAGTAGTAGGAAATAAGGAAGAACCTGAAGAGGAACGTGATTTCTTCCCGTTAACAGTTAATTATCAGGAAAGAGCATATGCAGCCGGTCGTTTCCCTGGCGGATATTTTAAACGTGAAGGCAGACCAAGTGAAGGCGAAACTCTTATTGCAAGACTTATCGATCGCCCGATTCGTCCGCTGTTCCCTGCAGGATTTACTCACGATGTTCAGATAGTTATTACCGTTGTTTCTGCAAACCCTGAAATTCCTACCGATATTATTTCAATGATTGGTACTTCTGCTGCACTGGCAATTTCCGGTATTCCTTTCAACGGTCCGATTGGCGCCGCCAGAGTTGGTTATATCAACGATCAGTATGTGTTGAATCCATTGAATTCCGAACTTAAGGAAAGTAAGCTGGATTTGGTGGTGGCTGGTACACAGCCTGCAGTTCTGATGGTTGAATCCGAGGCTCAGATCCTTCCTGAAGATACAATGCTCGGAGCAGTTATGTTCGGTCACGAACAGCAGCAGGTTGTTATTGAAGCAATCAACGATTTTGCTGCAATGGTTAACAAACCTAAGTGGGATTGGACTGCACCGGCCGAAGATACAGAACTGAAGCAGAAAGTTGCTGATTTTGCAGCAGAAAAACTCGGAGAAATCTACCGCATTACCGAGAAACTTGATCGTTTGAACAAAGTTGCCGAACTGAAGAAGGCAATGATTGATGCATTCGTTGCGGAGAATCCTGAAGTTAACCAGCGTGTTGCCGGTGAACTTTTCCATTCTCTGGAAAAGAGAATTGTAAGAGATCGCGTTCTGGCTCATGAACCGCGTATAGACGGCAGAACTACAGAAATGGTAAGAGCTCTGACTGTTGGAACGGGTGTTCTGCCGCGCGTTCACGGTTCCGCGCTTTTCACCAGAGGCGAAACTCAGGCTCTTGTAACATGTACTCTCGGAACAGAAAGAGATGCTCAGATTATCGATGAACTGTGCGGTGAAAGAACTGAACGTTTTATTCTTCACTACAACTTCCCTCCATACTGTGTAGGTGAAATCGGTCTTATCGGTTCTCCTAAGAGACGTGAACTTGGACACGGAAGACTTGCAAAGAGAGGTATTGCTGCTGTAATGCCATCAGCAGAAGAATTCCCTTATACTGTTCGTGTGGTATCTGAAATTACAGAATCCAACGGTTCATCATCAATGGCTTCTGTTTGCGGTTCTTCTCTTGCTCTTATGGATGCAGGTGTTCCTATTAAGGCTCAGGTTGCCGGTATTGCAATGGGTCTGGTTAAGGAAGGAGATAACTTTGTTGTTCTGACCGATATTCTCGGTGATGAAGACCATCTCGGCGATATGGATTTCAAGGTTGCAGGTACCTCAGAAGGTGTTACCGCTCTGCAGATGGATATCAAGATTGAAGGTATTACCAAGGAAATTATGCAGATTGCGCTGAAGCAGGCTCACGAAGCACGTCTTCATATTCTTGGTGTAATGAATAAGTGTATTGCAAAACCTCGTGAGGAAATGTCTCCGTTTGCTCCTAGAATGTATGTAATGCACATCAACCCTGAAAAGATTAAGGATGTTATCGGTAAGGGCGGTGCGACAATTCGTGCCCTGACCGAGGAAACCGGAACTGTTATTGATCTGACTGAAGACGGTACTGTTAAGATTGCTGCTACTGACGGAATGAAAGCCCAGGATGCAATCGAGCGTATCAATGCATTGGTGGCAGAGATAGAACCGGGCAAGATCTATGAAGGTACTGTTTCAAGACTTGCTGAATTCGGTGCTTTTGTTACTCTGTTCCCTGGTAAGGATGGTCTGGTTCATATTTCCCAGATTACTCCTGAAAGAGTTAAAGATATCAATGCATTCCTGAAGGTTGGCGACAAGGTTCGTGTAAAAGTTCTTGAAATTGACAGACAGGGTCGCATCAGACTGTCCATCAAGGAAGCTAAATATGAGGAACTCGGTCCTGATGCTTTCGGTGAGGTTACCCGTGCTCAGCAGAAGATGCAACAGCAGAAGGAATCCGAGCCTGTAGCAGAGGAACAGGTTGCTGTTGTTGCTGAACAGCCTGGCGCTGACGTGGCAACACAGGAGGAGAAAGGCGATTTCAACAGCTTGAACCAGGAGGATCAGGTTCAGGGGCCTGAAGCTTCTTCATTCGAAAATCCTATTGCTTCTGACGTTGAAACTTCAGCACATAACGAGGAAGAAAAACAGATTTAGTTTCTGAACTCAAAGACTAATCGAGAAAGGGCGTTCCTACGGGGCGCCCTTTTTATATCCGGTAGCTGATAAATGACCGGATAAGATAGTATGTGACAATGAGTTATTTGAGGATCTGCTCTGCGCAGTAGAGAATTGCAAACAGTTGAATGGAAGAGATAGAGCCTGAAGTTCCACCGCTTAATTCATATTTTCTTCCACCGGTGCTGTAATCCTTCAGATAGTTGCCGTCTATTTCAAACAGTCTTCTTCCTGTACTGTAGTCTTTAATGTATTTACCGTCTATTTCAACGAGTCTTCTTCCTGTACTGTAATCCTTGATGTAATTGCCGTCAACTTCAAGAATTGATCTGCCTTTACTGTAGTCTCTCACCAGTCTGCCGCTGATTTCAAGCTTACGTGCACCTGTGCTGTAGGATTTTATGTATGAACCGTCCAGTTCAACAACTCTGGAACCGGTACTGTAGTTCTTTACATAGATACCACAGTTGCCCTCTGCGGCAAAAAGGAAGGAAACTGCCACGAGAGCGGCAGGAATGAATTTATGCTTTGAAAAATTAAACATATACACCTCGACTAAGATTTAGAACATTATATTGGTTTTCTTTTTGATATGCAAAGTTGCACAGTAGTCCAGCAGTTTCGCTATGATCAAGGAAGTAAATCAGCCGTTACAGCACTAGCATGAACATTAACTTTTTTCTGTGATCTTTGCTGTTTTAGTTGTTGATAAAAGTCAAAAATTGTATAATTAGACTAATTTTTTGGTATTCATTATTTTTTATTATTAGAGGACTTATAGATGTCTGCAGTTTTAAAAATGTCTGACTTAGACTTACAAGGTAAGCGAGTTTTAATCCGTGCTGATTTAAACGTACCAGTTAAAGAAGGCAAGGTAACTTCTGATGCACGTATTGTTGCAACACTTCCAACCATTAAATTAGCTCTTGAAAAAGGCGCTAAAGTTATGGTTACTTCTCACCTTGGTCGTCCAGAAGAAGGTGTTTACGACGAAGCTTTCTCTTTGAAACCAGTTGTAGATTACTTAAACGACAAGCTTGATGTACCTGTACGTCTGGTTAAAGACTACCTTGATGGCGTTGAAGTTAATGCCGGTGAAGTGGTTGTTTTAGAAAACTGCCGTTTCAACAAGGGTGAAAAGAAGAATGCTGATGATCTTGCTAAGAAGTATGCTGCTCTCTGCGATGTATTTGTAATGGATGCATTCGGTACCGCACACCGTGCACAGGGTACTACCTACGGTGCAGCACAGTATGCTCCAGTTGCATGTGCAGGTCCTTTACTTGCTGCTGAACTTGATGCTCTGGCTAAAGCTCTGGCTAACCCAGCTCGTCCAATGGTTGCTATTCTCGGCGGTTCAAAAGTTTCAACCAAACTGACAGTATTAAATACTCTGGCTGATATTGCTGATCAGCTGGTTGTTGGCGGTGGTATTGCAAATACATTCATCGCTGCTGAAGGTAATCCAGTTGGTAAATCTTTATACGAAGCTGATCTGATTGATGAAGCTAAGAAGATTGCTGCCAAGACTACAATTCCTCCAACAACAGATGTTGTTGTAGCAAAGGACTTCGAAGGCACTACTGGTGTTGCTACTAAAGATGTTAAGGATGTAGCAGAAGATGATATGATCCTCGATATCGGACCTAAATCAGCTCAGGCTATTGCAGATGTTATCATGAACGCTAAGACTGTACTTTGGAACGGTCCTGTAGGTGTGTTTGAAAATGATAAGTTTGCTGCAGGTACCAAGGTTCTGGCTGATGCTATTGCCAAGACTGAAGCTTTCACCATTGCAGGTGGTGGAGATACCTTAGCTGCTATCGATAAATTCGGTATCAAAGATCAGGTTTCCTACATTTCTACCGGTGGTGGTGCTTTCATGGAATTCGTTGAAGGCAAGAAACTTCCTGCTGTAGAAATTCTTGAAAAACGTGCTGCTGAAGCTAAGTAATATATTTATGGGGGAGAATCAGTTTATTCTCCTCTTTTGATTTTTTCTTTATATTTAGGATAGAAAATGACCAAGGTTCTAGATGTTGTTAAACCAGGTGTTATCGCTGGTAATGATTTAAACAAGGTTTTTGCTGTTGCAAAAGAAAACGGTTTTGCTATTCCAGCTGTTAACTGTGTTGGTACAGATTCAATCAATGCTGTTATTGAAGCTGCTGCAAAGGCAAAAGCTCCTGTAATTGTTCAGTTCTCTAACGGCGGTGCACAGTTTATCGCTGGTAAGGGTTTAAAGCTTGACAATCAGAAAGCTCAGATTTTAGGTTCTATTTCCGGCGCTTTACATGCCCGTAATGTTGCTGAATACTACGGTGTTCCTGTAATCGTTCATACCGACCACTGCGCTAAGAAACTTCTTCCATGGGTTGACGGTCTGCTGGATGCAGGTGAAAAATACTATGCAGAACACGGTGTTCCACTGTTCTCTTCTCACATGATCGACTTATCCGTTGAAACCTTAAAGGATAACGTTGAATTATGCTGCAAGTATCTTGAAAGAATGGCTAAGATTGACATGACTCTTGAACTTGAATTAGGTTGCACCGGCGGTGAAGAAGATGGTGTTGATAACAGCGGAATGGATAACTCTGCTCTGTATACCCAGCCAGAAGACGTTTGGTATGCATACGAACAGTTAAGCAAGATCAGCCCTAACTTTACTATTGCTGCTTCTTTCGGTAATGTTCACGGTGTTTACAAGCCAGGTAATGTTAAATTGAACCCAGAAATTCTGAAGAATTCTCAGATTTACGCTGCTAAGAAATTAGGTCTTCCAGAAGGTTCTAAACCATATAACTTCGTATTCCACGGCGGTTCCGGTTCAGATCCAAAAGATATCGAAGCTGCAGTAAGTTACGGTGTTGTTAAGATGAACATCGATACTGATACTCAGTGGGCTACCTGGAAGGGTATTTTAGACTACTACAAGGATAAGGAAGCTTATCTGCAGGGTCAGCTGGGTAATCCTGAAGGTCCAGATTCTCCTAACAAGAAGTACTATGATCCAAGAACATGGCTTCGTAAAGGTCAGGAATCTGAAATCGCTCGTCTTCAGATTGCTTTCGAAAACTTACATTCTGCAAATACTCTGTAATTCACAGTCAGCATTTGCTGTCTAGTTGATGTAAGTGTACTAGAACACAATGACTCCGCTGTTGGTCTTATGATCAGTGGCGGAGTTTTTTATTAATAAAAATGAGAGGAACCATAGAAAATTGATTTGAGCTATTTGTTGATTATTTCTATAAGTTTTATCATTAACATGTTGTTAAAATTGATTTTGGTGAATGCATGATCGAAACAAAAAGACTTATATTAAGGCCATTTAGAGTTGAAGATGCAGCAGATGTGTATGAGTATCTTTCCGATCCTAAGGTAAACTGCTTTGTTGATTTAAAACTCGATTCCATTGAGGATTCTATTGCAGAGATGAGTAAACGGCAGCAGGATTCTGAATTATTTTTTGCGATCGTTCTCAAGGAAACCGGAAAGGTGATCGGCGAAATTGTGGCATTGCAGAAAATTGATGAAGCTACAAAACAGGACCTTGAGACGTACAGTCCAAGCTGGATGCTTAATGAGGAATACTGTGGCAAGGGCTACGGGTTTGAGGCTGTCAGCGCTTTTTTTGATTATCTGTTTAATCAGAAGGGGGCTAGAAGAATTTACGCCTATACTGATGATAACAACACGAGAAGTCAGCATTTGTGCGAAAAACTAGGAATGAGAAAAGAGGGTTTCTTCAAGGAATTCGTTAGTTTTGTAAATAATGAGGATGGTACACCGCATTATGAGAATACATACCAGTATGCAATCTTAAAGAAAGAATGGGATGCATTAAAAAAATAATTTGGTGTTATTCTGTTTTTTTTGCAGTTTTCAGAGAGTTGTGATAAGGATTATTATAAATGAAAAGAGTTATTTATATAGTTTTGTCTTTGGTGATGAGCCTTTCTTTGTTCGGTT
>ONPL01000003.1 GCA_900319705.1 uncultured Pseudomonadota bacterium | reverse complement strand
TTCATTCTCTCATAACGTAGTTCATTCACTTTTCAGTGAAATCACTTAGACTAAGCAAAAGCCATAATTACCTTAAAGGTTATTATGGATCGTTTACTAAACTATTAAAAGTCTATCGGTTGCACAAATCACATAATACCACAATAAGCAAAGGAGTAGCAGATTCGAAAAATTTGCCAGGATTACAAAAAACGCCTGCACAGCGGCCACAGACTGTCAAAAAATCTGGTAATTTCCGCTGATGCAGAAAATCCCAACAGCGAATAGAAATCATCCAGGCAATCAAGTATAATGCTCGAGATCTTCAATTAGGCCACCCTAGACTTCACGAATGAAGGTCAATCGTATATAGAGATTCACAATTGCATTTATTAACCGAGCTAACGCCATGGATATCACAGTACAAGAAAACGTGTCGAAAAAAACGGCATCAGAGAATGAAGACGTTATCAATAGAATGTTTCCAAATTTATTTCTAGTAAAACTTTTTCCGGAAATCATAATCAAGAGTCATTCCGTAAGACTTTCCATGATCAGAACCCTTAATGTCAACATCCGCAATGTACTGAAGCATTTCGGAATTGAATGCAAGATTCAGTCTAAGTGGGATAAACTGATGGTCAAATGCGATAATTCGCAGGAACTGCCAAAACTTATAGAAATAATGCAGAATATCCCCGGGATCCACAGTTTTGCCGAAGTACACTGTTCAAGTTTTACTGATGTAAATGACATCTACCTCCAGACAAAGGAACTCTACGAAGGGAAATTGGTGGGAAAGACCTTCTGTGTCAGGGTAAAGAGAAAAGGAACACATGATTTTACATCTATTGACGTAGAGAAATATGTCGGCGGAGGACTGAATCAGAATTTAGAGTCAAACGGAGTAAAACTTACCAATCCGGATCTGCAGATTAACATTGAAATAGATCAAAACCAGCTATACCTGATCAAAAACACACATCAGGGTCTTGGCGGATACCCTCTGTCAACACAGGAAGATGTCTTAAGCCTTATTTCTGGAGGATTTGACTCCGGTGTGTCATCTTTTAAATTTATAAAACGAGGTTGCAAGGTTCACTACTGTTTTTTCAACATGGGTGGACGAGATCACGAAATCGGAGTAAAGCAGGAAGCATACTATTTGTGGAATAGATTCGGAAGTTCACACCGAGTCAAATTCTATTCCGTTCCATTTGAACCGGTTATAGCAGAAATTCTGGAAACCATGAACAAACACCTGATGGGAGTAATTCTTAAACGAATGATGATGCGAGTTGCATCGAGAATTGCCCAAAAGAATAAAATCCATGCACTTGTAACAGGAGAAAGTGTAGGACAGGTATCTAGTCAGACAGTAACTAACTTGTCTGTCATTGATCAGGTAACCGATACCATGATCCTGCGTCCGCTGATCGTAACAGACAAGCAGGATATCATTGACGAATGCAGAAAAATTGGAACTGTCGAAATAGCCGAATCAATGCCGGAATACTGCGGTGTTATTTCACAAAAACCAACCACACACGCAAAACTTGACGATATACTTGAGGAAGAAAAGAAATTCAATTTTAAGGTTATCGACAAAGCTGTAGAAGATACCGTATGCACAGACATCCGTGATATAGCCAAAGAGACAGATGGCGTTCTGACAGAAGTCACAACAGTAACATCCATTGCAGAAGACGAAACTGTAATCGATATAAGATCGCAAGATGAGGTTGATGACGAGCCATTGACTCTTCCTGGTGTAAAGATCATAAATATTCCGTTCTACAAAATCTCAACTACTTTCGGAGATTTGGATCAGTCAAAAAATTACCTTCTGTACTGTAAAAACGGGGTTATGAGCAGAATTCAGGCCCTATACCTTAAGGAACAGGGGTACAACAACGTGAAAATATATAGAATAAACAGCTAAAGGCATTGCTTGTAAAAAAGTACAGCACTAACAGTTCCTTATCTCCAATACCGCAAACAGTATGCGGTATTATCCTTCTACAATTTGATATACATTACGATTATGACCATAAATTATCGATTTTAATTAACATCCGTCTAGCTTATTTATTAAAATGCGGGGTAATGGAATAAAGTAACAATAATAGTAACATTCATGGAGTCGCACCTAAATAATTGCGAATGTAATATGAAAAAAAGAATAGTTTCTACGATTGCCACAGGTATTTTGGGCTTAAATGTCGCAGTTGCGGCACCGCAGGTTTCAGATATAATCGATCCGATATTTGAGACAGAGCAGCTTCCAAACTCATACTACGTCAAGGAAAAAAATCAGCATTCAATGTATTTTGCAAACAGCAAGATACCTAATTTGAGTATAGAAGTTAGCTTTGTAAAAAATAATTCAAGACAGTTTTATGAGATCGTCGCCGATTTTATGTACAAGCTCACCCATAAAGGGGACAACATAAATCAGTGCATGAATGATCCGACGTATAAGCCGTTTGCCAGTTACCAGTTCCTGTGTGTAAAAAATCAGGATTCTCTGCAATATGTTATTTTCACTCAGTTCGAAGACGATAATAACCAACCAAGTGATTTTACTAGAATAGTATCCATTTCCAGCAAGACAGGCGATAATGCGACGGTCGAAGATCTAGCTGCGATGATCAATACAGCAAACTATCAGCTCGGTTTTTTCGAAAATTTCAACATTCCTCAAAAATCAGTTCTGAAATATGCAAGCAACGTTGATTACTCAAGAATAGACTTGGAGGGAATGCAGAATCTTTCCTTGCAGAAGGAAAACTATTGGGCAGCACCGCAGGACTCCTCCTCTTTAGTGCAGGTAACATCAACTGATATAACCAACCAGGGCATGAAGTTTTTTCTGAAAGACGGGACAACAAATGAAAAATACATCATTACTTATGTTCTTACCACAGAAAAGAAACAGAAACTGACAGAAAACACACAAAAGGCAATAAATTCAATATACCACAACTGTAAGCACACAGTTGAAACAGAAGGGGCTGATTCAGCTAGACTGTCTACAAAATGTGATGAAGGGGCTATGGGCATCCTCATTAAAGATCTTAATCTTAAGAAGTACGAATTCGATATTTATGAAATTGTTACAGCTCCGGAACAGTTGCTTAAAACATTGGAGGAAAACAAAGGAAAGTTTGATCAAATCCAATCATATCTGTACAAACAATTCTTTGATTCAGAAATGCTGAACCAAAAAGACAATGTTTTTGCCTACATACAGGATATCGAAAACAATTTGAAACCTGAAGCTGGTATAGCATATCCATACAATTCAAGCACTGCAAAAACTATTGAGTCCGAAAAAGCGGTTCAAGCAAAAAACAAAGAAAGAAATGCCCCAAATGATAATCGCTCTCAGAGTGATAAGATAAAGGAAGACATAGAAAACTCAGCTATGATCACAACTCATAGCAGTAGTTCATCTTTATCACTCAGCGACATGCTGACTTACGGCGGACTTGCTTCAATAGCTCTTGCACTGATAATTTTATTTATATTCCGCAGACGTATAAAAGATAAAGTTGTTCCTTATATGCAACAGAAGGCAGCAGAAAAAGAACAATTTAAGCAGACCGGCGTTGTCCCTGGTGACAGTGGCGGAGAGCTGATTGCGGAAATAGAGGCAGAGCGAATCAGACGTGAAAAAGAGCGTTACAAGCAGCAGAAAGAAGCAGAGAAGCTTGCTAAAGAACTCGAGGAACGCAAAAAGAACGAAACCGAAGAGGAAAGAGCAAAAAGAAAAGCTAGTCTCGACGAGTTCATGCAGAAGTCTGCAATTCCAGGCGTAGTTGCAAGTTCCGGCGAAAAGGAACAGGGTGATGTCGTAACTGAAACAGCTCAGAATCAAACGGTCTCTGAAACAGGCGATACAAGTGATAATACAGTTACTCAGATTAGTGAGTCTGAACCGGATACAACTCCGCAGAACACACCTGCACCTATAAAATCTCCGCAACAGAATACTGTCAGTGAACCAGTAGAAGAAAGCGAAGAGGAAAAGGAGCGTCGTCGTCTTAAAGAGGAAAAAATCCAAAGAGAAAAAGAATGCCAGTCTGTAAAACTGAAAGGTGAAGATCTGCTGATGAAAATGAAGATGAAACAAAAGCAGTCATCAACCAGTAGTTCATCTGAAACCAAATCAGAAGATCAGAGTCCAAAGGAAGAGGCCCCAAAGCAGGAAGCGTCTGTACGCTCATTCAAGACTTCTATTCCTCCACTGAAACCTCTCGACAGTCAGGAATCCAAACCGAAAACTATAATTGAAGAAACCAAACCGGATGAAATTTCTGCAACAGAGAATACCATTGATGAAAACTACGATCCGTCTGTTGAGAACACCATTATTCCTGCATTCAGCAATGATGATTTTGTTACTCCGAGCGAGTCGGAACCAGTTGCTCTCGAGGAATCCCAACCAGCTACCGGGGAGCATCACAAGGCGAAGAATCCTTTTGACGCTTTGGTAACCAAGGGAGATCCGTCCAAATACAGTTCCTTCAATAAAGTTAATGTCGGCCATACTGAAAAAGCAAAAGATTCTGATGAATTTGAAATCGATCTGTCAGATGAAAATCTGAACGGAATGTCAGAAGATTCACTTTTCGGTTCAAATAACGACACCGTACAGAAATACAATGAATCTGAAGAAATCAATTTGGATATCAACTCCAACGATGAAGACAATAGTTTCACCAATCTATCTAGTCAAAGTATCTTTAACGATGACAATATGGTACAGCCAACCGTTGATACAAAGGATGATTCTTTCGAATATATTCAAACGGAAGACACAAAATCAACAGACGGTCTAGAGGCTGTAACTGTAGAAGATGATTTATCGAATTATACCGGAGAGATGGAGGCATCAATTCAGATAGATGATTTTTCTGGAAACAGCGATTCGTTCGCAAATTCAGATAGCAGTTCTACATATCTGAATGAAGCTGTCGATTCTAATGATACATCCTATCTAAATGAATCGGTATCTGCTGAAGAAAGTGTGCAGATAGCAGACAGCAATAATACTGTTCAAACGGAGCCAGAAAACAAAGTTGAAGATACGCCTCAAATTAAGGAGGAACCAACTAGAAGGAAATCAACAAAGAGGGTTAGAAGATTCAACATGGGTTCCCTCTCGATCTCTCTTCATGACGAATAGCGTAAAACCCTAGTTCAATACAGATGCCCGCTCCAAAAAGCGGGCATTTTTTATAGTAATAGAATTTGTTCTTACAGAGCTTTTTTACATTCTCAAAGGAACAAGAAAACTCGTCTTTGGCACACTAGGCACAACATTCGTTACAACGGCATAAGAATCGTCAACACAAAAACAAAGATTAAAAATCAGACAAAATTAAAAATCATTGAAAACGAGGAGATAAGAAAGATTGGAGCGGGAAACGAGGATCGAACTCGCGACAGTAACCTTGGCAAGGTTATGCTCTACCAACTGAGCTATTCCCGCAGGAACGAGTTATATTATATTTAAAAAAATTATTAAATCAAGCATTTAATCAGATAATTTATTTTAACAGACGTTTTTTTAATCAAATAGTCAATATTCTATTGCGATAAAATTTTAGTTCCTCAATAGACTCTTTTATATCAGATAAAGCTTCATGGCGCTCCTTCTTAATGTATTTGAGTTCAGGTTTCCATAAACGAACCAATTCCTTAATGGTACTTACATCTATGTTTCTGTAATGAAGATAATGCTCAAGTGTAGGCATATACTCTATTAAAAAGCGACGATCCTGCCAAATGCTGTTACCACATAAAGGAGATGTTCTCTCAGGAACATACTGCTTGATAAAATCAAGAATTTTCTCTTCACAGATACTGTCTGTAATACTGCTCTTTCGAACGCGTTCTATAAGACCGGACGAAGAATGAGTTTTTATATTCCATTCATCCATTATTGCCAATTCATCTTCACTCCGATGAATGGCAAAAACCTCACTCTCGGCAATAATCTGCAGATTTCTGTCAGTAATTACTGTCGCTACTTCTATGATTTTATTTTCCTTCGGATCTAGACCCGTCATTTCTAAATCCATCCATACCAAATTATCTGATTCAACCATGCTTTATCCTTTTTATTTTTTTAATTAGTATGGTAGCATTACACTACTCTATTATGGAACTATATTATATATGGTAAAAAAAATCAGTAATAAGCAACAACTTCAAATTTCTAAAAAAAAGAATGAAATTTTAGATGATTACTATAACAATGAATCCAATCTCTCAAGCGGAATTGTTGCTTGTCGTTTCGGAAGTCAGGTTGATGTTATTACAGAAGATCACCAAACTGTCCGATGTTCTGTTCGAAGAACCGTAAATTCAATCACAACAGGGGACAATGTTCTTTGGCATAAGGATGCAGCAAACAGCGATAACAGAGGAATTGTTGAGATAGTAAAACCACGCATATCAGAACTGCACAGACCTGATTTCTACGATGGGTTGAAACCTATCGCCGCCAATATAACAAGAATATTCATTGTTTCCTCCATTCTTCCCGAACTTTCTACCAACATTATCGACCGATACCTAATAGCATGCGAAGAGACAGGTATCAAACCGGTCATTGTAGTTAATAAAATCGACCTGCTAACTCTTGAACAAAGGGAAAATCTTCAGCAAAACCTAGACTTTTACAGTAAACTCGGTTACGAACTATTCTACATCAGTACTGTAACCGGAGATGGTCTCAAAGAGTTAAAAGAGGCATTTCAAGATCATTTCTCTGTCGTAGTGGGACAATCAGGAGTTGGTAAGTCCTCACTTCTCAATGCACTCATCGGAAGTAATGAGGCCTATACCAATTCGATTTCAGAAAACTCAAATCTAGGGCAGCACACTACAACCTCATCACGGCTGTACATTCTTAACTCATCCACTAAAATCATTGACTCACCAGGGGTAAGAGAATTCGGACTATGGCATTTTTCCACTGAAACCATAGCTAGAAATTATCTAGAATTCCGCGACTATCTTGGGACATGCAAATTCAAGGACTGCAAACATATAAACGAAATAGGTTGTAGCATTAAGGAAGCAGTTTCAGAAGGAAAAATCAATAGGATCCGCTATGAAAACTATCTGAAAATACTTTCCAGCAATGAGCTGATGGTCAGCAAAAACAAAACAAGGCGTGCAAACAACAAAAAAAAATGATTTAAAGTTTCAATCGTCTCTTATAAAATAGCTCAAAACATAGGAAGCGTCATGAATAAATTTACAAGATCTTTATTTATTGCAACACAATACATCATACCAAAACAAGCAGTTTCTAAGTTATTTGGAATATTGGCATCCGCAAACATGGGTGACTTTACAACCTGGATTATTAAAAAGTTCATAAAGAAAAACAATATCGATATGTCCATCGTGGCAGATCCTGATTTATCACATTATAAGACCTTCAATGAATTTTTTGCCCGTGCCGTAAATCCGGAATCACGACCTATTGCACCTGATGAAGATGCTGTTGCATCACCGGTTGACGGAACAGTAAGCCAGCTTGGAGCAGTTACGCTTGGAAGAATTATTCAAGCCAAAGGAATGGATTACAGTCTAAGAACATTGCTTGGTGGAGATCAGGAAATATCAGCACCGTTCAAAGACGGTTCCTTTGTTACCATATATCTGTCACCAAGGGATTATCATAGAGTTCATATGCCGTATTCAGGCAGACTGTTGAAAACAGTGTTTATTCCAGGTACTCTTTATTCCGTGAATCCTGTAGTAGTATCACACGTGGACGAACTGTTTACAAAAAATGAACGCCTTGTATGCATATTCGAAACAAACCATGGAAGAATGGCAGTTGTTTTTGTTGGAGCAACCATTGTCGGAAGTATTGAAACCGTTTGGGGAGGAATTGAAGCTCCTACGAAAAATTCTAAACGTGAAGTTAAAGTAACCTCGTACGAAGATCAGAATCTAATCTACCAAAAGGGCGAGGAAATCGGACGTTTCCTATTCGGAAGTACTGTAATCTGCTGCTTTGAAAAGGGGAAAATTGAATTTGATAGTACACTGATGCCCGAAAATACAACACTTATGGGTCAGCAAATTGCCAGGATGATCAAAAAATAGGATTTCCTAAAATATCTGTTGCGCGCGATATGTGCAAAAAGCGGTTCAAATTGCTACAGTTATACGTTTTTTGCTTTATTTTTGACTTGGTTCAATTCTAAACAATTGTAATTTTTGTTAAAATAGTCAGCTAGTATATTTGGATTTTTCATTAGTTGATTAAATTTAAATCAACTAATCTAGTGATTTTTTTGTATTTTTGTTTTTTTACCTTACCAGGAGGAAAAAGTGGACATAGTTAAGGCTGATGTCGCGATTGTCGGTGCTGGTGGAGCAGGTTTACGAGCAGCTATTGCCGCTGCTGAACTTAATCCGGATTTAAATGTTGCACTGATCTCTAAAGTTTATCCTATGCGCAGTCATACAGTTGCCGCTGAAGGTGGTGCTGCAGGCGTAGTTAGGGATGATGATAGTTTAGACAACCACTTTATCGATACCGTAGCCGGTGGAGATTGGTTGTGCGAGCAGGATGTTGTTGAGTATTTTGTACAGAATACAACAAGAGAGCTCTATCAGCTCGAACATTGGGGATGCCCATGGAGCCGCAAGCCAGACGGACGTATCAACGTAAGACCGTTCGGTGGTATGAAAGTACCAAGAACATGGTTTGCTGCTGATAAAACCGGCTTCCATATGTTGCACACTTTATTCCAGACTTCTGTTAAATATCCTTCAATCAAACGTTATGACGAACATTTCGTTTTAGATCTGTTGGTAGAAGACAACCAGGTTAAAGGCGTTATAACATTAGATCTTCAGAACGGCGTAACAAGACTTATCAAGGCCAAATCCGTTATTATTGCTACCGGTGGTTCAAACCGTTGCTACAGATTCAATACCAACGGCGGTATCGTTACCGGTGATGGTATGGCTCTGGCATACCGTCACGGAGTTCCTTTAAGAGATATGGAATTCGTACAGTACCACCCTACCGGTCTTCCAGGATGCGGAGTTCTTATGACAGAGGGTTGCCGCGGTGAAGGTGGTGTGCTGACAAATAAAGATGGCTACCGCTACTTGCAGGATTACGGTTTAGGCCCTGAAACTCCACTTGGACATCCAAAGAGCAAATACATGGAATTAGGTCCTCGTGACCGTGTTTCTCAGGCATTCTGGCAGGAACAGAAGAAGGGAAGAACTATCAAGACCCACTTGGGCGATGTGGTTAACCTTGATCTTCGTCACCTCGGCGCTGATTATCTGCATGAACGTTTACCATTCATCTGTGAACTTGCTAAGGCATACGTAGGTGTGGATCCTGTTGATGCTCCTGTACCAGTTAGACCTACTGTTCACTACACCATGGGTGGTATTGAAACAGACGGTAAGACAGCAACCAAGATGCATGGTCTGTACGCAGCTGGTGAATGTGCTTCCGTTGGTATTCACGGAGCCAACCGTCTTGGTTCTAACTCACTGGTTGAAACTGTTGTATTTGGTAGAGTTGCTGGTGAAGAAGCTGCAAAATTCGCTATGGAAACAGAATTTGGTAGCGACGAAACTCTCGAAAAACAGGCTCAGGATTCTCTTAACAAAGCATTATCTATCATTGACGGAAAACGCTGTGAATCAGTTGGTGAAATCCGCAATGCAATGGGTGATGCGATGGAAGAAGGTATTGGTATCTACCGAGATGAAGAATCAATCAAAGGCACAATTGAGAAACTTAACGTCCTGAAAGAACGCTACAAGAATATCAAGGTAACCGATACGTCAACAATATTCAATACCGATTGGTTAACTGCTATTGAATTAGGCTTCTTACTCGGCAATGCCGAAGCTATGGCTTACTCTGCCCTCAACCGTAAAGAATCCCGCGGTTCACACCAGAGATTGGATTATGTGGAAAGAAACGATGAACAGTTCCTGAAGCATTCATTGGCCACTTATAATCCTGAAGGCGGTGCCCCAACCATTTCCTACAGCAGCGTTAAGATTACCAAATCTCAGCCAGCTAAACGTGTATATGGTAAGGCAGCAGAAGATGCTGAAAAAGCAAAGAAAGAAGCAGAAGCAGCTGCAAATAAGTAAGGAGAACTCATGGCAGATAAAATGAAAATTACCGTCCTGCGCTATCGTCCAGAAGAGGATAAAGAGCCATGGACAAAAAGCTTTGAAGTAGAATATACTCATGAAATGTCTCTGCTTGAAGCATTAAACATTATTAAAGATACTCAGGAACCTACATTAAGTTTCCGCTGGTCATGCAGAATGGCGATCTGTGGTTCTTGCGGTATGATGGTTAACGGAACTCCAAAACTGGCTTGCAAAACATTCCTTCGTGACTATGCAGGACAGGAAATGCTGATCGAACCATTGGCAAACTTCCCTATCGAAAGAGATTTGGTTGTTGATCTTTCCGACTTTATTGAAAAACTCGAAAGAATCAAACCGTACATCATTCCTAGAAAGGATATTCCATATCCAGGAGATAGACGTGAATATATTCAGACTCCGAAAGAGTTGGAAAAGTATCGTCAGTTCTCAATGTGCATTAACTGCGGTATCTGCTATGCAGCTTGTCCTCAGTACAAACTGAACAAAGAGTTCATCGGACCGGCAGCTCTCACTCTGCTGTATCGTTACAACGAAGACAGCCGTGACGGTGGAAAAGAAGAACGCATGAAGCTTGTAAATCAGGATTCAGGTGTTTGGAGTTGTACATTTGTGGGATACTGCTCACAGGTATGTCCAAAAGGTGTTGATCCTGCTTCTGCAATTCAGCTTGGTAAAGTTGAAAGTGCCAAGGATTATTTGATTTCAATGTTTAAAAACACTAGTAAGGATAAATAATAATGGGAATGGAATTAGATAAATCAACAAGAAAACCTTATGTTCGTCCTGTTAAAGCCAACTGGTGGACAAACAAGGGATTTTACATTGCCTACATGCTTCGTGAAGGAACCTGTATACCAGTTCTGCTGTTCGTTCTCGAACTGCTTTGGTTGTATGGTTGCATAGCAGTAGGTGCAGCATCCGGTGATTTGGGAGGAATACAGAAATTACTGTTTGCACAGAAAGTTATTCAGCATCCTGTAACAATCCTGTTCAATATTCTGGTGCTGGTAGCCACCCTCTACCATGCATTCACATGGTTTAATTTAATGCCGAAAGCACAGAGAGTGATCATCAAGAATAAGCTGTTGGACGGAAAATATTTCGTAATTGCTTTATACGCTCTTACCATCCTGGTAACGATCTTCGGTGCTGTTTGTTTCTTTACCGATTTCCTTTGGATATTCTTAAAATAGGAGAAAGCAATGTTTAGAAAAGATAGATCCGATGAACCTATTTACTGGGGACTGTTTGGTGCAGGCGGTATGGTTATAGCAATTGTTATGCCTATCGTTGTGTTGGCATGCATTGTTGCCGGTTTCAGCGACGGTGTTGCTATGAACATTGCTCACATAGCTTGTAACCCTATTACCGGCGCAGTACTGATTGGTTGCTTAATTTTGTGTATTTGGCACTGCCTTCACAGATTTTATCATGGACTTCATGATCTGACCATTCATACAAACATTGTTATCCATTTGGCTATTTATGGTTTGGCTGCTTTTTTGAGTCTGCTTTTCATAATTTTCTACATCATTGTTGAATGGCAACTTATGAGCAAGTTTGGCTAATAAGTCTTTTTAAAAGAACTATAATTTTAAGGAGAACCAATTGGTTCTCCTTTTTTGTATCTAGTAACATTTCAAATTACCAGAGTTATTTACGCTGCCTAATAAAACACACGGCAATCTTGTATTCGCTTTTTAACGCCGTATGCTTTAAAATAGGCATGTTATAAATTATGTTGTAGTTAAAGGATATCTATGCCTCAGTTCATATACACAATGAATAGGGTTGGAAAAATAATTCCGCCTAAAAGACAAATTTTAAAAGATATTTCATTATCATTTTACCCAGGCGCTAAGATCGGTGTACTTGGTCTTAACGGTGCAGGAAAATCCACCCTGCTGAAAATTATGGCCGGAATAGATAAAGAAATAGAAGGTGAAGCAATACCTTACCCTAATATTAAAATCGGTTATCTGCCCCAGGAACCTCAGTTTGATTTGGAAAAGACTGTAAAAGAGACAGTTGAAGAATCATTTGCGGAAGTTAAACAGGCATTAGCCGACCTTGATGCTGTATATGCCGCATATGCAGAGCCAGATGCGGATTTTGACAAATTGGCACAAAAGCAGGCCGCATTAGAAGCAAAAATTGAATCTATGGATGGTCACAATATCGAAAATCAGATGGAAATAGCAGCTGAAGCACTACGCCTACCGCCATGGGATGCTCAAATTAAATATTTATCAGGAGGTGAAAGACGTCGCGTGGCGATCTGCCGTCTTCTGCTCGAAAAACCTGATATGCTTCTGCTTGACGAACCAACAAACCACTTGGACGCGGAATCTATTGCCTGGCTAGAACATTTCCTTCATGATTACGAAGGTACCGTTGTTGCGGTAACTCACGACAGATACTTCCTGGACAATGTTGCAGGATGGATCCTAGAACTTGACAGAGGTGAAGGAATACCTTGGCAGGGTAACTATTCCAGTTGGTTGGAACAGAAGGAAACTAGACTGAAAATTGAAGCCAATGCTGAATCAGCCCGCCAGAAATCCATTGAAAAAGAACTTGAATGGGTTCGACAGAATCCGAAGGGCAGACATGCCAAGAGCAAAGCACGTCTGGCAAGATTCGAAGAGTTGAACAGTACAGAATACCAGAAGAGAAACGAAACTAACGAATTATATATTCCTGTAGGACCTCGTCTGGGAGATAAAGTAATTGAAGTTAACAATATTTCCAAGAGTTACGGCGAACGTACCTTAATCAAAGATCTGTCCTTCAATGTTCCAAAAGGAGCAATCGTCGGTATTATCGGACCTAACGGCGCTGGTAAATCCACCCTGTTCAGACTCATTACCGGAAAAGAACAGCCGGATGCAGGTTCAATCAGCATTGGTGATACTGTAATCATGGCTTCTGTGGAACAGTTCAGAGATCAGATGGACAATTCAAAAACTGTATTTGAAGAAGTTTCCCAGGGCAAAGATATCCTTAAAATTGGAAATTATGAAATTCCAAGCCGTTCTTATATCGGCAAATTCAACTTCAAAGGAACCGATCAGCAGAAAATGGTTGGAAATCTATCTGGTGGTGAAAGAGGTAGACTGCATTTGGCCAAACTGCTTCAAATTGGCGGAAACGTTCTACTACTAGATGAACCTACAAATGATCTTGACGTTGAAACATTGCGAGCTCTTGAAAATGCTCTTTTAGAATTCCCAGGAAGTGCAATGGTTATTTCTCACGATCGTTGGTTCCTGGATCGTATTGCCACCCATATTCTAGACTATCAGGATGACGGCAAGGTTGAATTCTTTGAAGGAAACTTTACTGAGTATGAAGAGTGGAAAAGAAAAACATATGGTGAAGATGCAATCAAACCAAAACGCTCAAAATATGTAAGAATTAATTAGAGGACATCATGAAGAAATTATTTTTGTTATGCGGATTATCTTTATCAATGATTTTAGCAGGATGCCAATCAACATCCGGTTCAGGTGCTTCAGGTTCCAATGACAGCGGTGATGATGTAAGACCTGCTTTCAGCATGACTGTTGCAGCTAACTCATTATCATCATGGCCGATAACCGGTGAAATCAAATTCGCATATAAGAATGGAAATGAAAACAACAATGCGGATAAAAACGGCACTTGGAACCGCTACGTTAATGAATGCACGGTTATGAGATTCCAGTCTCTTGGAATGACTTTTGTTGATGAACAGAGTGAGGCTGATTATTTAATCACATCAACCCTGGCTAGTGGAGAAGATCCTAAGGCGGCAAGTCTGTTCACCAATATGGATCCAGGTGTTGACACTAAGCAGAAAGGTACACTAAAGATTGAAGTTTACGATTTACTGACCAAAAAAGTAGTTTGGGAAGGAATAATCCAAGCATACAGTGATTATCCTGTCATTTCAGCAAAAAACAAACAGCATGCCGCAAGACTGTTTGTTAATCAGCTCACTCAAAGACTTCCTATGGTCGATCGCTAAACTTAAGAGAAATATTATTCACAGTAAAAAGGGTGCCGTTGGCACCCTTTATTATTGAATAACAAATACCGTAAATTCAAATTCATGACACGCTGACGTAGCAGTTTATATCAAGCAGAAATTCACAGCTGCCGCAGTACATCAACATAACTCATCAGATAAATGATTTGCTGACGTAATTTCTTTCATGCTCCTCATATTCAACTTCAGCCTTTTTAACAGCATTAAATGCCCGTTCAATGCATTCAACCCCGGCACCTTTATGAATTGCCTCCTGACTCAGGATCCGTCTGAAAGTTCTTGCCCCTGGGCAACCGAAATACAATCCTAGAATATGGCGGGTAATATTACTGAGTTTACCACCTTGTGAAACATACCGGTCAGCATAACTAATAATATTATCAATTACCGATTCCCTGGTTATTAGCGGCGCACTCTGATCTCCGTAAATTTCACGATCGACTTCAGCGAGAATATACGGCTGATCATATACAGTTCTACCAAGCATTACACCATCAACATGCTCTAAGTGTTCCTTCGCAGCCTCTATTGAATCAATACCACCGTTAATCACAACATTAAGATTAGGGAAATCCTTTTTAACCTGATATACAGTTTCATATTTTAAAGGCGGAATATCCCTGTTTTCACGAGGACTCAATCCCTGAAGCCATGCTTTTCTTGCATGAATAATGAATAAGTCACAGCCGGTTTGCTCAACAGTTCCAATAAATTGCGTAAGATATTCATAAGAATCAAGTTCGTCAATGCCGATCCTGCATTTTACTGAAACAGGCACGGAAACAGCATCCTTCATTGCCTTTATGCAGTCAGCTACCAGCTGAGGCTGAGCCATAAGAGATGCCCCAAACCCTCCGTTCTGCACTCTATCCGATGGACACCCGACATTAAGATTGATTTCCTGATAATTGTATTTTTCAGCTTTTTTAGCACAGAAAGCCAGATCTTCCGGATTACATCCACCCAACTGGAGCGCCAATGGATTTTCTGACTCATTATAGGCAAGATAATCTTTTTTACCATATATAATCGCACCAGTTGTTACCATTTCAGTATATAGCATTGCTCTTTTGGAGAGTAATCTCCAAAAAAAGCGACAATGATCATCCGAAAGATCAAGCATCGGAGCGGTACAAAATTTATTATTGGTATATTTATCCATTTAATTCATTTTTTTATTAATTAGTAATTAGTATTTTTCAGTTAACAAGGTATAATTACAACATATTGAGATTTGGCAGAAATTCTGCAAAACCAATCTGATTATTCTATACTTTCTTTTTCAGCAGTTTAACTGGTATTCGGGAAGAATTATGTTTAAATTTATTTTTATAGTTGTTGTAACACTGGTTATAATCAATTTTACCTCTGACATAAAGATTCAGGGATCGTTATATAAATCAGAAGATAATGTATTCAGCATTCAGTTTCCTAAGGCAGAATGGAGAAAGGAACCAATTTTCTACATGCACTGCCAGCCTGAAAAAGGTTCCACCGAATCAACCTGCAGATTCAATAAAGAAGCTACTGACGGTGATGAAAAGCTGGAGCATTTCCAAGGATTCTAACGTTCAAATCCGTCTGACAAACCATAATAACCCTGCCGCTTATTAAGCAGGGTTTTGTTTTTCTACTTATATACGAAGTTGACCCTGTTGGTTAATTTGATCACCAGTTCATAAGGAATGGTTCCTAGAATAGATGCTATTTTTTCAACAGGAAGTCCCTCCCCCCATAGAACAACTTCATCACCAACCTGATCTGTACTGTCAGGTCCGAGATCGATAAACATCATATCCATACAAACATGTCCAGCGGTACCAACAATCCTGTTATTAATCAGAACCGGGGTTCCATTCGGTACCTGTCGAGGATAACCATCACCGTATCCCATGGCAACAATTCCGATATTAGT
This sequence comes from uncultured Pseudomonadota bacterium, assembly GCA_900319705.1. Lineage (GTDB taxonomy): Bacteria > Pseudomonadota > Gammaproteobacteria > Enterobacterales > Succinivibrionaceae > UBA2804. The sequence goes on along the minus strand of ONPL01000003.1, from coordinate 31,434 downwards.
ATCGTAAGGAGCCTCGTAATAACACCCATAACCGACCTTGTCACCCTTCTTGATATGTCTTTTAGCAATGATATTACTCTTTAGAGTCATCACCGGTTTCAGACCGAGTTCCTCTCCTGTTTTATCTTCATATGGAGATACCCCGTACAATACAATGCCAGGTCTTACCCATTGAGTATGAGAATCAGGCCAGGTAAAAATACCGGCGGAATTGGCAAGAGCGGTAGGACCGGGATGACGTGAGGCGAAATCATTAAAAATACCGATCTGTCTTCTTGTATATTCATCTTTCTTTGGCTCATCAGCACAGCATAAATGCGAGATTATCCCTATTGGTTTGGCAATATTCGGACATTTTTCCATTCTTGCATAGAAAGCCTCCGCCTCGTCAGGATTAACCCCAAGTCTGTGCATCCCTGTATTAAGTTTAAGCCAGGCATTGATAGGAGAAGGAACTTCAGCCCTCTCGATCTGTTCCAACAGTTCTGTACAGTGAAGAGCAACCGTAAGATTGTTAGCAACCAGAACCGGTACATCATCTTCGTTAAAAAAGCCTTCAAGCAGAATGATAGGTTTGGTAATACCAGCACTTCTAAGCGCAAGAGCTTCTTCAATTCTTGCAACCGCATAGGCATCAGAATCATTGAGAGCCTTTGCCACCTGAACAAGGCCATGTCCATACGCATTTGCTTTTACTACAGAAATAATCTTTGACTCTGGAACCTTGGATTTCACCACATTAAAATTATGAACCAAAGCTCCTAAACTAATCTCAGCTCTAACAGATTGCATCATAATAAATTAACCCTAAGCTACTGTAACACATCCTCTTGATCATACATTCCATTATAATTCATAAAGGAAGAATACTGTCCTTCAAATATAAGTCTGACAGTTCCGATAGGACCGTTTCTCTGTTTTCCTATGATTACCTCGGCCAATCCTTTATCCTTGGAATCCGGATGATACACTTCATCTCGATATATAAACATTATAACGTCAGCATCCTGTTCGATGGCTCCTGATTCACGAAGATCTGAATTCATCGGCCTTTTTTCAGTTCTCTGCTCTAATCCTCGATTTAACTGGGACAATGCAATTACCGGAACATCAAATTCTTTCGCAATACGTTTCAACGCACCGGAAATTTCACTGATTTCATGCTGTTTGTCATTTTCATAACCAGGGAACTTCATCAGTTGAAGATAGTCGATCATCACCATACTTACTCCACCATGTTCCCTATAGATTTTTCGAATCTCAGCACTGATCTGCATCGGAGTTAAACCGCCACGATCATCAACATAGAGGAATTTACCACGCTGATTCAGCAGATTAAAGGCACTGGTAATCCTCATCATATCTTCATCGTTGATATTTCCTTTATTGAGTTTATCCATCTCAACACGACCTATAGCGCTGATAAGTCTGATCATCAACTGCCATGAAGGCATTTCAAGAGAAAAAACAACCGCCGGATACTGCACTGACGGGTTCATAAAAGCGTGCTGCACAAGATTCATAGCAAAGGTCGTTTTACCCATTGCCGGACGTGCTGCTACAATTATCAGTTCGCCTCCGTGAAAACCTGCGGTCATATTGTCAAGCTGTACATAACCAGATGAAACTCCGGTAACACCTCCATTGTTCTCAATGTTACTTTTAATTTTGGTAAGAACCGGTCCCAACAACGATCCCAAAGCCTGAGGACCGTTATCCTCGTCTGTATTCTCCTGACTAAGGCGCAAAAAGTTCTGCTGTATATGTTCAAACTGATCATCGATACTCTGTCCTGTTCCTGACCGTATGGACACAATGGCATCGGAGCATAGGGCTAACAGCTTTCTCTTCAGGGAATTATCCCTGACTATTTTCGCATAAACCTCGATGGATGAGGTAGATGGCGTAATATGAGACAGTTCAATAAGGTAACTCTGACCACCTATAATATCTAACTCATTATTCTCTCTTAAATCTGCAGACAGCGTAATAATATCACATAGTTTATCCTGTTTATGCAGACGGGCGCAGGATCTGAAGATAGCCTGATGACGAGGTTCAAAAAAGTCAGTGTCAGACAATAGGACTGCAATGCGATCCCAAAGTGGCACATCTTCTGATTCAAGCATAAGACTTCCGAGTACCGACTGTTCCGCCTCGAAGTCATGAGGTGCAACATCACCGGCATTTACAGAATTAAGGGAATTACGGTATCTGTTGGAGTCTACTTCTTGATTATTATGCATAACAATGAACTCCGATAACGGATAATAAGGAATTTTGAGAAAGATGATAAATGGCGCACCCGGAGGGATTCGAACCCCCGACCAATCGGTTCGTAGCCGAGTACTCTATCCAGCTGAGCCACGGGTGCACATAGAAAGATTGCTTTCGCTTTCGAGTGTGAATAATATCAAATTACTATCTTTTTTTCAATAAGAATAAACAGGCATGGACCATAGAACGATCAAAAAAGAACCAATTACTGTCAGTTCTCTATTCCCTCATATTTCTCAGCAGTCTTTGCGCAAGCCTTCTTTGACTATACGAAATAACAAATGCATATTAGCGTAAAATTTTTTTAATAAAATTAACGAAATAAAATAAAAAAACTTGCCCGATTCTACAAAAAATATTAAAACAGCACTATACGCGAGGATCTCAACAGGAACTATACCTTGATCAACATTGCCATACTCGGACTCGGGGCCATCGGAAAACTTATTTACAGCAGTCTGAGCGCTGTCCATACTTTAAATATTTCCTATATAGATGAACGCCCCAGTCATTTAAACCAAAAACGGAGTTTCATATTCAGCAACAAACTTACCGGGAAAGAGTATGAAGTTAAACCATCCTATTGTTCAAATCTGTCAGACCAGCAGCTGGTAATTCTATGTACCAAAACATACCAGAGCATGAATGCACTTGCCAGCATCAACGGTAAAATCAGACCTGAAATTCCAATAGTAATACTTCAAAACGGAATGGGAAACGAACAGATTCTGCAACAGTCGGTTCCCAACCCATATATTCTGGCCACAACAGACTGCGGCGCATATGTAAAAAACAACAAACTGTGTGTTACAGCCATTGGAACAGTAACATATGACAGTCTCAACATCTGCGGACTGAACCTGAACAGTCTAAGCGGCATAGTTCCATGGGAACCAACCGATAATATCAACGAAGCAATTTTCAAAAAGCTGGCTGTCAACTCAGTGATAAATCCTATAACAGCGATCTATGACTTAAAAAACGGTGAAATATTTCAGCAGCAAGAACTTTGTGAAAATCTCATAAAAGAAATTTACACAATCTCTAAGTTGAATAATTTTAACTTTACTCGGGATTATCTGAGAGACTTTGTCTACGGAGTAGCCAAGTCAACCAGGGAGAACTACTCTTCGATGCATGAAGATCTTAAATACGGCAGACGGACTGAAATAGACAGCATCGTCGGCTATTTACTTAATCAGGCAAAAAAATATAATATATCCCTACCAAATTTAGAATCAGTTTACAAAATTATAAAGGCAAATATACTGAAGGAGTAAAAACGTGGATTTAAATACAACCAAAGCATTAATAGTCGTGGCCCACGGGTGCGAGGAAATAGAAACAATAGCTACCTATGATTTACTTAAAAGAGCACACTTTGATGTAAAAATGGCAGCTTTGGAAGAAGTTAACAAGCCGATAATAGCAGCTCACGGATTGTGTTTTTTTGCAAATGTCGAACTTGCAACAGTTTTTGACGATGATTTTGACGTTATCGTACTGCCAGGAGGTCTTCCTGGTTCTGAATATCTCAGAGATAGCGATCTTCTACTTAACAAATTAAAGAAGCAACAAAAAGATCAAAAATGGATTGCCGCAATTTGCGCAGCTCCAGGCTACGTTCTAGGGACGCATAATCTGGTTGGCAATGCAAAAGTAACTGGATATCCCGGGACAGAAAAGCTGTTCAAAACCGGTACCTACGAAAATCAGGGGGTAGTTGTAGATCGTGAACACCATCTCATAACTGCACAGGGTCCTGCTTTTGCCAACGCATTCGGTCTTGCAATCATTTCAAACCTGGAAAATATCCAGTCGATGAATCTGGTTGCTGAAGCAGCACTGATCAACAACAGATAATTTTCTGATTTACCAGCCACATGATCAACATATATTTGTGGCATAGAACAAAAAACATTATCGTGAAGCCGCCTGCAAAGACGGCTTTCTTCTTTATTTTCTTTGTGAAGTTGTTAAAAGTTCACTCACAATTGTATGGAAAAAAAAACAAAAAAATATAAAATAACCTTGAAAAATAAAGTTTTGTCAATATAAAAAAGTATAAGAACAAAGAATTTTACGGGAGAATTAACAATGGGTTTTTTTGATAAGCTGACTAATATATTTGAAAAGGGCGTATCGTCTGACGATCCTTTACACAAGGTTACAAAAGAAGATCACGACAAGGCAATAATTAAGGAACGACCTGATTTATGCATCAGTATTACTGAGACCCCTCAAAAAACCAACGTTCAAAAGGACGGAGCCCGTGATATTATTTTCTCCGGTTGGCAGATCTGCAATGTGGAGGAAAGAGACTCAAATCCAGCCCACAATGACCGCCGCCTAGGTTATCTTAAACTGTTTAAAACAAAAAATGATAAATTTGTTTGCCAGCGAATGACACTGATCGATGATGAAGAAAAACATTATGAGGCACTGACAGTTGAGGATATCGTAGATATCAGAAACTTCTATGGAACTGATACCCTTGGGGTAGCACTGATGCTGATGCTTGATCGAGTATCAAAGGAATGGTAGTTTTATCAGAGTGAAAAAACTCTAGATTTTGTAGGAGGGGAATTTAATATTTCACCCTCTAGTAGAGTCGCTGTACGGATAGTCCGCACAGCGTTTTAGTTTTATAGGTTCCCAAGGGATAAACGTTTCACGGCAAAAGATCTAGTTAGCTAGATTAAGACATACAGCCATCCTCCATCTCTTGCTATTTTTCACCGGAAGCTCTAATTTTTTTGATCACATTGGTTGTAGAACAACCATCCTTGAAATTCAGGATCTGAACCTTTCCTCCGTTTGATGTCACCTCGGAATATCCAACGATTTCCTCAGCCTTGTAATCCCCTCCTTTAACAAGGACATCCGGAAGAATTCTACTGATAATACGCTGTGGCGTATCTTCAGAAAAAGGAACTACCCAGTCAACCGCACCAAGTGAAGACAGTACTTCCATTCGCTGTTCTAACGGATTTACAGGACGGGTTTCTCCTTTAAGACGCTTTACTGACTCATCAGTGTTAACAGCAACAATCAGACGATCACCTAGATCCTTAGCCTGTTGCAGATACTGACAGTGACCTGCGTGAAGAATATCAAAACAGCCGTTGGTCATGACTATTTTCTCGCCCTTGGCCTTTGCCGCGTTCACCAGCCTTATAAGTTCATCTTCAGTGACCACTCCGAATCCGGCATGAGAGTGATCTCCGAGAGCAAGTGCCAATTCATATGGAGATACAGTGGATGTACCAAGTTTTCCTACCACTATACCGGCAGCCACATTTGCAAGACGGCAGGCATCTTTAAGTGAAACTCCCGCTGCCAGAGATGCTCCAAGCGTAGCTATTACTGTATCACCGGCACCTGTCACATCATAAACCTCCCTTGCATTGGTAGGTAGATGAAGTTCCGGCTCTCCAGGGGTAAACAGAGACATGCCCTGCTCAGATCTCGTTACAAGCAACTTTTCAAAGCCAAACCGATTCAGCATTGAATATGCAGCATTTGCAAGTTCCTTTTCCGAATAGGTTTTTCCGGCGACAGCTTCAAATTCTGATAAATTTGGAGTAAGCAGTGTTGCACCGTTATATCTGTCAAAATCTGTTCCTTTCGGATCTATCAAAACCGGCTTATTCTTATCCTTGGCAAGTTTTATCAACGTTTGAGCGTGAGACAAGACACCCTTTCCGTAATCAGACAAAATTACAACATCACAATCCTCAAGACATTCCTGAAACATTGCTGTCAGGGGAGCAGAATCAACATTATGAAATCCTTCTTCAAAATCAAGACGGATCAGCTGTTGATTTCTACTTAACACTCTAAGTTTGGTAATAGTAGGAAAATTCTGCACAGGAACAAAACGGCAGGTTACATTTTTATCTGTAAGAGATTTCATTAAAACAGTTGATTCGCGATCAACACCTACATATCCGATCAGAGTACACTGCGCTCCTAGACTAGAAATGTTCAAGGCAACATTGGCAGCACCTCCGGGACGGGATTCTTTCTGATCGACCTTGACGACGGGAACTGGAGCTTCCGGAGAAATTCTACTGGCAGAGCCGTAGTAATAACTATCCAACATTACATCACCAACAACCAAAACTCTAGCATTGGGATATTTAGGAACTCTTATCTTCATTGCAAACTTCCGATATGCTTATTCTAAAAAATCATCTGACCGGACAGATCCTACTAGCGAACCTCTGTGTCCTTTTCCGCTATATTGTTTTCCGGGGATTTCCCCGCTTCTGTATCATTTTCATTGTCAGCAGACTTCCTTTGTTTCTTCATTTCCTTTTCCTGCTGATATTTTTCGTTCTTGATGGCCTCTTCCTTGTGGATGTTCTTAATGACATCTGAATAATAGCATGGATCATCCTCATTCGGGCGGGTCATAAAACGACGGTGAACCCACATATACTGTTCTGGTGCTTTATTTATGGCATCTGCAATAATCTTATTATACAAAGTAGCATCACGCGTCTGATCACCGGTCGGGAAATTTTCTAATTTTGGCTCAACCACCAGCAGATATTTATAATTTCCGGTACGAATTGCATAACTTGGAATGGATACTACATTTTTGATCCTTCCCAATGTCGAGGGAGCAGTTACAGTGGGACAGTCCGGCACTGCCATGAACGGAACAAAAACTCTGCTATTGGTATGGTAATCCTGATCGCCAGCATACCAAATTGGATTCTTCTGTTGCAACGCTCTTATTATTCCTTTTATATTGCGGTGACTTACCATATACTTGTTCGTTCTTGTTCTTCCCTTGGTCTGTTCCCTTTCAATCACAGGATTGCGGTTAGGCTTGTAAACACCTACACCCGGATGAATAAGGCCATACATTCTTGCATGAAGTTCAAGATCGAGGAAATGACATGTAAGGACCAGCTGTCCGAAGTCGCGGTTTTCAAGAATATTCTTTAAGCTTTCCTCGGATATTTCCATGTGTTTTCTGATCCGTTCATCTGACCAGTACCAGGCCATTCCGGTTTCAAATATGGCTCGCCCCATGGATTTAAAGTTGTCTCTTACCAGTCTTTTTCTTTCTTCAACAGTCTTATCGGGGTAACATAATTCCAAATTGCGATCAGCAATCTTTACTCTTCTGCGCATGAACAAACGCATTAGCGTACCGCAAAAATCGCCAATCAGATAAATACATGGAAGCGGCAACTTTACAATCAGACGAAGCAAAACGAAAGCACATCTGACTGGCAGATATTTTATAGAAAAAATACCTGGATATTCCGACTCTTTTTCTTGCTCAGACATATGTTACCAAATATCTTTTCTGCGACGGTGAGGACGAGGCAAGTAAACAAGGATTATACCGGCCAGGGCTCCTGAACATACGAGAAGTGCACCTATTTTGGCCCAGCGGATCTGTTTTTCCTGCTCAGAATTTTCGATCATATTGGATAACTCGCCGTTCTCAGCAGTAACCTTTTCAAGTTTTTCCTTCTGGGCTGCAAGTGTCTTCTGCGCTTCCTGAAGTTCCGATGCAACAACACTGAATTTCTGTTTCAATTCTTTTAATTCTCTGGCTTGTTCAGAATCAATATTGGCAAGTTTTTCCTTCAACTCCTCATTTGCTTTCTTCAGATCAGAAACCATAATTTTGAAACTTGGATGATCCTGCACATCAGTTGCAGCAATCCATTTCTGACGACCTTTCAAATCCTCTATGAAATAAAAACCGTTTTTCTCATCAAGCACTTTAACCGGATCTCCCGCCTTGACACTGCCTTTCAACGCGGATCCTTTGTTCGGATTTGTTCTGAGGTAATAGTCGCCATCATCCCTTACATACATAATTCTAGCTTTAGTAGCAACAGTCTTGTTTTCATCTGTTGCTGTATTGGCGTCATTCACTTCCGAGCCATTTTCATTCTCAGCATAGGCGGAAAAACTTAAGCCCAAGATAAACAACATTGCAATAATTTTTTTTAATACCACTTTAACCCCTTCAACTACTCTCTTAATACAGTATATGCAACAACACATTATACTGACTTTTCGATCAAATATCCAAAATCAAAAATTCAATATCATCATGAAATACTTCTGTATACACAGCATTGTTATATCAGTTATGTAGCAAAAAAATTTTTTCAATCCGATCTGTGCGTAAGATAACAATATTAAAAATCAAAAATAGATACTGTTAGCGTTATTGCAGATCCATCATAGAAATTTTTTTTAAATTGTGTTTTTATAGTAAGTGCAGATTTAGTCTAATCAAATTTTCAACGGAAAGGAGGTTGCGCATGTCAACCGAATATGTACTAACGAAGCTCAATAAGACGCGCCAACTCGTTGCCGGCAAACTCAAGTCGATAGACTCCATGCTGGACGCAAGAGAAGAACTTCTATTGAAGTACTGTACACTGCTTGATCCTAACATTAAAGGAACAGAACAGGACTTCCCGCAACAAAGCAAGATATCAGATTTTTGTAATTTGCTTATTGATTACATGTCCCAAGGACATTTTGATATTTACCCGAGAATCGTTCAGATAATGGAAACAGTTTCCGGAAAGCGACTATCCATCGCTCAGCGCATAATTCCACGTCTGCACAATACAACAGAAGCACTCTTGACGTTTGATGACAAATACGGACAGGATGCTGAAAACGGAGATCTTAGTGACTTTAAAGAAGACTTAAGCAAACTTGGAGAAACACTGGAAATTCGATTTAAATTGGAAGATCGTCTCGTTGTTGTATTACAGATGCTAGATGATATACTAGCCAAGCCATCCAGAAAAAATTAAGGATTTGTTATGTCGATGGAAGATAGAAGAAGATTTGAGCGGGTTCTGTTTGAAACTCCCGCAAAATTAATAGATATAAACGGCGAATGGCCGACTAAAGTTATCGATTTGTCTTTGAAAGGCGCTTTGGTAGAGATCCCGGTTCAATTCGAATGTAGCCTTGGTGACACTTGTATTTTGGAAATAGCTTTGGGAACTACAATTGTAATAAGCATGGGTTGTTCCATTGTATACCAAAGAAACAATAACATGGGACTTAGCTGCAACAACGTTGATCTCGAAAGTATATCCCATCTGAAAAGAATTGTAAGCCTTAATTCTAACAACTCACTCGATCTGCTTGAACGAGACCTCTCCAATCTAGTTTCGGATAACTTATCCTGATAAATTTAAATCAGATCAACAATCTGAGATATAGACGTAACCGGAACAATCTGCATATTTGGAACAGTTTTATGGGGAGCATTGTCCTTGGGGACAATAGCTCTTGTGAAACCGTGTTTTGCAGCCTCTGCAATTCTTTCCTGACCCGAAGGTACCGGTCTGATTTCACCAGACAAGCCGATCTCACCGAAACATATTGTGTCACGAGGTATCGGACGATCTCGGTAACTTGAAATCAAAGCACACAGCAATGGTAGATCTGCACTGGTTTCTTCAACCTTGACCCCTCCGACAACATTTATAAATACATCCTGATCATACATTTGAATTCCCGCATGCCGGTGTAACACTGCCAAAAGCATATTGAGACGGTTTGAATCAGTTCCAACTGTGAGTCTCCGTGGATTAGGATTCTGTGTCGAATCTGCAAGAGCCTGAAGTTCGATCAAAAGTGGTCTTGTTCCCTCCCAGATAACCATAACACATGAACCTGAACTTATATTTTCAGAACGGTTCAAAAAAATTGCGGAGGGATTACTAACCTCCCTCATGCCGCGATCAGTCATTGCAAAAACACCAATTTCGTTGACAGCTCCGAAGCGGTTCTTCTGGCATCTTAATGTTCTGAATTTTGAATTACTGTCGCCTTCTAGAAGAATCGAGCAGTCTACGCAGTGTTCAAGAACCTTTGGACCTGCTAAAGTTCCATCCTTGGTTACATGACCAACTATAAAGCAAGCTATACCTCTAGTTTTTGCAATTCTAGTAAGCATAGCGGCTGACTCACGGACCTGACTTACACTTCCAGGTGCTGACTGAATATATGAAAGATGCATCACTTGAATGGAATCGATCACCAGGATCTGAGGCTTGGTCTCCTCAATAAAGGAACTGATATTTTCAATGGAAGTCTCTGAAACAACATTCAGGCTTGACGTATCCAATCCAAGCCTGTTTGCTCTCATAGCCACCTGCTGAAGCGATTCCTCACCTGTAACGTAGAGAATATTGTAACTCTTAGACAGTCTGCAGACAGTCTGCAACAGTAATGTACTTTTACCGGCACCAGGATGACCGCCAATGATCATGGCAGCACCGGGAATTATACCTCCACCTAGAACCCGGTCAAATTCTGAAAAAGTGGTAGTATACCTCTGATGTTCCTCTAACGAAACATCACATAATTTCTGAACCTTTGATGTGAGTGTTCCTGCGAATCCCAGGCGATCCTGATTTCTGCGGCTAGCTGCATCACTCCCAGGGACAAGAGGTGCAATTTTGAATTCTTTTATTGTATTCCATGCTCCACAGGACGCACACTGGCCCTGCCACTTTGAATATTCAGCTCCGCAATCCGAGCAAACATACGCTGTTTTTGCCTTAACCACACAACACCCCGGTCGTTATATCACAATTAAATACTACTGGCTTCTGTCTATAACATATCTCTATACTATAACAAACAGTTCGTAAAAAACAAAACTGACGAATCAATCTGTACACACATGTAGCAAATCAATCCGCCAGTTATCTATCAAGAATTTGCTGTCATCACAACAGCTCTAATCTTAGTGTCTGAAATGTCTCATTCCAGTGAACACCATAACCATATTGTGCTCATCAGCAGCATCTATAACTTCCTGATCTCTGATAGATCCGCCTGGCTGTATTACACACTCTATTCCACATGCAGCAGCGGCATCAATACCATCTCTGAACGGGAAAAAAGCATCGGAAGCCATTACCGACCCTTTAACCTCAAGTCCCTGCTCTTTTGCCTTGATACCGGCAATTTCAGCAGAGTAAACGCGGCTCATCTGGCCAGCACCTACACCGATAGTCATGCGATCCTTGGAGTAAACAATAGCATTTGACTTTACAAACTTGCAAACCTTCCAACAGAACAGAAGTTCTTCCAATTCAGCCTGTGTAGGCTGACGTTTGGTAACAACCTTGAGTTCACCGGCTGTAACCATACCCAAATCGCGATCCTGAACCAAAAGACCTCCATTAACGCGCTTGCAATCCATTGAAGGCTGCTTGCTCTGCCAAAAACCGCATTCAAGTAATCTGATATTCTTCTTCTGGGCAACAATCTCCTTAGCTTTTTCGCTAACTTTTGGAGCAATAATAACTTCGCAGAACTGATTCTTGATAATCTGATCTGCAGTTGCATCATCCAGTTCACGGTTGCACGCAATAATCCCACCGAAGGCAGATGTTGAATCGGTCTTGAATGCCTTTTCATAGGCTTCATGTAAATCCTTACCTAGTGCAACTCCGCACGGATTTGCATGTTTTACAATTACACAGGCAGGTTCTTCAAACTGCTTAACACATTCCAGGGCTGCATCAGTATCGGCAATATTGTTATAAGAAAGCGCCTTACCCTGGATCTGTACAGCTGTTGAAATATTTGCTTCATGGTTGTCAGCTTCAACATAGAATGCAGCTTTCTGCTGAGGATTCTCACCGTAACGCATATCCTGCTTCTTGATAAACTGCATATTCATTGTTCTAGGGAATTTTGATTCAACTGAACATTCATCCTGAATACCATAACTCTTAACCATGGTACCGAAGTAATTGGCAATCATTCCGTCATACTGTGCCGTGTGCTCAAAAGCAGCTATGGCCAGATCAAATCTTGTTTCGTATGTCAATGATCCTTCATTACTGTCCATTTCGCTGATAACACGGTTATAATCCCTTGCATTCACAACAATGGCAACATCTTTGTGATTTTTGGCTGCAGCTCTAACCATGGTAGGACCGCCGATATCAATGTTCTCCACAGCCTTTTCAAGTGAGCACTGAGGGTCTGCAACAGTCTTGGCAAAAGGATAGAGGTTGACAACCACCAAATCAATCGGTTTGATTCCGTGCTGTTCCATTACCTGATCATCAATTCCGCGACGACCGAGAATACCACCATGAACTTTAGGATGTAATGTCTTTACACGTCCATCCATCATTTCCGGGAAACCGGTATAATCACTAACCTCTGTCACTGGCAATCCTTCATTCTGCAGCAACTTAGCAGTACCGCCTGTTGAAAGCAGTTCCACCCCTCTTTCACTTAAAGCCTTTGCAAAATCAACGATACCTGTTTTATCTGATACGCTGAGTAATGCTCTGCGAATTGGACGACTATTCATTATCGATAAATCCTTTCTTATAACTAAAACAACCTAGCTGTATTTTACCACTAATAGTGATTAATTTCACATTTTATTAACAATCACATCTGAGAAAAACATAGCATACTAATCATAAAGTAAACCTTACAATTGATGTGGAAAAACCACACGATCTTTGTTCTATTCTATTTCGCGACGCGTTATTAGGTCCTTCAGCGGAGGACTATTTAATACACGTTAAAACACATCAGTATCAAAGATTCTTGTAAACGTTCACCAAAATCAGTTACTTTCATAGTTCCATCATACAATGTTCAAATATGTAGATTTTCCTTTTCTTTAACTTTACGTGTATAATAAAAACGGTCGGTAAGTTCATCTTGCTTTCATTCGAATAGCCGAATGAAACAGCTTAAAAGTTCATCCGGTCGCAAGGGCATTGTCAGCAAAATCATGACTTATCGTTGCTTGCTGACATATATTAACATCCGAAGAAAGTATGGGTTAAGAAGAAATCCCGCACGTAGTAAGTCTTGTTGCGAGTTCAATTTCTGGTACATACTTACGCCTATTATGGATATTTGTATGCTGAAAAAATTTATTTATATTGTAATACCGTTTTTTGTTGCTACACTTTCTCTTTCGGGCTGTATAGTGGTAGACGACGATTGGGACAACGGTCATCATCACCATCATCATGCTCCGCCGCCACCTCCTCATCACAATGAAGGACACCACCACAACGGACATCATGCACCCGCACCTCGCCACAGAGATCATCACGGAGAACCTAAGGGCGGGCATCACCGCTAAATAACACTGCCAGATAATTATTACTGAAAATCATTTGGCCAATACTTGGTCCAAGTGATTTTTTTAATCTCATATTTTTGATCGATATCATTAAAATTCTCCACTTTATGAAACTTTTTCCATGTATAATCATCTAATGTGATGACATCGAAATAACGATTGTCATAACATATTATTCATTTTATAGGAAGGAATTCATGAATAAAGCGACAAAAATATTAGCTGTTCTTGGTCTGTCCTTATCTCTGCCGATGCTTTCACAAGCTTCTATTTTTGATACATCGGATATGATAATTGCCGTACCGGGGCCACATCATCATCATTGCCCTCCGGGTCACCACTGTCCTCCACCGCCTCCGCCACCTCCTCCAAGGCATCACCACCATCGTCATCACTGTCCTCCGGGACATCACTGTCCTCCACCACCTCCTTGTGGGCGTCACGGACATCATTGTCCACCGCCACCTCCTCCACCACATCACCGCCATCATTATTAGTGGTTGGCAGATGGCTATTGGAACATATATCTGTTTGTTGAAACGAACCAACAGGTAATTCGTTTAGGCGAAAATTAAAATACCTTTCCAACATAAAGGGAAAGGTATTTTACTAAATACAGAACTGATAATATAGCACAGAAAGCTACTTCTTCGGCAAGTACAGTGCAGGATTTACAGCCTCCCCCCTATACCTTATTTCGAAATGAAGATTCACCCGATCTGAATCTGTGTCTCCCATCCTGGCGATTACCTGACCGGCCTTAACCTTCTGAGTTTCTTTGACTAGCAACTGATCATTGTGAGCATAAGCTGACAAATAATCATCATTATGTTTGATAATAATGAGATTTCCATACCCACGCAAAGCACTGCCAGCATATACGACCTTGCCACTGGCAGCCGAAACTATATTCTGCCCCTTTTTACCGGCGATATCGATTCCGTTGCTTGAACCGTTTTTAGAAAAGTTATGAATAATGGTTCCGTTGGTAGGCCATTTCCAGGTGAGTCGGGACTGGCTGTTGTATTCTTTTCTGTTGTTAGAAACGACCTCAGGCTTATCATCTACAGAAGGACTGCTTGCCTGTTTACCCTGCACCGTTGTCTGCGGTTTTGGCGTTACAGCTGCGACCTGGATATTATGCGAAGAAACTCTGTCAAAGACCTTTTTTTTGCTATCAAGGATCAGCAACTGCCCTAAGTTAATTGCATACGGAGGAGACAGTCTGTTTATTCTAGCCAGTTCATGTATCGATGTGTGATTACGGCGTGCTATTGAATACAGTGTATCACCGGATCTAACCCTGTAAACATTCTTTGAATTCAATCCTTTGATTTTCACCGTGAGAATGTCTCCGGGATGAATTATAGATTTATCCGGATCAAGATTATTTATTAATGCAAGTGTACGGTAATCAATACCATGAACAAAGGCTATGGAAAACAGCGTATCTCCGGCCTTGACCATGTACTGATCTGATGAAAGCATAGCGGATGCTTTGTTATGATTACTTCCGTAAGCACTGCCACGATGTCTGTACTTTCCGGAAACCGAACACCCAGAAACGGCAACTGCACAAACAATAAACAGCAATGATAATCTTTTAAGCATTTTATTTTTCTGTTAATGGAACTTATAGACAACAATACCGATCACTGCCAAAGCTATGCAGCCCCAGCCAATCCAGTCAATATATTTACCGATGTTATCCCTCATCTTTTCACCAAAAATCTTTATCAGACCGCCTTCAAGATAGAATCTTGCACCTCTGCCGAAGAGAGATACAATCAAAAATGTATATATTGAAATCTGAGATGAAAAACCCCACATATCAATACCGTGGGATGCTGCAATAACCCCTGTTGTGATGGCAATAACTTTATACGGGATCGGAGTAAAAGCACCCAAGGCAACAAAAAGGATGCCGAAGGATTCAAACCATTCCTTTATAGTTTCAACATGATGAAGATAGCCCAGTTTAACAAAAATCGGCTGTAAGACATCCCAAAGATAATATCCGAGCAGGTAGCCTACCCAGGCACCGAGGACCGAGAAAATTGTGGCGTAAAATGCAAATCCCAACGATTTTTTCGGTTGAGCCAAACACATCGGGATTAGAATGGCTTCAACAGGAAGAGGCCAGAATATTGATTCAATAAAACTGTTAACACACATGAAAAATTTGGCATAACGGTGTTTGGACAATTTTAAACAGTAGTCATAACAAGCCTTTATTATTGATTTTTTTTCTGTCTGATATTCTGCTTTAGCTTCCATATACTAAGATGTTTCTCCTGTTACAAGCGGAACAAAATTTATTGTTCCGAGCGATTTTTTTATTATTTGACCTTTTTCCGTCTTATCAATCTGCATGAGTTGCTGCTGTTCTGTTCCTACAGGTATGATCATTCTCCCTCCGTTTTTAAGCTGTTCCAATAATGCTGACGGAATTTCAGAGGCAGCAGCAGCCGTAACTATAATCGCATCATAGGGTGCGTAGGTGGCCCAGCCCTGAGAACCGTCTGAACAGATGGCCTTAAAATTGTATATATCGAGTTTGTATAATCTTCTGATACTATCTAGTTGAATATTCTGTATACGTTCTACCGTATAAACCATATCTACCAGTCTTGACAGAACAGCTGTCTGGAACCCCGAACCGGTTCCAATCTCCAATACCTTTTTAGGCTTAATTTCATAGATTGACTGTGTCATTCTTGCAACGGTTATAGGTTGTGAAATAGTTTGCCCGCGACCTATAGGAAGTGCGTTTGATGTTAATACATTAGCATTAAACCCTTCCTGATCAACAAACTTTTCCCTTGGTAAATTCATTGCTTGCAAAACTTCAGCACTGACTTGAATTTTTTCCCCAAGTTCTCTTAACCACGGCGGCAACTGACTCAATTTATTCCATCCTGCTTCTTTGCCAAAAGGACACATGATTCAACAGCAATACCTTCCTTTCTTCCTGTAAAGCCAAGTTTTTCAGTAGTCGTTGCTTTCACATTTATGCAATCAAGATCTGCTTTCAGATCTTCAGCCACAGTCTGCCTCATCTGCTGTATATACGGCAACATTTTTGGAGCCTGCGCAATAATCGTAATATCAGCATTAACTAGGACATATCCTTTTTCCATTACTTTATCATAAGCATCACGCAAAAGAATCCTGCTGTCTATATTAAGAAATCTGTCATCATTATCAGGATATAACTTTCCAATATCTCCAAGTGCGGCAGCGCCCAACAGTGCATCAGTCAAAGCATGGAGCGCAACATCACCGTCTGAATGTGCCAGTAATCCTTGTTCATATGGAATTTTTACTCCGCAAATAGTAATCGGACCGCTATTTCCAAATTTATGAACATCAAACCCATGACCAACTCTAAACATATCTATCCTTCAACCATTGATGAAATTATAAATTCAGCCATCTTGAGATCTGCTGGCTGTGTAATTTTTATATTATCTGCACGCCCCTCTACCAGCAAAGGCTTATAACCGGAGTACTCCATTGCAGAAGACTCATCAGTGACAGAAACCCCATCCTCAAGGGCTTTGATAACAGCTTTGATCAGTTGTTCCCGTCTGAACATCTGCGGAGTGAGCGCGTGAAACATAAGTTTTCGCTCAACCGTATGTATAATTCCGTTACGCTCATCTGTACGTTTCATTGTGTCACGTACTGCACATCCTAAAATACCGCCGTCAACCTGTAACGATTTCTCAATCAGAACGTTGAGATCCGTCTGCGTCAAACACGGTCTGGCTGCATCATGAACGAGAACCCATTCAGTTTTGGCTTCCCTGAGTCCGCTCAGCACAGAATCGACCCGTTCAGCTCCTCCTGTTACCACCTTAACTCTAGGGTTTTGACAAATTCCAAGTTTGCCGAAATACGGATCGTCATCACGAACAGCCACTATGACCCTATTGCAGTAATGGGATGACAATAGCGTATTTACGGTATGTTCAAGCACTGTCCGATCAAAAATTTTCAGATACTGCTTAGGTACAACACTTTTCATCCGCTTGCCGATCCCTGCAGCAGGGACAATCATGTCTAGGGAGGTGATCTCAATCATTTGTCTTCTTTTTCTATTACTCTAACGAAAGTTTCATCTCTTTTTATATAACCAAGTTCACGTCTGGCTGTTTCTTCTATACTTTCATGGTTTTCCCTAAGATCCTTGATTTCAACTTCCATAATATTGTTACGCTCAGTCAAGGCTTCATTGGAAGCTTCTCTTTCAGCTATTTTTTCTTGATAGTACTTATAATCCATCCAGCCGTTTTTACCAAAACCAAGATAATAGAGAGAGGCACAGAGCACAATAAATAAAACAAATGTAAACAGTTTCATAAAAAAAAATATAACAAATTGAAACCTAATGAATTATAGAGAAATAAACTGATCTTTTGAATCTATGAACCTCAATGATTCACGGATGCCAAAATAATTAGGTTAAATCTTTATAGTTCCTAACACCGGTTATGCAGTGCAGAATCACATAAAAAAGGCAGACAGCTCAGCTACTTGACGCCTATTAATTTTTGAATAAGTTTATTATTTTTTACACCAAAAATCAAATTATAGCCTACAAGAGGCCCTATAGGATTGCAAGTCCGACGGAGAAACATTTCAACCTCGAACAAAACAATAAAAACCCGGAACTGCAGCCATGATGGAAATGAATTAAGATTTCTTGGTAGAAAAGCTTTTTGCCAAAAGTGGATTTTTACCGGCGTTATTTAGAAAGGCAGGACTGAGATTTGTTATAAAAAAGGGTGCACTATAAAGCACACCCATTTCGTTTTAACTATTATACTGTAAATTCAGTTCAGATTAGTTCTGACCCTTTACTGCTTTTCTACCAGCAAATGGAGCTTTTTCTGAACCGAGTTCTTCTTCGATACGGATCAGCTGATTGTACTTAGCCATACGATCTGAACGGCTTAATGAACCAGTCTTGATCTGACCAGCAGCGGTACCAACTGCGATATCAGCAATAGTGCTGTCTTCAGTTTCACCAGAACGGTGAGAAACGATTGCAGTGTAACCAGCCTTGTGAGCCATCTGGATTGCATCAAGAGTTTCAGATAAAGAACCGATCTGGTTAACTTTGATCAGAATTGAGTTAGCGATACCCTTTTCGATACCTTCTTTCAGAATTGATGGATTGGTTACGAATAAATCATCACCAACCAACTGGCACTTGTTACCAATCTTGTCAGTTAAGTACTTCCAACCATCCCAGTCGCCTTCAGCCTGACCATCTTCGATAGAAATGATTGGATACTGTTCACACAGATCAGCCAGGAAGTCAGCTAACTGGTTAGAAGTTAAATCCTTACCTTCAGCTTTCATTCTGTATAATTTAGCATCCTGGTCGTAGAATTCAGATGAAGCACAGTCCATAGCCAGTGTGATATCCTTACCGAATACATAACCAGCATTTTCAACAGCTTCTTTGATTGCAGCCATAGCAGCAGCGGTAGAACCTAACTTAGGAGCGTAACCACCTTCATCACCTACTGTTGTAGGCTGACCTTTAGCCTTAAGAACTTTAGCTAACTGGTGGAATACTTCAGCACCCATGCGAATCGCTTCACGTACAGTCTTTGCACCAACAGGCTGAATCATGAATTCCTGCATATCCATTGACCATGCAGCGTGAGCACCACCATTGATGATGTTCATCATTGGTAATGGCATAGAGTATTTGCCGGAAGTACCGTTTAAGTCAGCGATGTGAGCATATAAAGGAACTTTCTTTGACTGAGCAGCTGCTTTAGCAGTAGCTAAAGAAATTGCAAGAATTGAGTTTGCACCAAGATTTTTCTTGAATGGATCGCCGTCTTTTGCAAGCATTGTGTTATCTACAGTTCTCTGATCTGCAGCTTCAAGACCGATAATAGCAGGTCCTAAAATCTTATTAACATTATCAACAGCTTTTAAAACACCTTTACCGCCGAAACGAGCTTTATCACCATCACGAAGTTCAAGAGCTTCGCGAACACCGGTAGAAGCTCCGGATGGAACTGCTGCACGGCCCATGCTGCCGTCATCCAAATAAACATCAGCTTCTACTGTTGGATTTCCGCGAGAATCAATAATTTCACGACCAATTACTTTAACAATCTTAGCCATTTTTTATCCTTCAAATAAATAAAATAAAAACACAAAAACAAACGCTCCCTACTGCCTATTATAATAGAGAACGCACACAAATTTAACCGTTTAATTTGCTTAATTTATAATTCTTAGCTGCCTTTACAAATCCAGCAAACAGAGGGTGCCCATCACGCGGGGTTGAAGTAAACTCAGGATGGAACTGCACCGCAACAAACCAAGGATGGTTTGGATTTTCTACAATCTCAACCAGTTTACCGTCAGCAGAACGTCCAGTTATCTTCATGCCCATTTCAGTCAGCTTGTCTATAAACTGATTATTCACTTCATAGCGGTGACGGTGGCGTTCATATATTTCCGGTTTGCCATACAATTCACGAACTTTTGAACCATCCTCAAGATGACACAGCTGTGCACCGAGTCTCATGGTACCGCCCAAATCGGAATTTTCCGAACGGTGTTCAATCTGTCCCTGCTCATTCAACCACTCTGTAATCAGAGCTATTACAGGATGCGGAGAATTTTTGTTAAATTCGGTTGAGTTAGCATCTTCCCATCCCACCACGTTGCGGGCATACTCAATAATTGCCACCTGCATACCGAGACAAATTCCGAGATAAGGGATCTTATGCTCACGGGCATACTGTACAGCAAGGATCTTGCCTTCGATGCCGCGGTTTCCGAATCCACCAGGAACAAGAATCGCATCAAGATGTTCAAGAGCATCGACTCCGTTCTTCTCAAGATCTTCAGAATCAATGTATTTGATATTCACATGAACCAGGTTTTTAAGACCACCGTGTTTAAGAGCTTCATTTACAGATTTGTATGCATCAGGAAGTGACACGTACTTTCCAACCATACCAATTGTAACCTCTCCGACTGAATTAGCCTCCTGGTAAATTACCTGCTCCCATTCAGACAGATCTGCTTCCTTACACTTCAATCCCAGACGTTCAACAACAAATTCATCAAGACCCTGGGATTTTAACAGCTGCGGGATCTTGTAGATCGAATCAACATCCTTCAAAGAAATTACAGCCTTTTCAGGAACATTGCAGAATAGTGAAATCTTTTTCTGTTCATTCACAGGAAGAGCAATACTTGAGCGGCAGATCAGAACATCAGGCTGAATTCCGATCGACAGCAGTTCCTTTACAGAATGCTGTGTAGGCTTGGTTTTAACCTCTTCAGAAGTCTGAAGATATGGAACAAGAGTCAAATGAATGAAGATTGCATTGTTTCGGCCGATATCCGCAGCCATCTGACGAATAGCTTCAAGGAAAGGAAGTGATTCAATATCACCGACAGTTCCACCGATTTCAACAAGAGCCACATCATGACCTTCACCACCGGCAAGAACGCTTTCCTTTATTTCATTGGTAATGTGCGGAATAACCTGAACAGTTGCTCCCAGATAGTCTCCGTGACGTTCTTTCCTTAATACTGAAGAATAAATTTTTCCGGTTGTATGATTGTTGTTTTTGGTCATTTTCGTACGAATGAAACGTTCATAGTGACCCAAATCCAAATCAGTTTCAGCTCCGTCTTCAGTTACAAACACTTCTCCATGCTGAATAGGACTCATTGTACCAGGATCCACATTGATGTATGGATCCAGTTTAATCATAGTTACTTTGAGACCGCGGGCTTCCAAAATTGCCGCAAGAGAAGCAGCTGCAATACCTTTACCGAGAGAAGATACAACACCGCCTGTTACAAATATATATTTTGTCGTCATACTGAACCAATCTTTACCATGATGAAATAACAAACATCCAGGTCCGGCATCAGCCTGCCGAACCGCACCAGGTATCTTCCATTTACATAAAAAGTGCCCGGCTGAGCAAATAATTTAAAGCAATACTATACCAAATTTACGCATCATTGACAAAGATTTTTGAAACAGCCATTTCGCCGCAATTATAATCTCTTGGCACTTATTACGTTATCAACCTGATTCAATTTGGAAATTATTTTGCTCAACGCACTGATATTGTATACTTCCATGTCAATATCGATATCAGCAGTCTGGGTTTTAACATTGGATTTTGACTGTATACCGAGAACATTTACTCTCTCATTGGCAATCACAGTTGTAATATCTCTAAGCAGGCCCGGTCTGTCTGAAGCTGTTATTCTCACAGTTATGGTATAACCCTGTGAATAACTTACCGCCCAGGAGGCCTCCACGATTCGCTCTGGATTCTTATTCTTCTGATCTGTCAGCTTTGTGCAGTCCATTCGATGAATGGTTATACCTCGCCCCTGCGTAATAAATCCAATAATATCATCTCCCGGCACAGGTCTGCAGTTCTTGCACAGATGAATAAGCAGATTACCGACTCCGTTGATAATAATATTGTTGGAACTTTTTACCTTTTCCGTACTTGACGAAGCCGCCTGACCGTTATTCTTTTCGAATTTTTCCAGAATTGACTTATCTTCTTCAGCTGCGGTTTTGTTTCCCAGTTCCAGGAAGTTAATCAACTGGTTTATCTTTATCACACCGGAACCGATATTCACCATCAAATCGTCAACATTAACCAGATTATGTCTCTGGCATGCCATGGAAAGATATTTCTGCATGTGTTCCTTATCAAGAGTAACACCGTTGCGTTCAAGTTCACGTTCAAATATTTCACGACCAGCAACAAGATTCTTTTCGCGATCAAGACGTTTAAACCATGCAGCCACCTTGGATCTAGCCTTCGATGTTTTCAAATATCCGTTATTCGGATTGAGCCAGTCTCTGCTAGGATTAGGTTCCTTCTGAGTGAGGATCTCCACCTGTTCACCGGTCTGAAGAGGATAGGTAAACGGAACAATCTTACCGTTTACCTTGGCACCGATACAGCGATGTCCGATGTTGGTATGAATACTGTATGCCATATCAAGAGGTGTCGCCCCGGCAGGCAAATCAACAACATCTCCCTTAGGAGTAAACAGATATACACGGTCTTCAAACACCTGGGTTCTAAATTCATCCACCAAGGTTCCTGATTCAACCATATCCTCCTGCCAGGACAGCAGATGTCTAAGCCAGGCAATGCGCTCCTCATAGGCGGCATCATTGGATTTGTTATTTTCTTTGTACTTCCAGTGGGCTGCAACTCCTAGTTCCGCATTCTGATGCATTTTTTCTGTACGGATCTGAATCTCCACCGGTTTTCCGCCGTTGCCAAGAACAACTGTGTGAATCGACTGATATCCGTTCGGCTTAGGATTCGCAACGTAGTCATCAAATTCCTTCGGAATATGATGCCAGTGGGTATGAACCACACCGAGCGCAGCATAGCAGTCAGACAATTCCTTAGTAATTATTCTTACCGCTCTTACATCATAGAGTTCCGAAAAATCAAGATTCTTCTTCTGCATTTTTCTCCAGATGCTGTAAATATGTTTCGGCCGTCCATAAACTTCAGCATCGATGTTTGCATTTTTGAGCAGTTCTTTGAGTTCATTAACAAAGTTGTTTATATACTCTTCACGATCAATTCTTTTTTCATCAAGCTGTTTAGCAATCTGTTTGTAAATGTCAGGATGAAGATACCTGAAAGATAGATCTTCAAGTTCCCATTTTAGCTGTCCTATCCCTAGGCGGTTGGCAAGAGGAGCATATATGGCAGAAATTTCCTTCGCAGTAAGAACTCTAGTTTCCTCATCAGCATTTTTAACTTCTCTCAGATAGGCTATACGCTCTGAAAGCTTAATAACAACAGCTCTGATGTCCTCGACCATTGCAATGAGCATACGGCGAACATTGTCAATCTGATTATCAGTGATTTCGTCCCCCATATTCTGCAGAAAACGAATCGCCTCCATATCGATTGCACCTTTCATAATGGACACAACTAATTTAGGAAAATCATTTTCAACCTGGGGTAATGAAAGAAGTTGTTCAGTATAATAATTGTATAGAATTGCAACCTGAAGGGTTGGAAGATCCATATGGATTGTCAGCAGTATTCCGATCATTTCGGCGCTTCTGCTCTGCAATCTGTGAGTGACATTAAAATCACTAGATAATTTAGAACAGTAGTTAAAAGTATCCCTTATTGTGTTGCGATCGTGTTCACTCATATGATTAAGACTGTTAATCCACAAATCCAAATCAAACTCTTTCTTACTGTGCGTATCTCTAATTGCAACCATTAAATAAATTTTCCTTGTTTCCGACTACTGCACTACACTGTTCGTCATAATGTCTGCTGAAGGAATCTATGTTATCAGCTTTTCTGAATGCACCATATAATTCTATGCCGAAGAACAGCGGCTCCTACATTCATAAAACAACAAAAGCCCTTATCAAATCAAAACAATGGCATCCACCGTCTAAACCTGATTGGTTTATAAGCCACTGCTCCGAAAGGTCAGTACACCACTGTTCCTATAGCTAAGTTTATGCCTCCTAGACATACTACTAATGAAACAGTCCACAGTCAAAAATCAAACTGTTCTACCCATCGTTAAAACAAGTATAGTAAAGAATTGCCATTCAATCCATTGTTTTTTACTACAACATAACAAAGATTATCCGAACTTAACAACTTTGCTATATTATGTCGGCAACTGCATATTTTCTGCGGGAAGAACGGGCAAAAACGGGAATTAAGCTATATAAACGAAGACAACCAACCTTACATATAACATGATCTATGGAAGGTTGTTGATAACCACAACAGAAAAAGCGAGAGCTGAATATATAAATGCTAATCAAGCTGTTTCAACCATTCTGGCGCCTGTTTTTTCACCTGTTCCAGCAGATCGTCCAGTTCATACAGTTCAGGTTCCACGTCACTTACGGTCTGGCCGCCACGGAGTCCTACTTCAATAATATTGCATATTTTCTGAATTTTAACCATTCCACTGTATGCAGCACCTCCTGCCAGTTTATGTACAACTTTAATCAACTGATCAGTAGGAATAGAACCGGCCTTGCTTATAGCATCCTGAGTCGGAATTACCGACTCCATAAACATCTCGAGCATTTCCCTGGCTAGTTCCTTTTTACCGGACACATGCTTCAATGCAAGTTCCTCATCGCGGATCTGTGGATTTCTCACCTCAAGAAAATCATCATCCCGCTTATGCTCAGGTATCTGATTATTTATTCCAAGATTACTGCAGTTTTCCAACAATTTAATCAGAATATTCTCATCTATAGGCTTTGATATATATTCATTCATACCAAGATTCATCAGCCGTTCTCTTTCTCCAGGAATAGCAAGTGCGGTTACAGCCACTATAGGTGTTTTTCTATTCTTGCCAAGTTCATCGGCGCGGATCATTTTTAATGCAGTGATACCATCCATAACCGGCATCTGAATATCCATAAATACTAGATCATAAGTATTTATATGGCACAGATTAACAGCCTGTTCCCCGCTGGTGCAACTGTCCACATTGGTTACCCGTTCTGACAGCAATGTGCTGATCAGTTTCAGATTGGCCGGATTGTCATCCACCGCTAGAACCTTTTTGTTGAGTTTTGTTATTAGCTGAACATTTTCCGCAACCGGCTCTTCATTGCTGTTCTTGATTTTATCGAAACATGACAGCAGTCTTTCATCTGAAACAGGTTTAACTAGAACATCCAACACTCTCTGACTTTTCAGCGAATTGTTGAATTCGCTGTCATGGGAATTTGAACAAATAATAATTGGAGCATCTAGATCTACTGAGTCCAGCTTGTTTTTGAATTCGTCTATGTTTTCCCTGTTGTGAACACCTATTAGAACAGCGAAGAAATGTTCTACTGATATACTTTTAACAGCTTCGACCGAAGCCATCACATAAACATTCATCTCCCAGTCTTTCATCATCTGGGCATAGGTTTCTCTCGCCCATTCGCAGTCATCAACAAGAAGCACATTAAGGTTCTTCAATCCGGAAATGGACGGGTTGCGTTCATTCGGAAGATTTGCAAGTCTCATCGGGATTGTAGTGGTAAATACGGAACCCTTGTTTACCTGGGATTTAACAGAAAGACCGCCGCCCATCATTGTAACTATTTTCTGTGTAATCACAAGACCAAGGCCGGTTCCTCCGAATGTTCTGGATATGGAATTATTGGCCTGAATAAAAGGTTTGAATATTTTCTGCTGTTGCGAAGGACTTATACCAATACCGGTATCCCTTACAATAATCTCAATTTTGATCTCATTACTGTCAGTCGTCGGCTGATTAACTAGAAGCATGGTCACATTTACAGCACCCTCTTCAGTAAATTTTACAGCATTGGAAACAAGATTGGTAAGCACCTGCTGAAGACGCATAGGATCTCCTACCAGAAGATCTGGTATGGAATAATCAATTTTGGCCGATACATCTATATCTTTTTCGTGAGCAATCGGGGCAATAATCATAAGAACTTCATTCACGGTGTCCCTGATACTGAAAGGAATTTTTTCAAGAGTAAGTTTACCTGCCTCCAGTTTTGAAAAGTCCAGAATATTATTGATAATACCCAGCAGATTCTTTGCCGAACGCTCTATAGTGGAAAGATACTCGTGCTGCGTCGGTGTCAGTTTACTCTTATACAACTGTTTGGAGAAACCTATAATACCGTTGAGAGGGGTTCTAAGTTCATGAGACATGTTGGCAAGGAATTCTGTTTTCACCCGAGCCGCCTCCTGGGCTCGTTTCTTGGCCAGATCAAGTTCAACATTCTGCATCTCCATCTGTTCGAGTGTTTCTCTCAAGTCAGCTGTAGACTGATCAATACTCTCCTGCATTTCATTGTGATACTCTGCTATGGATTTTGCCATGCCATTGATGCCAGAACGTAGTCTTTCCAGTTCACCATGCATACTTCCGGTTATACGGGTATCCAGCTGACCATCCTTGATGTATGCGATTGCACGAATCATGCGTTTAATCGGTTCAACCACCTCTTTTATCAGATTAAAAGCAAAAATTAACGCCAAAATCATGCCAATCAGAATAACAAATACAGAAAGCACCGCATCCTGGTACAGAAGCATGAGAGCCTTTGACTTGTTAAGTTTCATACTGACATAACCGACAATCCTGGTAGGACTGTCTGTTGTTTCTATTTTTGAATAACCTGGAATTATTCGCGCAACATCAAAATTGTCTATAACTTCCGAAAATATCGGAGTTCGCAGAATGATAGAATTATTGTGAAAATGAACAGATGTGATCGGAGATAACTTGTTATCAAACGGTTGTTTCAATTCAGAAAAATCATGTACATATCGGGAAGTAACAAAGAGATTACTTGCCAGATCGAACACGGCTATAGTGTCAACAAGATCAGAATTGTTGCGATGC
Organism: uncultured Pseudomonadota bacterium; assembly: GCA_900319705.1. Taxonomy (GTDB): domain Bacteria; phylum Pseudomonadota; class Gammaproteobacteria; order Enterobacterales; family Succinivibrionaceae; genus UBA2804. The sequence goes on along the minus strand of ONPL01000003.1, from coordinate 4,580 downwards.
GCATAGTTTACTATTTTCCTTACCGTATCCAGCCGTTCCTCTCCAAGCGGACCTTCGATAGCAAGCGTCAAAGGTTCTATGATACTTGTTCCATGCTCCACCAGATCCTGTTCCACCTGGTTGTATCTGTTAAAAATATAGAAAGAGGAAAAGAACAGACCAACAACCAGCACAGGCAGCAGGTTATAAACAATTACTCTAGATCTAAGTCCGTATCTTTTAAAAGCCATTTTTCATCCAACCCAGTAATTAAGAATGATCCGAAGGTATATCACGCAGACACAACAACACTAAACAACTTCCCCCTATTCTATCATTAAACATATAGCAATCGGTGCATATTTGCGCTTAACCAAACGTAAATGCGCCTCCATTACAAAAACGGAGGCGCACGAATAATTTAACGTAAGCGTTCAGACGCAAAAATTATTTTGCTTCCTGGCTCTGCTGCATGAGCTGTTCCACGTCCTGTTTTGTTGCACCATTTGTTAACACAAGAACATGCATCTCACCTTCCTCAATTCCGAGAATTGTTTCTACAGGCATAACAAGATTTTCACTAACATTAACATTACATGTAATGGAGGCAGAATCCTCGCTGAAATTAATCTTTGGTTCATCACCGCATTTTTGTTTCATCTGATTTGCTGTATCTTTTGCTGCAGCATCTAGGGTAACACCATCAGGTGCCTTGTCAGATGTATAGGTTATGGTCTTTCCCTCCTTGGCATTCACAAAAGTGAAATTTCCATTATTATTACCAGAAAACTCCCAACCGTCAGCTAAAGCAAAAGAAGAAGATGCAAAAAAAGCACTCAATAATAAAACACTTAAAGTTTTTTTCATTTAGTTATCCCTAAATTTAAAATTTTGAATAAACAACTGCAAAATAATGCATCTGCATTCTACCATACCACCTAGGTTTATGAACCAGTCAAAGAATGATCATAAGCACAATTCAAAAATAAAAATCCGCATGCAATAAAGAATAAATCTCTGTTTTGTTTTAGAAACAAACTCAATATAATCTATGACTGTAATATTAACAAACAGGCGGTATTAACAATGGTAATGTTCTTTAAACCACAGAAACAGTCGGTGGATCGCTACTTCGATCTGACAATAGAATCATTGGACGGACACTGTATAGGTGTAGGTAAAAAAAATGACCGGACGTGGTTTGTTCCAAATACCATGATCGGAGATGAAGTCAGAGTAGAAAAAAAAGAGACAAGCCAAAAAACAGGAACAGCTACTGTTCAGAAATACCACAAAAAATCAGAATTAAGATGCAGCGAACAATGCTGCCATGCCGATAAATGCGGAGGTTGCAACTGTCAGTTTATCCCGCAGGAAAAACAGATCCGTGCAAAAATCGAAGGATTAAAACAAATCTTCTCCAAAAATGTAAATATCAAACTTTCCGAACCTGACGACATTGTCACCAAATCTCCTTACCACTACAGAAGAACATGCCGGCTTTCCACATACTTTGACAGTAAAAACGGAGAACTTCACCTTGGCTTCAGACAAAAAAACTCTCATGCTATTGTTGATATTACCGAGTGTTCTGTACTTAAAGAATGCTTGTCTGATTTACTAGTTCCTGTACGCAGGTTCTTAAATTCACTCTCAATAAAATATTCAATTGGACACATAGAACTAACTGCCGTAGACAACGGGATCTTTATGTTGATCCGGTTCGCTCAGAAAAATCCTTCACCTGAAGATCTGGATAAGTACCGTATGTTTTGCGAATCAAATCAAATAAACGGATACTTTCAGACAGATGAAACCTTTGAAAAGGTTTACGGAGCTGATCATGCTGAATATAGAGTAAACGGCATAAAATATGAATTTCTTCCCAATGACTTTATTCAAATTAATGAAGAGATCAATAAAGAAATAATTAATCATGCAATTGAATACCTGAATCCACAGCCTACGGACAAAATACTGGATCTTTTCTGCGGGATCGGTAATTTTTCTCTTCAACTTGCAACTAAAGCACAACAGGTATGCGGCGTAGAAATTGTCAAAGAAATGGTTGAGCAGGCTGAAAAGAACGCTAAATTAAACGCACTTCAGAATGTAAATTTTGTCCGTTACGATCTTTCTCAAAATCTAAACAGCTGCCAAACACTCTTCGAAAAATACGATTCCATACTGTTGGATCCGGGCAGAAAAGGAGCAAATGAAATAAGTTCTTTCCTTGCAAAAAGCAAAATTAAGAACATATTGTATATTTCTTGTAATCCTATAACAGCAACAAGAGATTTTAAAATTCTCTGTCAAGGTGGATTTATGATCAAAAAATGGGCAATATTCGATATGTTTTCTAACACAGAACACGTCGAGACGGTTGTACTGCTGTCACGTGATAAAGCCTAAAGAAACCAAGTATTCATGCGGTTTCAGCGGTGGTGGATAAAATTTACACAATGAATTTTATGCTGTATTTCTTTGAAAAATGAGTTTGCTGAAACATATTTACAGTATGAAAAACAGGCATTTTTTCTGAGGTCGAGTGTGCTGAACTGCTTTTTGGCAATAGCAGTTCTGAACACCCAACCCAAAAATGGCTCTGAAACTGTGGAATTGCTGTCAGGTGGCTTTAACTCTTTTCCGGCATAAAAAAAAGAGCGGCGGTATATGCTCGTCACTCTTTCTTAAGATGATGTCTGATTGTCGGCTATGATTGGATATCCACGCTAATCCCCGACTTGAATTCAATCGTGTACTTGTCGCCATAGATTACTATCCGCTTCACCCAGCATCTGGTCAGAGCCTCATCAAACACGGTCAGTTCAGAGCTTTGCTTTCTGATGAAGTCTAAAATGTCATTGATTCTGGTGACGTACTCTTCACGGGCAGAATCGTCAAAGTTGGTTTTTTGCCTCATGTCTCTGAGTTTAAGAATTCTGTCGGCAATTTCCTTGTAGTCCTTCCTGGCCTCAACGCACTGAATGAGTTGTTTCTGAAGTTTAGCAAGCTCATCGTCAATTGCCGAGACACTCATTACTCCGGAGGATTCGTCAATCGTCATAACGGCGCGAACGTTCTCTTCCAGCTGTTTTTGAAAACCTTCCTGCTTATCGAGAAGTTTGTTGAATGCAGAGAGACATGCTGCCTTTAAGGCTTCCTCATTCACAGTTCTGGCGTGGCACTCAAGACCGGTGGGTTTGAGTCGGCTCAGGCATCTCCAGACGATTGATTTTACGCCTCTGTTGTTCCAGTGCACCCGGCGGAACAATTCACCGCACTCACCGCAGAAAACCATCTGGGAAAAGACATGGTGACCGCTGAAGGAGCATTTCCTGCCACTCGATGTTGTTGTAACCCTGCGTCTGCGTACAAGCTCATTCTGAACTCTGAGATAGATGTCTTTTGGAATGATGGCTTCATGGTTACCTTCCACATAATACTGCGGTACGATGCCGTTGTTTTTGACTCTGGTCTTGCTGAGAAAATCGGTGGTGTAGGTTTTCTGAAGCAGGGCATCACCGATGTACTTCTCGTTACGGAGGATTTTGTTGATGGTCGAGGTGTGCCATCTGGTCTTGCCCGCTCCGGTCAGAATGCCGTCCCGCTCAAGTCCGGCCTTGATTTTGTCCATGCTGTAGCCTTCCAGATATTCCCGGTAGATGCGCTTTACGGTTTCAGCCTGAACCGGATCTATGATCAGATTTGCTGGTAACGGTACTGAAGTCCCAGCTTGACATTCTGGCTTAAGGACTGAGATTCCTGCTGGGCGAGGGAAGCCATAATGGTAATCAGCACCTCGCCATTGAGAGGCTTTTTGATACAATCACATTTTGCACCCAAAAGGGCCGATTTTGCACCCTTCTGGGTGCACCTTTAATTGATAGCGAACCCAAGACAGAAAAAGAGCGCCTCCTCCGTCATTTGGAGGAGACGCTCTCGCTATGTGCTTCGTATCCATCACAGAATAACACTCGTATTTTTACTCTGTGATTCTGTTCTTATTTCAGACTTCTATCTGTCTATCTTTCCAGGCTCGAACACCAACGACCAGCTTTTCCACCCCGCCCTCTTTGAATAGGGCGGCCTTAAGCGTAACGGGTCTGGGCTTGCCTCTAATAATGAGACGGTAGTCAATGCTGAAATTTCCACGCTCTCGGATGACGCGCAGGACATTTTCCTGCGTGACCTGTTCCTGAAAACGTTGTCTGTCCTCTTCGTAGCAATAAGTAAATGCGTCAACATATGCCTGTCCGAAGAAATCATTGCCGTCTTTCTTCGCACCAAGACTGTCAAAATCATCCGAGGAGCTGTATTCAATGTACTTTCCTGTTTTGGGATCGATCGTGAACAGGGTGAGGTAACCGTCGGAAAGAGCCATAACCCTTACCATGCTCTCCCGTTCCCTCCGCAATTCCTCATACTGCTCTCGCTGTTGCATCTGCGAATCAATAATGCTGATGCCCAGAATGATGCGGTTTCCGCCCCTCATCCTTGTGATCTTCATATTGACGTACATGGGGTTTCCGGTATCGATAAGCCGATAAGTAGTCGTAAAAACGCCCTGCGCGTCCAAATCTCGGAGGACATTCTCTTTT
>ONPL01000118.1 GCA_900319705.1 uncultured Pseudomonadota bacterium | reverse complement strand
GATTCACGGATTCAGACTGTTTGATAAAGTCAGGATAAACAATCAGACAGGATTTATATACGGTCGGAGACAGAGTGGCTCCTACCTTGTTAAAGATATAGATGGAAATATTATTTCAAGTAGTATTTCCTATAAAAAGTTAAGTCTTATTGAAAAAAGAAAAGGGTGGATTGTTGATTTTAAACAATCTTAATTAGCATCAATGGTTATTATGGAGCGTTTACGAATTTCATGATTTTTAATCCGGAAATGAATAGGGTAACAGTTGATCAGTCGGTTGAGTGGGTCACGCTGGCATTCAAAGAGATAGCCAGGGCTCCGAAACTGTTTGCACTGAATGTGGCCAGTGTTTTCTGCATCACTGCATGTATCGATCTTTTTATTATGAGTATGCCGCTCATGTACCTGCTGTATGTTATGTATTTCTGTATTTTCGGCACGGTAATCCTTAATCTAAACAGCTACCGCCGCAAACAGGAGCATCTGATCAGCTTTTATGCCGGTTTTAAAGCTCCGTACATGTCCAGACTGCTTAAATCCTGCACCTTCATGTTAATCGGCAGTGTTGCCGCCCTGGCTGCTTCCATGTGTTTCTTATATTACAAGGGATTTTTCAATCCGGAAAATATCGAACAGCTGAAACTGGTTATTTCAAGGCTTACCTCTCCGGAGCAGCTCAAACAGCTGGAGGGGGCCTTTACAAAGTTAAGTTCCAATCCTGCTGATCTTTCCCTTCTGGCAGATCTGTTTCCTGGAGTTGAACTCAATTCTGTGCTGGTTCTTATTCAGCAGCTGATGATCAGCCTGATGATTTTTTTTCTGCTGTTTCTGCTGGTGACCAGTTATTTCTGGCTTGTTCCGTATTTCTGCACTCTGTGTTACGAAGATCTGCAGAACAAGAAACTCAATATGTACGGTTTATCCTTCAAGGCTGCATTTTCTTTTAAAAACTTCCTGCCGATGCTCGGCTTCGGTGTCTCGATTTTCGTGATTACTTTCATCTACAATCTGCTGCTTAGCCAAATGATCTTATCCATCGGCAATTCGACGCTGCAGGTTCTGGCGGAAGCTCTTAAGGATGCGGTAAGTTCCTGTTTTATTCTTTACGCTGTTTATTTCCTCTTTCTTGATCTGTTTTCCAACCACAGGGAGGAAAAACAGGAGGTAGAGGCTGAAAGAATAGATCCGAAAAGAAAAATGGCCGCAAATGCGGAAATAAAGAAATTGTAATTTTCAGTTCAATCTTGCTGTCAATTATGATCCCCTGCCTTACTAATAAAGGAGAACTTATATGCTTGGTATAATTGCTGCGCTTGCGGTTGCAGGCTGTGTTGCCGGTTTTCTTGACGGGTTGCTTGGTGTCGGGGGAGGGATCATTTTTGTTCCGGTGCTGTTCTTTCTGCTTAAGAGTTATATCGGGATGGATCCGCAGCTGGCGATAACCGTGGCAACAGCAACCTCACTGGGATGTATGATCCCGACAACGTTATCTTCCTGTATTTCTCACTACCGCAGGGGAAATATGGATCTGCAACTTTTAAAACGCTGGCTGCCAATCCTCATTCTTGGAGTTATCAGCGGAACTGTGGTGTCTGCATTCTACGGCGGACTCTGGCTGAGCGTCCTTTTCGGCATCATTATTATTACCACAAGTCTGAATATGCTTTTTCGTGCCAAGGCCCCGCCATTGAGGGATTCTCTTCCCGGAACCGCAGGTCAGAGTGCCATGGCTATGTTTGTTTCTTTTTTCTCAGTGATGCTCGGGATTGGAGGCGGTACACTTACCGTTCCGCTCCTGACATCCTGTAATTTTCCTGCCAGAAGGGCTATCGGAACTGCGTCGGCCATCGGTTTGATTATCTGTCTGCCCGGAGCTGTAAGTACTCTTATTTTTTCGCAGACTCCGCAGATCGAGCATAACCTGCTTTTTGTCGGCAAGATCAGTTTCATGATTGTTGGGTGTATCGTTCCTTTTTCGGCACTGACGGCGCCGGTTGGTGTAATGATCAACCGTCGGATTGATCCGGTACTTTTAAAACGTCTCTTCGGGATCATGATGATCCTGACCGGTCTCAAGATGCTTCACAGTGCATTTTTCTGAGTTGAGAAGTGAAAACTGCCGTGGCTGTACACCATGAAGAATTTGTGGTGTCAGCTCGGCTGATAGAAAGATTGTTTGTTTTAACTGATGTGAGTTGGTTTATGAAAAAAATTTGTTTTTTAGCTGCTTTGATGCTGTCAGGTATTTTCTGCTGCCGGGCATCAGACTGGGAACTGATGAAATTTGATAACAATTACGCTGAAATAAACAGCAGTGCCGGTCTTGTGCTTTCAATTTCCAAAGTTGAATACAGGGATGTGACATCTGAAGTTGCCCATATGTCCGAACTTATGGGATGTGACCGGCCTGTTTTTGAAAAGGATAATAAAAATTTTACCGTGAAAAACTGTAAGATTGGCAGTGCGCGTCAGAATATCTACGCCAGACAGCTAGAGCAAGATGAAGGCAAAAAAACTCCCGCCACCTATCTGCAGGTTTATCTCATTGGTGACAGTCTTCCTGCTGATGCTGAATTCGAAAAGGAGGCACTGGCATTCCTTGAAAAAAATTATATTGACAATCCATATGAAGGATGGATTGAAAACAGACTGTCCGGGGAAAAATCCTCCTTTCTGGTTGAGAATCTGTCGCTCCGAACCTCTATTACCGTTAATATGGCTGAATATCCGGAAGAAAAGGAGCAGAAAAGGGATGATTACCGGGCAGGACTGGCCAAAACGCTGCTGTGCAAAGACTCCAAACAGAACGGTGAAGTTTTTGTCATGAGTGACTGCAGTACTTTCAAGGTATATGAGATCAGAGAACTGGCCGATCGGCTTTATGTTCTGTTCAGCATCAATTTTGATTCCTATGACAAACCGGAAGTTAAAGCTAAACTTGATGAACTGTATGAGCAACTGAAAAAGGACAATCAATAACTCTCTTTTATCCGGAAAGCTGACGCAATGTTTTCCCGGTTTGTTTCATGCTATCTATTTAAGAAGTTCCGGATCCTGCTTTAAGGTCCGGGACTTTTGTTTCATATGCTCTGTTTCATTTTTGAAGCGTTAATTTATGCAGCGGCTGATCTTTATGTTAATTCTTTGATTCTACAGTGCTTTTATTGTTCTGAGATCGCGATCAAGTTATAAGAAATATATTGTGATGGTATTAACTTTATTACTATAAATTACAGAAATCTGTATATTCAGGTGTTATCATGAAATCAGGGGTATAAGCGTTATAGACTGCGAATATATTTGAATGCTGTGTTGATCCCTTTCCCGGTTTTATGCCTTCATTATTGGTTTTTGGATTTGTAAGTGAGGTTACCTTGAAGAATTTGGTTTTACTGCTGTGCGCAGCTGCTGTTGCTGCGGTTGCCGTGTCTGTCTGGGCGTTACTGTCCGGAGCGAAGGCTGCGGTTGTTGTTATGCTGGTTGTTTCCGTCCTGCTTCTGGCCGGACTGCTGTTTGCCTCGTATAAACTTTCCGGCGCTGTTGTATGTCCAAGATCTCTGCTGGCCGGGGCTGAGCGTAAGATCGAGGAGGGCAGTACTGAACAGCTGTTTGATGATTCAGAATCATCGGAAGTCCTCAATGCTTTGTTTAATAAGTTTAAAGCAGCTGCTACTGCCGACGAGAATGAACTGGTAGGGATCCTGAATGAAGCGGTGGATTTTCAGCAAAACGCCAATAATGCCATTACCTCTTCATCTGAAGATGTGCTGTCCAAGGTTATAACCGCATCTGCGTCGGCTGAGGAAATGACAGCAACATCGGTGGAAATTGCCAAAAGCTGCAACAATGCCGCCGCCAAGTCCGATGATGCCAGAAATCTCGCCAATGACGGTATGAATGTGGTTCATTCCACTGTTTCCAATATCAGAAGTCACAGCAAGAAAACCAAGGAAGATGCTCAGATCATTGTAAAACTTAGTGAACAGACCCAGAAGATTGATTCCATTATTTCCACTATTCAGGAAATCGCCTCACAGACCAATCTGCTGGCGTTAAACGCGGCTATTGAGGCTGCCCGTGCCGGAGAACACGGACGCGGATTTGCGGTGGTTGCCGATGAAGTTAGATCTCTGGCGGTAAGAACTGCCCAGTCCACAACCGAGATTAGTGAAATGATTTCAAATGTGCAGAATGACGCAAGAACTGCCAGTCTCTCCATTGAGTCAACCGTATTCCAGATGGATGAGGTTGCCGCTTCAGCCGAAAAACTGCAGGATACTCTTAATGATATTACCGCCAAGATCCTCGATGTTAACCAGGAGATTATTCAGATCGCAACGGCAACTGAACAGCAGACTGCAACATCCAACGAACTTTCTCAGAATATCCAGCGTATTACCGAGACTTCCAAACAGCTTAATCAAAAGGCTGTTGAGGTCAGGGAATCTACAGGTGCGATTGCATCGCGTGCTGTTGATATCACCAGTCGGATGAAGTAACTGTTACGCATCTGTTCGCGTGTAGTGTGTTAGTTTTATCAGCCCGGATCAGTTTGATTCGGGTTTCTTTATTAGAATTAGAGATCGGAATTATAGAACCGGCTGAATTATCTCAGAGTAGTCTGACCTGCAGGTGGACCTTGGCCTGATATATATGCGGTCGGTACCGTAACAGTATGTAATCGGTTTATCGAATATCTTTTTTGATTTGGTATAATAGGCAGAGTTTTTGAAATTTAAAGTCTGTGTCAGAGGTAAAGAAATGGAAAACAGATTACAACAGGATATTGCAAGAATTGTAAGTGATGCGCTAAAGGAAGATCTCGGCGGAAAGCTGGATGCTTCACTGGATATTACCGCTCAGCTGATCCCGGCAGAGCAGAAAAGTGTGGCTACTGTTATAACTAGAGAGGACTGTGTCTTCTGCGGTACTGAATGTGTTAACGAGGTTTTCAGACAGCTCGGCGGCAACGTGGAAATCACCTGGCATGCCAAAGAGGGTGACAGAGTTGCTCCTAACGGAAAACTGTTTACAGTATCAGGACCGTCCCGTGAAATCCTGACTGCCGAAAGAACCTGTTTGAATTTTGTTCAGACTTTATCAGGCGTTGCAACCGAGGTTTCAAAGTATGCCGCTAAACTTGAAGGCTCGCAGTGTCGTCTGCTTGATACAAGAAAAACCATACCCGGCCTGAGAAACCTTCTTAAGTATGCGGTAACCGTCGGAGGCGGTCACAATCACCGCATCGGACTGTTTGATGCCTATCTGATTAAGGAAAACCACATCATGGCCTGCGGCGGGATCGAGAATGCCGTGGCTGAGGCTAGAAGACTCAATCCGGGTAAGAAGGTTGAAGTGGAAGTGGAAAACCTGGAGGAACTTAAAACAGCCATGAATGTAGGTGCTGATATTGTGATGCTTGATAATTTCGAGCTTCCGATGATGTACGAAGCTGCCAAAATGAATGCAGGGAAACTCAAACTGGAAATATCCGGAAATGTTAATCTTGATACTATCAGAACCTATGCGGATACCGGTGTTGACTTCATCTCTGTTGGTGCTATTACCAAGAATGTAAGAGCTGTAGATTTATCCATGAGATTTCAGAAGTAAAGTGGTTACCTGCAATGTCGGGTGAAATATTTGCTGATTTTTGACGGATGATAATTCTGTCAATGTGCCGGAATACCGTTTGATATGGTTTCCGGCTTTTTAATTCTGTTTTATGACGGCTGTTTGGCATAATCCCTACAGCAGGATGTAATGGTTGTGAGCAGTCTGTATGTCACAACAGTAGGAGATTGCTAATAATAAGGTAGTAGATTGTTTGCCTTGTTGTTATGGAATATGATTTTAATTGAACAGGAAGGTTTGATACCTGATTAACTCATGTGTAGTGTGGGATGTTTTCTCGAACGGTGAAGTTTTTATCTGTAAAAAATATATAAAACAACAGGCAAAAAGAGTAAATGATATTATTTTAGTGAAGTAGATCACTATTTGTTATAAAAAGGTATTGCGTTTGATAAAATTTGTGCTACTATAGTCAGCGTTAAAGGATAGAAATATCCAAAAACAAACGGATTTTGTTTAAATTTAAGTAAGGAAGCTTTCTATGAAAAAGAATGGTTTTACATTAATCGAATTAATGATTGTTATCGCAATTATCGGTATCTTAGCTGCAATCGCTCTGCCAGCATACTCAAAATACACTGCTCGTGCAAAATTCACTGAAGTTACAACTGCAGCTGGTCCATTAAAACAGCAGGTTGAATTATGCTACTTTGATATGGGTTCTTTGTCAAATTGCAATGGTTCAAAAGCTGCTACTGATTTCTTATCAAAAGGTGCTCGCGGTTGGAATCTCAAACAAGCTGTTGATGCAACCGGTTCTACTTATGTTAAAAATGCTACTGTTGCTAAGGGTGTTATTACTGTTAATTCACAGAATATCAAAGTTACCGGCAATAATAAATCTTCATTCAGTTTAGTACTTGAGCCA
>ONPL01000117.1 GCA_900319705.1 uncultured Pseudomonadota bacterium | reverse complement strand
AGCAAGAAAATCGTGAAAAGTCGACATGGTCAGGGTTTTGCCGAATCTGCGCGGTCTGGTTATCAGCAGTACTTCGGAGCCGTTCTCTTTGAAAACAGTGCGCAGAAGCGCAGTTTTGTCCACGTAGTATTTGTTTTCCTCGATCATTTTATGAAAAACTTCGGTTCCTACACCAATCGTCTTCAGCATGATCCAATCCTCTTCTGCAGCAAAGTTATCTGACATAATTGGATCATAAAGCTTTGAGGCTAAGAATACAACGTTGCGGCAGCACAAGTTTGCGCAAATTGAACAAACGGGTGGAAAAAACGGATTCAATGATGATTATGAACGGCGCGGCGCGAGGGTGCGTTCCTAATATCATTCCGCAACCGCGGTTGGGTGATCGAGGCCGGTTTTGATCCGGGAGACCGCCGCGGTAATATCACCTGCGGAGCTGATGTTTTCCAGTGTTACCCTGACATTGTGGATCCGATCCAGCACCACCACTGCCGGGGTACTGCTGATATTGAGTTTCTCCCCTTCCGCAACATCTCTTACCACGTTCGCGGCAGTTTCACGATCTCTGATACAGTCGGAAATTCTGGTGAAATCAAGATTGAGACTGCCGGCAACCGCTCTTTCACTTTCTGCACTGAACAGTTCGCCGAGGGCAAACCAGAATTCGCGGTTTCCTCCGATCCTGGCAATACACTCGGCAAACAGCGCCTGCTCCACCGCCCGGCTGCCGTGCATGCGCAGCGGAAAATGCCGGAACACCAGTGCGACCGAACCTCCGCTTCGATCTGCATAATCCTTCAGGACCGGAAACATGGATGCGCAGTGCGGGCAGGAGAGATCGGAAAAAACATAAAGCACTATTTCAGCATCAGCGGAACCGTAGTAATGTTCCGAACTCTGTGCCGGTGCATCCCTCCACTGCTCCAGCCTGCCTGCGGTTTCCAGCATTTTCTGCTCCTCCACATACTCGGAGATAATTCTCCCCACCGCCCTGCGGAACAGAAAGCTGTCGGCATCAATCAGGGATGAGCAGTCTGAATCACTGCGCTCTTTTAACTTCTGCACCAGTTTCCGGTAATCATCAAGCTCCCGGTTCAATGAAGCGGTCTGCTCCATGTTATGAGCTGCAAGAAAACAGGCACCGCCAGCTGAGGCGGCGCACAGGAGACTGAAGGTCAAATGGATAATGCTGGATTTCATGGTATTTCCGTGTGAATAATTGATCTTTATTTGGTGCCGGAGCCGGGCTTGCGATCTTTTCTTCCCTGGAGAATTTCGCCCCGGCTCCAGTTGTGATGCAGCCGGTAGTAGGCGGTCTGATAACTCACTCCGGCAAGCAGCGCCAGCTGTCCGACGCTGAGCTCCTCCGGGGCCGGAGACCGGAACGGCCGTGAACTGATACTTTCCGCACCGGCTGCGGTCGGCGGTCGTTTATTTATTAATTATTTAAAGCGAGACCCAGTTTACGCTCGCTGAACACCGCCGGATTGTCGGAAGATATGGTTATCACCTCGTAGTTTTCCCATCTGAACCTGAGATCTGAAAGAGGTTTACCGGGAAGACCGAAGGCATCCGGAAGATCCCAGCCGCAGCGGATCCTGCTTTTGACCGTCTGATAGGATATCCCGGCAACCCTCCGGCACAGCTGCGCCAGACTGTCACAATCTGAAACCGAGGATGTTTCCCCGTCCCCGCCGGTGTCCGGCTCAAGACAGTTGCCGGTACTGAAAAGCGCCTGCACCAGCGTCATTCCCCCCAGCATCCGCTGTGCCGCCTTAATGATGTTCAGCCGGAAACGATGACAGAACTGAGGCAGGCTGAGAAGCTCCCGATCTGCAATGTTGAAATATAGCCGGTGTTGATCCTTGCTGATAATAATTCTGCTGTCACACATAAAATTCTCCTGTTCAGGCAGGCTAGTAATATTCCTTTTCGATGACACCGCGGTACTGTTTGAGCAGAGCCCGCAGTTTCTGCAGTATTTCAACCCGCCGGCGTTTTCTCGCATTGCGCTCCTCCAGATAGGAAACCGTCTCCTGCACCCACAGGGGGAATTTTTTAAACGGCCGGGAATTATAGGCATAATTGGCGCCCTTGTTGATGTTATGGCCGTAAACCAGCTGCTTTCCGGTTACCGGATGTTTGAAAGGACGGGGCCGGTACCAGTAGATATGCGCCTTGCGGGTCTTCTTTTCATAGTAGCTGTAGCAGCCCACAAAGGGCCGTGTGCGCGGATCCGGACATTCACTCTCCACGGTTTCGTAGAACTCGTCCACCGAGAACTGCCCTTCAAGCAGGATCTGCTCCATTTCCCAGTCGATCAGCTCATCCACCGCCTTCATTTTGCTCAGTGAGTCATCCCGCAGTCTGATCCTTCTTACCAGCGGCAGCTGATATCTGACGGTGCGGTTGTTTTTGTCAAACAGTTCGGCAAGCTCCTCCCTTGAAAACTCGGTATCAAGGGGCAGTTTTCGTTCCATGCAGGTTTTCCTCCCGGTTCAGGTGATTGGTTACAGGGCAAACCGCCGGATTTATTTCGCTAAGATCTGCCGGCGGATAATGCGGGCATTTTAATACTCATCCGGAGGTACGCCGGCAACAGACCGACCTTCCGGTCAGCGGTGCAAACCGGATTATGTCGAAGCCGCACCGCGCATGGCGCACAGTGCCGCCGGCATGCAAAATATTTGAACAGAAATCACCTGGTCTCGAACAGACGCTCCCTTGCCCGGCAGAACGGACATTTAAACTCCTTTATCCGCGGACGGTAGTAGTAGGTTCTGCACCTGCTGCAGCGGGACATCTCCCCGTCGGCGAGATCAACCACGCACAGTCTGCGGTGGATATCACGGGCGGTCAGCCGGTGCACCTGGGAATTGTCCGCCCCGTAACTGAAATGTTCCAGATACAGCATATAGAAATTAAACAGCACCGTCGCATAGTCAAGCCGGTTGAAGCGGAAGCCCCGGGCTGCCGTGCGCATCCAGATATAAATCCCGTCAACAACCACCTTGTGCAGTTCATCCAGCTTATAGCTTCCCATCACAAAGGATTTGCGGTGGGCGGTAATATAGTCATTCAGGTTGCCGTACCAGTTCGGATATTCAAGTTTAATCTCCCGGGTAATCCTCCGCAGTATTTTGTCACTGACCCGGCCGTCCAGTTTGATCTGTCCCGGGGTGAATCCGTTGAGCACAAAGAACCGCAGGCGCTGTTCATGTTCCGGTGTTACATGCTGATATTCCTGCTTGCGCAGATATAACAGCAGATCCGGCTGATCCACCGTCTGTCCGGGATGTTCCGGATCCGGCAGCGGATCCCGGTGCATCAGTGCCGGGATCCCGTCATGATCCAGCAGCTTAACACACTCCTTGTAGGTCTTCTTCCGGGCCAGAGGCTCAAACTGCTCCGTCTCCGCCAGTCCCTCATAGATCCTGTTGGTTTCATCCTCCCGTTTCAGCGCCGGCTGCAGCTGCTGCCAGTCACCTTCATTAAAACCAATCTGGCGTTCGAACAGTGTAAGTAAATCGAAGATCTCCCTGTTGGAGCGGATTTCCCCGCTGCGGTCGAGTTCGATAATAAACTTCAGGTAATCCTCCAGGAAAGCGCTGTCAAAGCGCAGTTTCAGTCGGACATCATTGGATCTGGCAAGAAGCATCAGTTTGTCATAGGGCAGACAGGCGATTATTCTGGCGGTTTCAAGATCGAGTCCGAGACGGAAGATCTCCAGCGGAAATTCAGCCACCGCCTGCCTGACTGTAAGCAGGATCAGAAATTTATTGAACTGACTGTAGGACATGAACAGTGCATCCTGATCACAGGTCAGCAGATTGAATCCGGCTTGCAGCATTTCTGAAAGCGGATGGGCGGTACAGCTGCGCCCCAGCTCATGAAACACTGCTTCAATATCCACCCGGTTGCCGACATATTCAACCCCGAGTTCACGCTTCGGTGTTTCGACATTAATCAGGCGTTTAAGATCCAGTTCGCAGACGTTGCCGTTGTCCCGGGCACGATCGTAATCAGTGATAAACTCGGAGGGTTCTGCGCTGAGATCTACCTCCAGGTTCTGAGATGAGGCCGGCCGGCGTCCCCGTTTTTTCTGAATTCTGATGTTGTCCCGGCCGATATCAATCCGCAACCGGCTGTCACGGTCCAGATCCCTCTGACCGTAGGCGGCATTCTCAAGTTCCTTCTCCCTGCGGCTGATATCCTTTTTAAGCCGGTCAAGATCTATCCCGGTAACAGCATCAATGGAGCTGGTAAAATCAAGCCTGAAATCAAGCATTACCGGATTGACCAGTCTGGAAATCTGTGATTTGGTCAGACTGCGGAGCATTTCCTGCACCGGTCTGGAAAGTCTGTTCATATAGCAGAACTGCTCAAGATTGGCATAATCCCCTTTTACCGCCTCGTGCCAGAACATCAGATTGTGAGCTCTGACTGCGGAGTCGAGACTGGCGGTGTGATAGATGTAACTGTTTTGATGATACGGGATCCTGCTCTGTCCGTGGTTGTCTGTTTCATTCATAATGCAATACCCTTAAGATAAAACTGCCGATTGATTGTTTTTTGCGCGGATTAACCTGGCGGTGACGGCTGCTCTTAACCGGAAGCGGTCGTCCGTATGTCTGCAAATGTCACTTCATTCCCGACTCCTATAATCTGTTATACATAAAATCCGTCCGGATGCACTGTTTTTATTCCGTTTTTTAAGCAAAGTCACATAAATAATCTTAAAACTGCGCAGTTCAATCCCCCACCTGCGCTCCGGTCTCGGCAAGACGGGCCTTCAGCTGTTCAAGATAGGCACCGGGTGACGGCGGCTCTTCATGCCCGGAAGAATGTTCATGATCTTCAGGCTTCGAAATTCCGCCATCCATGGTCCGGCTCAAAAGATCCTCCGTTCCATCTGCCGCCTCCGGCTCAGAAACTGCAGTCAGTTCTGCGGTGTTTCTTTTTTCACCGGTATCTGGTGCACCGGTATTCAGAACAGATCCTCCGGCGGAAAACTCCTGTTCTGCAGTCTGCAGAGATGCATCCGCGCTCTGCCCCCGCTGCTTCAAATCTGCAGCTTGATTATCATCTGCAGATCCGGTGCCGGCGGGGGATGCCGGCTCTCCGCCGTCGGCTTCTGCCGGTTCCGCCGCTGAAATTATGAGGTCACCGGCACCCTCAGCAGAGTTTTCCTGAACCGTGACTTCACCGCTCTCCTGCTGTCCGGAGGTTTCGTTCTGAACCGGGATTTCCTGGCCGGCGGCACTGTCCGGCTCTTTGCCGGTTACAGCCGCACGGTCCTCTTCAGTCATGTTTTCAGCCGGTAATGCCGGATCGTGCACAGGTGCGCTCTCAACCGGCTCCTGCACCGAAACAGCAGCCGCGGTTGCAAATTCTGCGGATGTAATATCCTCCGGATGCAGCTGTTTCAATCCACGGTAAATTTCCATAACATATCTGCCGTAGCTGCGGATCTGCTTCTCATCAGTAAAGCTGTGATAGTGACCAATCCGCACTTCAAGTTCGCTGTAGCGGCGATCATCCAGCACCCTGCGGAGGATCTGTGCTCCAAGTTCCAGATTTGTTTCAGGCTCCAGCAGCTGTTCATGGTCACGAAACAGGTTTCTGTTCCAGCGGGTGTTGATCTGCATAATCCCTACATCAATACTGTCACTGTGAAGAAGCTCCCGCCTAAGCTCCTGCCGTGCCTCCTCTATCGTTGAAGGATAGACCGCATGGTCAGATCTGATGGCAAATGGATGCGGTGCGATTTTTCCGGATCCCGGATCCGCGCTGTAGCCGGATTCAGCCAGAGCCACCGCGTACAGCAGTTCCGGCTCAAGATTGTGCCGGAGTGCAACCTTCCCGAATATCGTGTTTTCAAACGCGGCATATGACGCGGTGGAAAACGGCATCATCACCGTAAGACAGAGCGGGATCATTAATTTTCTTTTCATAAACAGCACCTGCTGCAAGTTGTTATTGTTACTGAAGGTAAAGAATGTATTTACCGAAGCCTGACCAAAAGGTCACCGTTGTGAAATATCTTATCCAAAGAGCTGTATGTTTAAAATACAGCCGGCGCAGAAGGTTGATTGTGATTTTGGATTTTTAAACCCGGAACTATGGTGTATTCAGGAGAAGAAAAATGGTAAATGATTTATAAAAACTTTCTAAACCATGATAACCGACTGATTTAACGCCTGAATTTTTTATAATCAGCAACATCATTACCGCTGTAATAATCATTTTAAGCAGGGATACGGGCTCACAGAACGGATTACAATAATGTGACCGCTGTCACAGTCACCCTGTAGATCCGCTCATTACTTTTGCCGGGGTAATCATGGTTATTTTTTTTGGGGGATCCGGCAGAATTATTCTCTGTCCAGGATTTATACCACCGGAACTGTTTAAGAACTAAGTGCAACGCCGTATAACTCAAAATTTCAGTACTGATTAATGATACAATCATGTGACGTCTGATTATTTTATTCTGTCGTATAAGAAAATAAGCAAAAAACAGATAAACAAAATAAGCAAAAAACAGATAAACAAAGCCGGTGAAATAATTCGCAACGGAACTGTTAATGAAAAAGAGCAGACCATTGAGTTGTTAAATCTGTGGAGATCCAGCCACATGCTGCCGCTGAGTAATATCAGAGCGCTCGTTGACAGCCGGCTGAAGAAATTAAGTATAAACTGTATTGTAGGTCAGCGTCTGAAAAGAATGCCCTCAATTATCGGAAAAATCACCCGTTTTCCTGATATGTCTGTCTCTACAATGCAGGATGTTGGCGGCATAAGAATTATTGTTCCTAAAATCCGTATTTTTTGTTTATGGAGAAAGAGGCGCAAATGAACAGGAAGAGCAGCGGGTTCCGTTATTGAGAAGGAATGGAGGCGTGAGGGAATGGAGTTATGAGAAGGCCGGATATGACAGCATGCCTTCTCAAAAAAATAAGGAAGCTTTACCGAACTTGAAAAACTCATGCGGGGCATAACAGACTGACGGAATTTTTGCGTGTTTTGGTTAAGCCCCCGGCAATCCCCCCTTCATTTTGCTCTTCAAAAGCTTTTTGTTCTTATACATATTGTTGTCGGCGCGTTCTATCACCGCTTTAATGTTTTTGTCGGTTTTCGGATCAAAGCAGGAATATCCGAAGGCAACGGCTAAATCTCCTTTTTCGGCGTGATGCTTCATCATCAGGTCGAATTCTCTGAAGATTTCTTCCCGGCGTTCATAATCAACGCGTTCCAGTATGGCCACAAATTCATCCCCGCCGATGCGAAAAACCTGGCTGTGACTGAAGTACTGGCAAATAATGTGAGTTGCTTTCCTGATATAGGTATCGCCGGCGTTGTGTCCCTGAGTATCGTTAACGAGTTTAAGATTGTTGATGTCAAACAATACTGCGGCAAATGCAGGCTCTTCCGTGCCTGAAATGCGTTCATCCATCTGCTTGCAGGCTTCATAATATGCATTTTTGCTTTTTACTCCGGTAAGGGGATCCCTGTAGGCGATCTGGGTAACCGATATCAGTTTCTGCTGCTGTTCATTGATCTTGCGTTCGGCGCGCAGTTTTTGAATCAGCAGAAACTGGATTACTGAAAATATGGAAACAATGAAGATAATCACGGTGATCCAGTGATTTTTCAGCACTTCCATTACCGATATCTTGTGGTTGCGGTACGCATAGCTGGCTATGGCATACTGCATACCATCAGCGGATACCAGATGAACTAATTTGCTGAGCACGGCATAAAGCTCCGGAGTATCTCTTCTTACGGCAAAGGACATGCCCATGGTTTGGTTGGTGTGCATATGCACGAGGCCGTAGTTATCGGTCATTTCCTCGAACTGATTCAGCCGGTAACTGGGGAGAACAAGGCTGTCTGCTTCGCCTTTCTTTACCATGCGAAAGCACTCTTCCACCGGGGAGCAGCTTTTTATATTCCAGTTCGGGGCTCTGTCCTTGATAAAATTTTCGTAACTGGTGTTGCCGGTGTTGATGGCCACGTTAAGATTCATGTTCGGCATACCAATTATCGGGGTGTCAGGCCTGACAAGAAGCGTCATTTCTGTGTTAACAAGCGGGGAAATGGGAAACATCCCATGTTTCTCCCCGTCATCATAGCTGATATTAATGGGAAATATGCTGTCCACTTCACCACGTTTCAGAGCCGCCAGAGCATCCTCCGTCGAGGCAAAGGGGATGGTTTCAAAGTGAATACTGGCATTTTTAAGCCGTGTCGCGGCTGCTTCCAGATAGTCCTTCAGGGCTCCGGTAAGTTCTCCGGTCTTCTTGTCCCGGGAGCAGAAGGGCAGGAAATTATCCACATACCCGATGGTGATGGTGTCGTGTTTGGCGAGCCAGGCTTCAAGATCCGGGGAGACATAGGCATTTGTTTTGGTAAGGAGCAGGTATTCGTCAGTCAACCGTTGGTTATAGAGGGGATCCTCGTCATGAATGGCCAACATGGCTTTGTTCAGTTCATTCAGGATATCGGGGCGTTTTTTGTTAACGGCAAAAAAGAAATCGGAGGAGCCAATCTTGTTGACGGGCTCAATTTGATACCGAGCGCCGTAGCCGTCCAGAGCAACCAGGATGTCCAGTTCTCCCCGTTTCAGTCTGTCAACGGCCTCGTCTCCGGTATTGGTGATATATTCGATATTTATGTCAACCCCGTTTCTTGCGGCCCAGTCCCTCAGCATCCCGGACTGGATGCTGCTCTTGTTGACTCCGACATGCTTTCCGTTATAAGAACTCAGGTCATCCGGGACGATGGAGGAATTTTCAGGAATGACGAAGGAGTAGTACGATTCAGTTCCCATGGGCAGATTGCTGAATAGCATATGTTCTTCGCGTTCCTTGACATAGGAGACGTCGCTCAAAAGATCGATCTCCCCGTTCATCAGCATCTGAAACAGATTGGACCAACTGCCTTCTACATATTCATAGACCCAGCCGGTGTGGGCGGCGATTCTTTGCTGGTAGTCGTAGGCAATGCCCCGGCGGCGCGCGAACTGATCCTTGTAGCTGTAGCCTGAATCAAACCAGCCGACCCGCACAACCTTTGCTTTGCCTTCGGCGGCGCCGGCGCTGAAAGAGAGCAGGATATTAGCTATTACCGCAACAAGGAGCAGGGCGGTAATCCGGCGAATCCGCAGCCGCATAAATTCTGCCGTCGCTGTCTTCATGAAGACAGCGTGTAGCGAAAAGTGTTTTCTTTTCCGATGTAGCGAGTCTGTGTTCATAACCATGCTTCCTGTGCGTTCATGTTTGAAGAAAACAGTTGCAATAATCCCGCTCTCTAATAATGACGCTCATAGTCATGGGAAACCGTGCCTGAAAAAACTTGAGCAGCGGCATTCCCGGGCGGTGATAAGTCGTATTGATTGTCCCAAACCTGCCTTATTTCGCCGATGCAGGCAATATTCGGCATTTTAAGCAGCGCAGAAAAGCCTGCCTGAAGGATCTTGAAATGACGTCAGAAAAAGCAGCCCTTTTGGAAAATACTGTCAGCCGTAATAACGGCCGCTTTAGCGCTTTTTCTTAATATCTGACATCAAATGGGCAATCAGTGATCCAATATTATTATCATTCATTGTCATTATTATTTAAAGTCGAGCTACTACACTCTTTTATACGATTCTCCCTCCCTCCTATTAAAATTCAACACTTTTGATATAATTTTGTGAGGTATTCGGCAAAAAAAACGCTTGTAACGGAAGGGGTAAGGTGATGATTATGCTAGTATTAGACTTGGAACGTTTCTCTGTCAGCGGAGAAACACCTTACACCGGCTAATAT
>ONPL01000153.1 GCA_900319705.1 uncultured Pseudomonadota bacterium | reverse complement strand
TGAATCGAAAAAATATTATAAAAAAAATTTCTGAGGAAATATTATGACTGATTTAGCAATAAACGAACAAAAAAAATCTCTTTTACCTGCTGTTGTTGCATACTCACTTATGCTGGTTCTGTTCTGTATTCTGGTTGAACATATCAATCTGTATATTACAGCAAACGAGTTCGGAATATACTTCAACATCATCATTGCATCCATCGCAGCCTACATTCTGAACATTTCAGTAATAAAAATTGTAAAAATTGAAAAAGCTTCTCAAAAAAGGATTCTCGACATTATTCTTCGAATATCCAATGTTCTGATCATAATGTTTGCACTGTGCTCCTTCATATCCGCTGCAATACCATTATTTTTCGGACTGGTTTATTCTGTGACACTCACATCTATGATTATAGTGGCTTTAGGTCTGTCGAGACTGTGCATCATTCAGAACTACGCCGATTAAACCAAATATTTCAAAAATGACATCACTTCAGGTTTCTTGAAGTAAAAAATTCAGCGGCGGGCAAATTTCATAATTCTGCGTATCAGATGCAGGCTTTCAGCCGCTGAGTTGACAGCGAGAACCAAAGACTCTTCCGTTCAATTTTTTCATACAGAATTTCTAATCTCCACTCTGCGATTAATCACTGGACAGTAGATATTCCATCATTTTGATATGGATATAACAGAACTCAAGAACATTTCCGGTTTATAATGGTTTGTTATCTTAATTTAAGAAAGATAACAGTTTGCCAATCTGAAAAATTTTGAGACTGAAGGATTTTCGATGAAAAAATTATTTCTAAACCCCAACGTTTCCGTTGGACCTTTTGTTTTCGGCACAGAACAGAAGGAAATGTGGAAAATCATGAAAAAGGAATTTGGTTCAGAACGGGAACTACCAGTCTTTGAATCAGAAGACTATCAAAATCCACATGTTCAACTTGAGTACATAGATCGCAAACTGATTTCTGTCACATTTATCGACGACATTAGAGAACGATACTGCGAAATATATCTTGGAAAGGAAAAAATTTGGCCGAGAACAGAGAAAAAATTCCTATCTATTTTTGGTCGGGATTCATTTGTAGAGGTACACGGTTCATACTATCACACAGAGTTTTCAATCGCAGTTGGCTGGGATGACAATCCACATTCTCTTACAATAGGTCAGAAAGGATACTGCAGTGAAATCGTAGAAAATTACCAGTTATTCGATACGGTTCTTAACATGAAAAAAGGCATGAATCGAAACGATTGCAGAATGCTTATCAACCGTATACCTGTTGTTTCCGATGACGGGAAAACAGATCATTATCTCCACGGCGTCATCAGGCCGGAAAAAATATCGCTAACCTATGATTCCAGAAATAAATTAGTCAAACTGATCAAAACATTTCCTGATGGAGAGATCATAGACTTTTTCGGCTAACACCCTTCATTTAACCCCCAGGCGGTACCAAATCAGAACAGCGCAAATTATGATCTTGTTTTTCCCCCACATTATTTTCTTACGCAGTCTGAAACACGCTACTATAAAGTTCAAATATCCCTACAGGCATAACAATAAAATTCTCAGATCATCCAGATTGGTAGAATATAAGTTTGCCGGTCAATCGCAGACAGTTCCTCCCTCAGACAAAGGATCGCACCGGTTCCTCTTGGAAGGGAGCTGTTATTCAGAACTTTGAATACCGACGTAAGCTCTGTACCGGGATTGGAGCTTTTTTTTATTTCCAGCGGGTGAAGCTCACCGTCTGCCTCAATGACCATGTCGATTTCGTTGGAATCTTTATCCCGGTAATAGTGAAGCAGACACTCTTTAGCGCTGTTATGCCAGGTCTTCCTTATTTCCGCAACGGTATAGTTTTCCAGAATGGCTCCGTTGATAGCTCCGTTCATGAGGATCTCAGGACTGGAATATTTTGTAAGATACGCCACAAGTCCGGTGTCAAAAAAATACATTTTCGGGGTCTTTACCGTGCGCTTCAAAAGATTGTTGGAGTATGGTCTGAGGTAGAAAACAACCTCCGACTTTTCGAGCACCTGCAGCCATCTTTTTGCAGTATCATCCGACACTCCGACATCCCGGGCGATGTCATGAACATTCAGCATCTGACCGGCACGACATGCCGCAGCTCTGATGAAATCAGAAAAAAGAAGCTGATCTACACCGGGGAGCATATCTGCAACATCACGGTTGATGTAGGTCTGCACATAGGAGCTGTAGAACACATCACGATCTTTGTATTTTCCGCTTCTGTGCCCTGGCATTGCTCCGTTCCAGATCCTTTCATAGATGCCGATCGCGTTGCAGGGGGCAAGATGTTCTTTCCGTTCGTTAAGTTGATCAAGAGTTAAAGAAAGCGGG
The DNA here is from genome assembly GCA_900319705.1 of uncultured Pseudomonadota bacterium. Classification (GTDB taxonomy): domain Bacteria; phylum Pseudomonadota; class Gammaproteobacteria; order Enterobacterales; family Succinivibrionaceae; genus UBA2804. Next base: position 1,761 of record ONPL01000153.1, on the reverse strand, counting down.
GCTGTCTGCCCGTCCCCGTACATTTCAGACTGCGACAGCGCTGACATATGGATGACTGCAGTCCTTCCGGCAAGAGATTCCTGCGCGAGCCGCATAAGATTAAAAGACTGGGAACCTGTCAGCCAGAAAGAGCCGGGCGGCGCTCCGTTGTCAACCCGGATCTTGATGCAGGAGAACAGTTCCGGGGCATATTGAACCTCATCGATCAATATAGGGGCCGGATGCAGTTCCAGAAAAAGTTCCGGATCTTTTTTCGCAAGTCTGCGGTTTTCAACATTGTCAAGCGATACCCGGTTACGGTCTGTCCCCTCCATCAAATGTTCCAGCATAGTTGTTTTGCCGACTTGTCTTGGTCCGATCAGCAGAATGCAGCTATAGTCTTCACTGAGATCCAGAATGTTTTTTTCAAGCGAACGCTTTATGTACCTCATGGACAAACCCTCCGGCTAAAATTCGATACAATCTTATTTTGGCCGAAATATCTATGGATATCAAGAATAATTCAAATCTTTCCTCAAAAACTGACAGACCGCACAAAACACCATGTTCAACTCCTTTATGTTGTACTTTGATCAGCTAAAGACCTGACGGTCAAAGCAGACGAACATTCAACCGGACGTCCGCACATTAGTTCAATAAGCAGGGCATTTCCGCCAGTTTCAAATAATTCGAGGGAGTTTCTAGGATTTTTACAGATGATCCGAATTCTATTCAACCAGTTTAAATATTGCAAAGCAGTTTAAAAGCGTAATAGATACCAGTATTCGGGAAATAAACGAATACTCCTCTTTGAATGTAAGTTATACGTTGAAAAAAGCAGTGCTGAGAAAGGGAAAAATAGACGAAGACTCCTCTTATATGACTTTTTTTGTTGAAAATAAAATTAAGGATAAAGAGTACAATTCCTTTTTTGATGATTTTCCTGAAAATGCTTTTTCATCTTTGGAAGAAGAACTTAAATATATCAGTGATAAGTATCAAAAACTTTGCGCCCTTTTTGTAGAAAACCGCATAGTAACCGCAGATAAATTTTATGAAGCGACAGAATACATAAGTTATTACAACTTAACAAAACTGTATATTTACATTCAAAAACAAAATATTCAGACATTCAATAATATCGATCTATATTCGACCTGCACAACTATGTTAGTAGAGCAGAATACGAAAGAGAAAGTTGCTCAATCAAGAAGGGAAAATCAAAAGAAATATTTGAAAGAGTTATTGGCCAGATATGAAACTGTTGCAACCAAAATAGAAGTTATGGCAGTGTGCTACAACAAAATTAACAGTAAGTTTAGACAGTAACGACAAGAAAATATTCACATTGATGTGTAAAGACATAGGGATAACGAATCCAAGTATGGCTATCAATATGTGGGTTAAGGATTGCATCAGAAAACAGTCTATTTTAGGTTTTGATTGCGACATTCCAGAAGAAGTTGACGAAAACGGATTTACCAAAGAAGAAAGAGCGTTCATCGATAGAAGTCTGGCACAGCTAGACAAAGAGAAAGGTAAATAAATTCCTAAATTTTTTAGGTAAAAATGTTGCAACAGATAAAAGACAGAGTTGAAGACTACAAACATACAAAACTTCGTCAGTTTTCACTAAAGGTCTAGTTCTTTTTCTTATAAACGTGTTTTCTATGAGCAACATCAGTAACTAATATGATTAGTTGGTCATTTTTAATTTGACAAATTATACGGTAATCTCCAACTCTATATCTCCATAAACCTTTTAAATTGCCTACTAGAGAC
>ONPL01000038.1 GCA_900319705.1 uncultured Pseudomonadota bacterium | reverse complement strand
TTTCCTATAAAAAGTTAAACCTTATTGAAAAAAGAAAAGGCTGGATTGTTGATTTTAAACAATCTTAAATAGCATCAAAGGTTATTATGGAGCGTTTACTGATTTTCAGTCTTTACTGTGCCAGCATCGGCGACTGTTTTTACAGTAAAAAGGTTCTCGGTGAATACCTCATCAGCCTGAAACGGTTTTTACCGCTGATGGAAATCGAAACAGATATTTTTGATACAATTACCGTTGACAATCTTGGTCAGTTCAGCAGAGAACTGTGCAAGCTGGATCAAATCACCGCCCCGTAATCCTGCAATCCGGATCAGAAAAAAAACATTCCGTCACTGTTTACATCTTCGTAAATCAGACACAACCGACCCGAAAAAGAAGCTGCACATTCAGGGATTATTGCAGTTCAACAGAGCGTTTGAACAGCTTCATTCCGGAGCTCTGCGACAACAATCAAACATCTGACAAAGCAGATGTCAAGGTCCGGCACAGACGACCGTCAGGCAGACCGGAAGCATATGTACAGTTTTTCCGTCCACAGGTTAACAACAGAAATGAAGTTCAATTCACCTGTTGCCAAACTGTCACGGCCGGCTTGAGCAGACTACTCTACAAAAAATCCGTTTCCGCCGTCATCTATAACATGAGTGCCGTCGGGCATAAAAAATCCGCCCTGCCCGTCGCTGGAGTAATGACCGCCGTCAGGATCCATCAGACCGCCCTGCCCGTCAGAAATAAAATGATCTCCTTTTGGGGTATAAAAGCCGTTATTACCGTCACTTCTCACATGATCTCCGTTAGGCATGTAAAAACCGCCATTCCCGTCACTGATGACATGAGCGCCGTCAGCGGTAAAAAATCCGCCGTTGCCGTCGGAAATCATATGCCCGTCAGCGGCACCTGCCGAAAGGATCAAAGAAAGCAGTGAAAAGAAAAATATTTTTTTCATACGACCTCCTGCCGAAAAGCACTGATGAACCAAATCTCTATCAATGATTATATGACCGGATCCTGTAAGTACCAAAATATTTATGCAGTTCTCGATCCCGGTTAACAAAAAACACAGCCGCCCCGGAGCTACAGCAGTCTTTAGCTGCACAGCAAAAATTAAACCAGGAAATTACCAAAAAAATTCAAACACCATTTCGGTTAAACAGAAAAACCGGCAGGATCTTAAAAATCCGCCGGTCAGAACGGAACTGAAACTGCCCAGTCCCGTATAGAGTCGTTCAGAAATCTGTGAAACTAGTTGAACAGAGGGGTTGAAAGATATCTGTCGCCGCTGTCAGGCATGATGACAACAATCTTTTTACCTTTATTCTCAGGGCGCTGTGCCAGCAGCACCGCAGCGTAAAGAGCGGCACCGGAGGAAATACCGGTAAGAACGCCCTCAGTACGGGTAAACTCGCGGCCGGTGGCGTACGCATCATCATTTTCCACGGCAATAACCTCATCATAGATATCAGTATTGAGAGTTTCCGGAATAAAGCCGGCACCGATCCCCTGGATCTGATGCGGACCGCCTCTGCCCTGTGAAAGTACCGGAGAAGAGGCAGGTTCAACCGCCACCACTCTGATGGCAGGATTTTTGGATTTAAGATATTCACCCACACCTGAAAGTGTACCGCCGGTGCCTACGCCTGCAACCACGATATCAACCTTTCCGTCGAGATCCTCCCAGATTTCCGGACCGGTGGTTTTACGGTGAGCCGCTGCATTGGCAGGATTTACAAACTGACCAGGAATGAAGCTGTTCGGAATGGATTTTGCAAGCTCCTCGGCAGCATCAATGGCACCCTTCATACCCAGAGATCCCGGAGTCAATTTCAGTTCGGCACCGAAAGCCTTGAGGAAGTTTCTTCTTTCAATACTCATGGTATCCGGCATGGTAATAATGATCCTGTATCCGCGGGAGGCGGCAACCATGGCAAGACCGACACCGGTATTTCCGGAGGTAGGTTCGATAATTACAGAATCTCTGGTGAGTCTGCCGCTTTTTTCCGCATCCTCAATCATTTCAAGAGCAACGCGATCCTTGACGGAACCGGCAGGATTGAAGTACTCCAGCTTTGCAATGATTTCAGCTTCAAGCTTTCTGCTGCTCATGAATTTATTCAGTTTAAGCAGCGGGGTATGACCGACCAGATCGAGGATCGAATTGTAAATTTTGGTCATCAGTGTCTCCTTATATTTTTAAGCTAATTTATAACAACAGATCAATTATAACCCAAAAATCATACCGTCTGTATATGATTGGAGCGGTACTGCTACAGCAGACACACAAAAATACATCAATCAGTATATTTGTGCAGTCCGGTTACAAAAAAGACCGGCAGTGCCGGTCCTGTAATCAAATGAAGAAATACACCGCCCTACTAGTGTGCACGTTTATCCACCTGCTGGGCATTCAGCAGCTTTCTTGAACTGTTGTCAATCCAGAACCAGCCGATCTCGGCTTTACCGTTAACCATTTCCTCTCTGAACTCCTGGGTGGCGCCGGAAACAGTTCTCGGATCTTTCTGAGCTGAATTTTCATCCGGCAGGCTGATCGGCGGAACTTCGAAATTACCGGCCTCATAGAGTTTTCTGATCTGGGCGACATACTCGGCGGAACCGGCAGCGGTAAAACTACCGTAGCTGGCAAAGGTTCTGTAGCGGAATCCCCTCTTTCCGGCAGGCAGAGGACCGGTCTTATAGACTTTTCCCCTGGCGGTATTTTTCTCATCCGGAGCCGGGCGGTAGAACACCAGCGCCACATCCGCCTTGTTTTCATACTTGCGGATCAGGCTGGCGGAACTGAGCTGCATCACCTTGGGATCAGGATCAGCCTGATCAAGAGTTGTCTGCTTAACACCTTCATAACCGATAATTATGTCACCTGCTCTAAGTCCGGCCTTTGCCGCGGCCATGGTGAGATCCAGCCCCTCCACCAGGGTAAGGCTGGAGGTACTGGCGGACAGCGCCTTCTCCAGCGGGATCGGACGCAGAGGCATGGTGTCAGTATCAGCCTTTCCTATTGGTAAATTGCTGTTGTTGCGGTATTCAGTATTCGAACCTGACAGAACGGAGGTTCCGATCACCGTACCGCCCCCGTTTTTATAGGTAAGCACATTACCCAGCTTTACCGCCGAGCCGATGATTTTTCCCCTGCCGTCGCGGAATGACCATTCATTACCGATTTTTCTTACCGAACCGACAATCAGACCTTTGCCGTCCCGATATTCAATCTCATTGCCCAGCACTCTGGATGAACCGATAATCTTACCTTTTGATCTGTATACAACCTCATTGCCCAGAGGTGCTCCTTCATAAGTCATACCGCCGGTTGTAATCTTAATGGTCCAGGCGAAGCACTGTGATACCGAAAATGCGGCAACCGCTCCTGCCAGTAATAACTTTTTCAAACAATTTTTATACATAGTGTAGAACTCATTTAGAGAAACAGTAGTAAACAAACAAATCGCGGAAACAGCCTACCGGATCAGCAAATCTAACCGTCAGCTGTTAAGAGCATTAACCATCACAATTCTAACACATCGAGTAAATAGTATGATATCCGGGCCGCCGCTAAATCTCTAGACTGGGATCATCAGCGCACTCAAAGCATGACAAGACAGAAATGAATGAGCCGCAAAAAACACGGGAAAGACAGAAAATTGAAAATTTATAATGAGATCAGGCGTTTGCCTGTGCACATGCCCGAACTGGACCAGGCATGTGATGACAGCAAAATAGAGCCGGGAATTCCGTCTGTTCGACTGATTTAAACTACCTCAATCAGAATTACCTTCTGTGAGGATCTAAATACAGATCAAATAAACCAGGTTGTCTCAAAGGGAAATGATCCTTGTGATGATGAGGAGCATTTCTTGACGGATTACTTGAAGAAGGCTTCGGCGCAGGTTTCGGAGCCGGTTTAGCAGGAGCACTGCCGTAAACAGCACGTTCCAGCGGGATCGGACGCAGCGGCATGATATCGGTATCGGCCTTGCCGATTGGAGCATTGTTGCTGCTTCTGTATTCAGTTGTTGAGCCGAAAACCACTGCAGTTCCGAGAATTGAACTGTTGGCATTCTTATAGATCAGCTCTTTACCAAGTTTTACCGCTGTTCCGATGATTTTACCTCTGTCGTCACGGAACACCCATTCGTTACCGCTTTTCTTGGCAAAGCCCACGATCTTGCCTTTTCCGTCACGGTATTCAATTTCACCGCCGAGCACTCTGGACACGCCGATAATCTTACCTTTTGATCTGTAGACAAGTTCATTTCCGCGCTGGGCACCTTCATAGTTCATCCCGTTACCATTAATCCTGATGGTCCAGGCGAATGACGGTGACGCAAGCAATACTGCTGCAGCACCGGCCAGCAGGATCTTCTTCAAACAAATTTTCATAGTAAATTAGCTCATTAATTAAAATTTAAACAGTGATTCAGATGCAAACCGCACTGAAATATCACATCACCATGGTTGTCAACCGGCATTGCGATCCGTTAACTTAATCATTCTAGCATATCTGAAACTGATTGTGAGAGCTCGAACTGCTCCCGTACTAAAATCACAGTTCGAAATATAACTGATGTAAATCAATGTTTTACGCCCACGCTCATCCGGATCTAAAAAAACTTTACCTTATGCATCACACAGTAAAAAAAAATTAATAGATCAAAAAAAATATTTTTTTCTTCAAAATTTTTTCAAAAAAATTTATTAATCTTTTTTAATTAATCAAAAAACTAAAAGATTAATTTTTTTGAATATCAAAACATTTTCAAAGATCTTTTTTTCTATGATGCATAATTTTTTCTGATCTCTGAAGATCCGCATAAAATATGGTTCAATGATGAAGACATCCGGAAATTTTTTGCGTCAGCCGCAGTTATAAAAATGGTAAAAAAAATTTTTTATTAAGAAAAAAAAATAATTTTTCAGGTTCCGAAATTAAAAATTTTTTTAACAATAAAATTTTTTTAGAAAAATTAAAAAAAATTTTACTCAGATCAACTTTTTTTACATTTTTTTATTTTTAATGCTTGACTCTCGGCAGGAATGAGCCATAATGTAGACATGTATCGGATGAAACAATTTTTGAACAGACATTCATCCACAAAAGAATTCCAAACAAACAAATGGTAATTATAGCAGACCTTCTTCGGGAGGTCTTTCCTGTTTTTGGGCATGTAAAAATAATTTTTTACAGGTTCTAGATCTTAAGAATACCGACTTGTTTCCAGCTCCCTCCTTTCATCATCGTCTAATCTAATAACCCAGCTGATATTTCATTCCGGATTATTAATCAAAACAAGACGTACAACCGTGATCAAAAAAGGACATAACCGCGCACCGGTTTTAAACCGGCAGTTCCACAGTTCTGTCCTTAATATGTTTCTTACGGCGGCACCGACACAGCGGCAGGTTCCGTTCAGACCGTTCAATATGCCGCCTGCCGGCACGTTTCAGAATTCTCCGGTTCTGAAGCAGCCATATCCGCTCACTACTGTTTTCTTCTGAACTGCAGCCCCTCGTAACTTCTTACCGGATTACCCCGTTCCAGCCGGTAGTGAATAATCCAGGCGCTGCTCTTTCTTTCTGCGTCAGATTCATCCTGACGTTTCCTCAGTTCAGCCTGAAGTTTTCTCATGGCATCTCTGCGGTTGAGTTCCTGGGTACGCTCGGCAGTTGAAGTCACAGTAATCCCGGTCGGTTCATGGATCAGTCTGACCCCGGTTTCAACCTTGTTGACATTCTGGCCTCCGCATCCGCCGGCGTGGAAGCGTTCAAACCGTACTGTTCCGTCGGTACAGATCTTCTGTGCATCGGGAACCACATGTACATCTATGAACCAGTTCTTTCTCTTATGCTCCGGTCGGAAGGGACTCCTGCAGATCCACAGAATACTTCCTTCCAGAATAGAAAGATCAGCCTCCGATTCGAGCATTAGCGAGCAGAAGCAGTCACGCAGTCTGCCGGGATGACTTTCAATTATCCTGGTGCCCGGAAACTCCTTCATTATGCTTTGAGCAAATTTACCCACCGCCAGTTCGCACTCAGCAGGTCCCTGCCCTGAACTTATCTGTATAATCATGCTCACTCTCCTAATCTGAAGCTCCGGCCTTGAAACAGTAGACCGGTCTGAGGATTTTTTCAACTTTAACGTTACCGGCAACCGCCGCGGAGATTTCTTCCACACCACGGTATACCTCCGGTGACTCATCCAGTGTTTCACGACTGATACAGCTGCAGTAGATCCCGTTCATTTCGCGCCGGTAGCTGTCCATGGATATGCGACCTGCAGTATCTGATCGTTTAAGCAGTCTGCCGGCCCCGTGCGGTGCGGAGCAGTTCCAGTCAGAGCTGCCGAGTCCGGTTCCGATAATTACACCGTCTCTCATATTGATCGGTATAATGACCGTCTCGCCGTTCTGTGCAGATACAGCACCTTTTCGTACCACCGGAGCACCGCACAGAGAGACCGTCTCAGCTCTGTCATCAACATAATTGTGAATACAGGAAATAAACCTCTCCCCCTTCCATTTCATTCCTTTCATAATTTCCTGCAGAATTATTTCACGGTTGTGCCGTGCATATTCACAGACAAGAGCTAAATCATGAAGAAAATCATCCTTCAGTGCACCTGAAATCCAGGTCAGTTCGTAGGGTATTTCAATTCCCCTGGCGGCAAGTTCCTTTCTCCCGGCCGCCATATAATGCTCAAACAGCTCCCTTCCTGCAGATCTGCTGCCCGAATGCACTGTAAGATAAAGATCATCACCGTCAGTTTCGACCTCAATAAAATGATTTCCTCCCCCCAGAGTGCCGAGAGCAAGTTCTGCCTTCTGCGTCCGGATATGTTTTCTGCAGACAAGTTCATCAAAATTCAGTTCACCGGCAAATCCGGATCTTCTGCTGCGCACCTGCGCCCCCGCCGGGATCTGCTCCCGGATTACCGTATCAAGTTTTCTCCAGTCTGCTCTTCCCCTGGTGATTTTTACGGTGGTAACTCCGCAGCCGGCATCAGTGCCGATCATCACCGGCATAATGTTTTGTGCAACCGTGGAGGTAAAACCGATCGGGCAGACCACCCCGGCATGAACATCCGGCATAATCCTGATCCTTGAACCCGCCATGGCTTCAAGACTGCATAGATTTATAATCTGACTTTCAGCGTAACGGTCTATCTGGGCGTCACTGCGCTCTACTGTGTAAACAATTGCGGTATTTATACTCCCGCTCAGTGTTCTCATAATTATCTATCCTGTTGTGATGCATTGTGCCGCGGGAACTTCACGGTACAGTTAAACTGATACCGTTGATGCAGTTCCAAAAGGCTCAATGCATGTTAATTAATAAAGAAAAAATTAGAATAAAATGACAGATGTAACACTGAAGGGGAAAAGAAAAGTCTCTGCAAGGCTACCCTGCAGAATAAAGATCCTGTGTTTTCTAAACGATCACACAAACTACCGGCCGGCGGCCTGAACAGTAAACAGAAAATCGATCAGAAAACTATTCCGCAGCAGTATCGGACAACTGTCTTGAACTGATGGCTGAAATATTCTGCATGATCTTCTCTCCTCTATACCTGATAAATTGATTAATATGAAATGTTGATATTTTTGTCCTGAGACAAATTATGATACTAATAGTATAGTTTTGAAGATATTTTGTCAATACCCAATTTTATGCCGTGTAATGTCCGTTTTACAACATTCAAAAAAAGGGCTCCATTCCGTTCTGCCACAGGCGGTGCCGCAGATCGACCGTACTTTAGGATAACTTTTCACCCGCAGCAGGCAGCAGCCGGTCAGAAGAATTCAGTCAACCCCGACAGCAATCACGAAGGTATGGTCAGGGTCGGCAATTCGCACTGTACAGTTGGAAAAACTGCTAGGCTTCCGGATGCTGTTTCAGAAATTCAATCACCTTAAGGCGATCTTCATCGGTATCAATGCCGGCAGGAGGATTCACCCGGGCTACAGATACATGGATCTTCTCGCCGTAGCTCAGTGTTCTGAGCTGTTCAAGTTTCTCAAGTTCCTCCAGTACTGAAGGTTTCCATTCCACAAATTTTTTCAGGAAACCGGCACGGTAGGAATAAATACCGAGATGGCGCAGGTGTGCACTGCAGTCTGCTTTTTTCGGCTGTGCGGCAAAATTGTTTCTTTCGTACGGGATCGGGGCACGGGAGAAATAAATTGCATCCCCGTTGCAGTTTACCACCACCTTGACCGCATTAGGATTGAAAACCTCCTCTTCATCGGCAATCGGTACCGCCAGCGTGGCCATCGGAGCATCGCAGGATGCCAGATCCTCTGCAACCTGACCGATCAGAACCGGAGGAATGAGCGGTTCATCACCCTGAACATTTACAATAATCTGATCATCGGTATAATTTTTGATTCTGCACACTTCGGCAAGACGCTCGGTTCCGGATGTATGATCCGCTGAAGTCATAACCACTTCAACTCCGGGCAGCTTGACTGCCTTTGCAACCAGTTCGGAATCAGTGGCTACTATTACACCGGAGGCTCCTGACTGCAGAGCTTTCTCTGCAACCCTCTGAATCATGGTTTTACCGCAGAGATCGACCAGCGGTTTTCCAGGCAGCCTGGTGGAGCTGTATCTGGCGGGAATAATTACAATAAAATCCATACTAAAAGACCCCAGAAAAAATTTTAAATACACGGTTGAATCCGGATTACTCAGGAAGATCGGTTCCAAGTGCTGACATCCGGTATTTCCAACATTATAGTTTGTTTTTTGGAGCTTTCAAATCAGTTCAACTCACTGATCTAAATTATGATCCTGTTTTACTGAAATCTCTTAACAAATCCGGCTGTTCCTATAACCGTAAACCAATGTAAAACAGTCTGAATACAAGTTTCCATGTTGTCTAAAATAACCAAACAACAGATTGGTTATTGTTGATATTTGCTGCAAACAATTTTAAATTAAGTATTGGCGTTGAAATTATTTACATTGATGTAGAAAAACTGCAGAATTTGGCAGATTAACCGCAGGATCAAAGTACGGCGTAATGATTCGATTCTAGAGAGAAAAAATTATATGATCAAAAATAAAGTTGAACAGTTGAACAACCCGTACGGGCAGGTGACCTACGAAAAATTTCGCGCCAGAAGACAGGCATTTGTTGATAAAACCGGCATCATAGAATCACTTGATGATGAGGGAATGACTCCATATCCTGTTCTTCTTCGTCCAAGACGCTTCGGCAAGAGCACCTTCATCCAGATGCTCAAGTGCTTCTATGATATTTCATACAAAGACAGATATGATAAAATCTTCTCAGGAAAGAAAATTTATGCCGTAAATCTGGCAGACCATAATACCTATCATGTTATCAATTTCAATTTTTCCAGAATCAATACCCAAAGCAGCAGCACCATGCTGAACAGTTTTTTCTCTGCGGTGGCGAACGGAATTGATAACTTCAAAATACGATATCCCGATTTTAGTTTTGATTATCAGGACCTTGATAAATCCGACGCAGTTACACTGTTTAATAACTTTGCATCCGCTTATTCAAAGTATGCCAGCGGTTATTTTAACAAGTTCAGACATGATTACGGCAGCATCGGCAGACTTTATGTAATGATTGATGAATATGACAATTTTGCCAATCAGCTACTTTCTCAGGACATTGAACAATTTCTTTTCATAACCGGGGATAACGGTTTTCTGAAGGCATTCTACGCTGCCATAAAAGCTGCGACTGCAGATTCAGACTGTATTGCCAAAACGTTTATAACGGGAGTATCATCCGTATCCCTTGATTCCCTGACCTCCGGATTCAATATTTCACTCAACGTTACCTCAGAAGCCTGTTTTAACGAATATGCAGGCTTTACCGAAGCGGAACTTGCGGATCTTATCCCGCAGCTTGTAGATCTCGAACAACTGGATGTCAGTGTGGATGAAATCATTGCCAGAATGAAGCCGGTGTACGACGGCTACTGCTTCAGTCAGGAGTCTGAACACACGGTGTTCAATTCATCCATGTGTCTTTACTATTTGAAAAAAGTTCAGCAGAAACAAAAATTTCTTTCTCCTGAAGATTATTTAGATCCGGCATCAGACCAGGACGGTTCAAAACTGCAGCAACTGTTTGATATTGCAGAAGACGGACTAACGGACGAGGTCATAAAAAACTACCTGGAAAGTAAACTTTTTGTTTTGAATAAACTTGTAGAGAACATTAACTTAAACAAAAAATCAAAATTTAACTGGGACCAGCTTCTGTCCATGCTCTATTATCTTGGATATCTGACTATCGATAGAGAAGCTTCTGACAGTTCTTTTCTTGCACTGAAAATACCAAATCTTTTCATGTCAAAGCTCTTTGCCCAGTGCATTGCGGACATCCGTCTGAAAACGAATACTTTATTTACCGATTCACTCCTGGATATATCGGCATTGCTGGCGGTTAAGGATGATCTCGGTTCGTTTGCAGGATCCAGTTCAGAATTTCTAAGCAGCATTTTCACCAATCAGGTACTTACCCACATGAGCGAAATGGCCCTGAATCTGACGCTCTATACCAAACTCAAATCAATGCGCATGTTACTGGTTGAAATGCAGAAATCCCTGCGGATAGTCGCAGACGCAGAGAAGTTTGCCGATCTGGTTGTAACCGTCAATAAGGGAGAAAGCAATGAGTGCATTTATCTCTTTGAACTTAAGTACGCAGCCAAAACTGATGCCACAGGATCCAGGATTAAGAATCTCATAAAGGAAGCATCAGATCAGGTTCTTATGTACAAGTCTGCTCTGGAGTTCCGGAACAGACAGCTCAAAGCCTACGCCATGGTTTTTGCCGGTTCGAACTGCGTGTACTGTCAGAAGCAGTAGAAGGAATTAGCTGTTCAACTGCTCAGATAGCAAGACCGTGGTTAGACAGGACACCGGAAACCGGCACTGCTGTAACCGCATCTGCTAAAAATTCGACCGGTCACTATGAAACCTTTTCAAGTTTCACAACCTCCGGCTGTTCCTCGATCCTCTGCTCCTCCTGCTGGTCTGCAGTTCCGCAGAAGGTGCTCAGAGCATTCTCACGCTGCTGATTGATGTTTCTGCGACCGTCGGTAAGCAGTTTCCTGCCGTCATCATAACGATCCTGAAGACGGCAGATGGCATCACCGAGCTGGCGGTATTTGGCGGTGAAATTCTCCAGATCTTTGCATAGCGGGATCAGTATATTTTTTACTTTTTCCGCATTTTCATTCTGTTTTTCGGTAATCCACATCTGCTTGGTTATGAACATGGCGGCCATAATGGTACTTGGCGTCACCAGTGCTATATTGCGGCTGAAGGCGTACATGTTCAAATCCGGATCCTGTGCGGTCGCCGCAATATATGCCGGTTCAATCGGAATAAAAAGAAACACAAAATCCGGCGAATTGAGTGTACTGATTTTGTGATATTCTCTTTTTGACAGCTCATCGATCCTGGCTTTGATATTGGTCACCAGCTCCCTGAGTTTATCCCGGCGCAAGGTCTGATCATCACTGTTGACATATTCACGGTAGGCATTGATCGGGCACTTGGCATCAATCAGAATATGACGGCGGTCCGGAAGATTAATTACAAAATCAGGACGCTGGGCCTCACCGGTGGCTGATTCACTGCGCTTTACCGCAAATTCCCGGACATATTCATGATTTTCACGCAAACCCCAGGTATCCAGAATATCCTGCAGAACCAGTTCACCCCACATTCCCTGCTGTTTCTTTTCATAATGAAGCGCATTGGCAAGTTTTTCAGCTTCACCGTACAGTCTGTTCTGAGCCTCGGTCAGAGATTCAATGCTCTGACTGATCCTGGTGCGCTGGGCGATATTCTGATCATTGATTTCATTCATCATTTTATGAAATTCATTAATCTTGTCCTTCATCGGAGCCAGGATGCTCTCCATGGAGTTTTTATTGGTTGAGTATAGTTCCCTGCCGCCTTCGCTTACAATTCTGCTGGTGACATTGGTGATTTTCTCCAGAAAATTTTCATAAATCTGTTTTGCCCGGATTTCCTCCTGCTGCTGCTTTTCCTGCAGTGCGCGGTTGAGCCCGCGCAGACTTTCAATCTCCACCAGATCACGGCGGTTTGCCTCCTGCAGTTCCCTCAGCCGGTTCTCGTAATCGGAGATCCTGCCGTTGAGACGATCCATGGTCTGATCCTGCTGCTCGATTTCAGTTCTTGCTCTGGCAAGTTCAATTTCAAGCTGACGGCAGCGGATGTCAGTTTCACGGCCGGCAGTTTTCAGTTTTTCACATTCCTCCCCGAGCTGCTCCCCGTCATAACGGCTCATTTCCAGCATCATGGATAGACTGCGGATCCGGAACAGAAGAAAAGCAAAAAGAACGGTAACACAGATAAGTCCGGCGGCAACAGCCGCAAACAGCGGACTGGACAGAAAGGATAAATCATTAAACATCGGCAGAACCCGGAAACAAATACCATTACTCAATCCGCCGTTCAACCGGGACCTGGCGGGTCCGGACCGGCAGAAAAAATCCAATTATCAGAATTATGACTGCTGCAACCAATACCGTATATATTATGTTCAACTGCACAAATTACATTTATCAAAAAGTCATAATTTGACGTTTTTAACATTTATGAACATTATAACCGATCCGCAGCTTTTTGTTTAGTGGCGATCCCGATATTTTGCCGCCGGGGCGCATGTTCAGCGTGGCGGAAGCTGTTCCCGTCCGTCACCCGGATCAACCGCCGTTGACAGATTCACCTCACGGTTGACCTTTGACGTATCAATATCAAAAATACGTTCAGCCGTACGTTCCATCACATTCTTTCTTTGAGTTTCACCTGCCGGGGCGGAGCTGTAATCAATATTGAGCATACTGCCCGCACCGGTAAGGATGTCGGGATTAAGATCTTCAGGGGACGGCATATTCCCGGTTATTTTAAGCAGCGCGGACCATTCAGACAGATCTATATGCTCCCAGTCGATTTTCTCAAGTTCACCGACCTCGATCCCGCCGCAGTCGGGATGTTTCGGATCCAGTCCGTAGATCGGTCTTCCCAGCTGAAGGTGGATCTGCTCCTGGATGATTCTGGAAAGCGGAGAACTGTAGCAGCAGTATGAATAGGTTTTCTGGATACAGCTGTGCAGAACCTTTTTCGAACAGTACTGTCCAACATAACTGCAGTTGCCAAGCTCCCTCGATGCGGCCAGCGCAATCTGTTCATCGCGGCACTTAAAGATCATCCGGGAAGCCATGCAGCCGATCTGATAAACCATATAGACATACCCTACAACAGAAAGCGCGGTGCCGAGTCCGTCCACAATCGCCGCCGCCTGCTCGCCGGCCTGTTTTTCCATTTCATCCGTTACTGCGGCGGCGGTACCGCCGGCACCTGCCGCCCCGCTCTGAGCCAGCGTAGAACTCTGACCGCGCAGAATTATCTTTTTGATAATTTCCCTGGCTTTACTCTTGAGAATATCGGTAAATGATTCCATTATACCTTTTGATGCAGTGTCCGTCGCACCACTGGCAGTGGTGATCCCGAAGTTGTTCTCCATCCAGGAGGTAAAGGGTCGGGTAATATCCTTCAGGGTATTGGTGATCCTGGCTATGCCGTTGTAGACCGGTGTACGGATCGCATTGTAGGCCCCGTATACCGGATTTCCCGGTCCGGTTCTGGCAATCATTGCATCTATTTTAGGCAGAGCCAGCAGCGCGGAAATATATTCCGACGGGGTTATGCCGCCGGGATAGTCACAGCAGTTTACCTCAAGTCCGCCAAGCCCCTTCATGGAAACAGCGCAGTTTTTTGCCGTGCCGGCAAATATTCTGCAGTGAACATCCACATTCCCCACCGGGTTACCCTTCGGATCAAGCCCGGTACATTCAAGATCCTGACCCATAAACTGGGCGGCATTAAGCAGAGCCGAGGCTCTGGCAAATCCGTCACTGGCACTGTATTCAGTTTTTGCGCACTCATCCCCGATGCAGCGTACAGAGCCGTTACAGTCGTAGGTAACCTCCGCCCTTTGGATCTGATCGTCAAAATCAACCCCGCAGTCATACATTTCCTCAAAATCGTAACAGTTACCGGAACTGTCGGAGGCCCCCGGCACACACTTTGAACTGATAAAGGCACAGCGGCCCCGATAGTCTGCACAGCCGTCAAGCCGGTACTGTTCATGATCATCCTCGGTCCGGTAATAGGTGGTTACAGCATTCACTTTTACTTTCTGACACAGCGCAGATATATTCTGCAGCGGGAGGGAGGACTCAAGATCACCTTCACACAGACGGATCCCGCCGGAATCAAGACACAGCTGCGAACCGGCCGGATCTCTGAAAACCCCGGGAATCATCTCTTCGCAGCGGTAGAATCCTCCCGCGAATTTTTCATCAATAGACTTTGCCGACTCAATACAGTCTGCCGGGCTCCATTTATCAGTTCGCACAATCCGTGCCGGATCGTAGTAGATTTTAAGACGGGCCTGATAGTTTCCGGTATCGGCGGTGGAGGTCACGGTATGGAACACTATCGGTTCACCGTCAGCCGAGCTTTCAGTAAACATTGCAGTAAGATCAGTTCCGTCGGCGGTAGCCCCCTGTCTGATCTCCTTGCCGTAGTTGCAGCGGTTGAACCGGCAGTCCTCCCCCTTGTTCTCACAGCGCGGTCTTACCACGATTTTATCCCCGTTGATACGATCTACATAAACCGTTTCACCGTTCAAAAATCTCTGCTGAGCCTCAAGATTGCCGGTATCAGTAACACTGCGGATCCTGATCGGCAGTGTGCCACCTGCATTAAACAGAAGTTTTTCCCGGCCACTGCGTCCGATATATGCGGCAAAATAATCATCCCATTTCACATAGGACAGGAATACTCCGGTTATAGCCTCGGGATGATCCACCTTTATATACAGATGATCATGAAATGCATCGCACCAGTTGCTGCGCTGACCGTACTCTGCACCAACCCACAGCTCAAAACAGTTTTCATTCTGACAGGGGCGGATATTGAGAAAATTGGCAGCCTCCCTGTCACCGGCACTGCCCTTCACCAGGCTTACCACCGGTTCAGTAGAAAGAGAATGTTCTATTGTGCATTCAGAGGATCGATCCACCAGACGGTTGCAGACCACCGGTCTGGCAAGATGGGAGGTGCCGGCCGTGCTCCGGTAGGTAACCTTTCTGGTGCAGTCGCCCAGCACATTGAGAGCCTCCTCCCCGTCAATACTGCGGTAGACCTCCTTTGCACGCTGTGAAACCGGATCTGAAGAAAGATCCGGCACGGAAAAATTTTTTCTGGTATCAGTAAGAATACGGTATGCACCGGAAGCTGATGAACCGCTCTGCGGACTGTTAAGACGTTTTCTCTGCTCCATTGCCCGGATTTCAAGTTCCCCACCCCCGTGCGCACCGGTGACAGCACTGTAGTCAAAATCCGAAATCTGCTTCATTTTTTCAGATCTGAACTCTTCGGGATTAAGAAGGTACTTATCAGGGGCGGTCTCGAGCAGATCGGAAAAACCCTGATTAAGTTCTTCTGCATAGCTTCGCCCCTGTGCCGCGGCATCATCAATTCGATCAGCAGAGGCACTGCGGTGATCTGGAACAGAGGTGACAGTAAGGATCAGCAGCGAGGACAGGGATTTTTTCAGTTTATTGTTCATGATCAGGCTCCGTAAAATTCTACGGGCTCAGTATGCAGATCCGGGGACCGAACGGGATTAATACGGTGACCTTGCGGGCTTCTGAATTATTTGCGGATGGACAGACATACGGTTTAAGATATTTCAAAGCCTTACGCTTTATGGAAATCCCTGAGTCGTACGGCGGAAAAAAGAAAAGATGATCTTCTGATTTATAATTTGCAGACGAAAAAAGATCGGTCTGGGACCGATCTTAAATCACTGTTTTCTTTCTTGTATTTCACATGTTATGCATGGAAAACTTTTAACTACTCCGGTTTCTACTTTACATAATCGAAGTAATATTTTCTTGTTACAGGTGAAAAATCTCTGTTGCTGTTATCACCGAACAATTTATTAATCAATTTCATAGCAGTTTATCCCTTTCTTTTAAGTGCTATCTCTTCATCCAGGTTCCGGCATTATCCGCTGCTTTCTATTTATTTTTATTACCGCAGCTTTATAGTTGTTTTATTAGATCCGGTACCCGCTCCCTTTTCTGAAAATTTATTAGAAATCCAGCTTTTCGTATTCGAAATAATATTTTTTGGTCATAGGTGAAACGTGTTCAACCGGGTAACCTTTAAATAAATCAGCTAAAAATTTCATTATATGCTCTCCTTTAAATTCGTGATTTAATTCACGGTTTTCATCATACGGATTTTTTAAGCTTTAACAACAAAATTCGTAAAAAAAATTTTAAAACCTGCCCGCATGATTATATTTAAAACAATCTGTATATATTTTATACTGTTTTAAAATATATTTGCGTAACACTTCACGTTTTAACCGGAGTTTGATTTGTTTTATTTCTAATCCATTTGTTTATAATTTAATCAAAATAACAAATACATTGGAAGAAAAAAATATTTCAGGTAGTGAAAAAAATATTCCAGAGCAGTAAAAAATTATGGCTCTGTTGTAATTATGTATTGATTATATCCTTGTTAACAATAATCTATTCATCAAACAGACTTTAAATTCCAAAATATTACTTGTTGTTTGAATTT